>JBLHMP010000084.1:0-16874 GCA_047623555.1 Granulosicoccus sp.
TGCTCAACATCAACGGCTGTTTGTACGTTGCAGCCAACAATACCGCCGCCCCGATGCCGCATGGAACGTGCGTCTGGCCCCCCTCTCGCCGATGCTGTGCATCGTCTGCCGGCCAGCGAGTTAACGAAACTTAGGCATCCGGTGCGGCTTGCACCTTGGCTTCGATGGCTTTCAATTCTTGCATTTGTTCTTTGAGTTTGATGATGCGTTCCTGCAGGTGAGCAACCTTGGCTGGCGGCAAAGCAGGCTCATTGCGGTCAGCCGCATCCATCACCGAGTTCGGCTTCACCAATCCGATCCTGACTGGCGCGGACAATGTTATCATCGCCGGGCATGGGCGATTGCTGGCGGCGCAAAACTTGGCACCTGTTGGCCCTGACAGATCGAATTGGTGGACACGAAAGCGGCAGTGCATTCGGTGTGCTGGCCAAAATCGGCAGCCTTCATGAACCAGCCCGCTACATAATCGAGTGATTTCCAGTTTTTGACTCGTCCGTCAAAGATCGCCTTGAGGTCTTCTTTCTGTTCTTTTCTTTGCCATTTGGAACCAAGATAGGGCGGATTGCCACAGATAAAGTTTTCGCCGCCGTCAGCCTCAAAATTGATCTTGGCCTGATCCAAAGGCGAGCGGAACAAATCATCAGCACGGAACTGTACCCCGCCGCCTTCGACATCCATAAAACTGGTCCAGTCAAGTTGCAGCGCATTGGCGCAGGTGATCCAGTTTTTCGCATCCAGCGGCAAAAATGCCTCCAGTGCGTCTTTGTGGCCGCGATAGGTCACGTCACACTGGTATTCCGCGATGATCAACGCAAGGCAGGCGATCTCGGCTGGAAAATCGCGCAGCTCAATCCCGCGAAAATTGGTCAGGGGAATATCCGTGCGCCGATCGGGTTCGCCGCTATAGGCGTTGATCTTGGCCTCGATCTCTCGCAGTTCTTTATAGGCGATCACAAGGAAGTTGCCCGACCCACAGGCCGGATCCAACACGCGGATTTTGGCAATGCGGGTCCGCAGGTTCTTTAGCTTTTTCTTGCTGTCCCCAGCGGCAGCCAACTGCGCGTTCAGATCATCCAGAAACAGCGGATTCAGCACCTTCAGGATATTGGGCACGGATGTGTAATGCATCCCCAAAGCGCCGCGTTCTTCGTCATCGGCCACGGCCTGGATCATCGAGCCAAAGATATCCGGGTTGATCTTGGTCCAATCGAGCGAGCCGATGTGCAAAAGGTAAGAGCGCGCGATCTTGCTGAACTGCGGCACATCCGTACTGCCCGAAAACAGCCCGCCATTCACATAGGGGAACTTGTTGGCCCAATTTGGCAGGTTCGCGCCCGTTCGATCAGGTTTATCAACATTCATGGCACGGAACAGTTCCGAGATCACCCAATGGGTGTTCGCGCTGTCCTTGTTAGACATTTGCGTGACGGTGGTGGTGAAGAGATCCTCGCCCTTGAGGATCGACGTGTCCTCAGCAAAGAACAGAAAGATCAGCCGGGCCATGAAATGGTTCATGTCATGACGGCGCGCGGCCGTGCCCCAGTCGGGGTTGTCTTAGAGTAGCTCAATATAAAGGCGGTTCAGGCGGCCCGTCGCCTTGATATCAAACGCGCTTTCGCGGATTTGGCTGACGGTGCTGATACCTGCAAGCGGAAGGAAAAAGCCAAAGTGATCGGGGAATTTGGTGTAATCGCAGGCGATGGTTTCGCCGGTTTTCAGATCCTCGGCCTCAAGTGTGGTGCCATCGATGGCAAGGATGAATTTCGCCTTGGCCTTGGTGGTCCCAGGGCTTGCCTTGAGTTGAGCCAGAGCATTTGTGACCTCGCCCGCTGCGCATACCCTCAAATGGATGTTGCTGGTCTGAAGCAGGCCGCCCCGGTCGGATTTGTTGGATGTTCCGCTGCGCAGGCGTTTTATGGTGGTGGCTTTGTTCCCAAAGGCCAAAAGGAAGGCGAAAGGGAATTCTTCTGCGTCGAAAGGCAGCTCGGCCAATGCCGATATTGCTTCTTCAATCTCAACAGCATTCATGCCTGTTTTCCCTCACTCAGTCGTTTTTTCTTGGCTTTTTGAAATAGTAGCAGCCGTTTTTTGGAGACGCACTCGCAAAACACGTTGAACGGGCGCTACAATTCGATCGTCGCGTTTTTCCTCAGGCGGTGCGTTTTGTAGTAGCCCGCGTTCTCGTGTTTTATCTTTTTCTTGGTCGCGCGCATTTCATCAGCGACCGTGCGATAGCTTACTGATTGCCCCTTCGCGCCAGTAACCACAGTGCCTTCTCTTCGCTCAAATCTATCCAAATGCGCTTTGAGACGATCTGTCAGTGGAATCCAAAGAGGCTTGTCGGTTTTGCCTTGGGTGAAATCGAAGCCTTCATCGGAAAAATGCTCCCACCGCATTTTTAGCACGTCGCCAATGCCACGATGCGATTCCTGCTCGCAATACCCATGCGGTCATTCCGCCGCGCAAGAACGCCAAATTGTGGAAGCCAGATACACCTGGTGCGAGGGCACAGAACGAAGCGGTTCGATCTTCAAAACATCTGTGGCGACAGCTGACAGGATATCACCGTAAAAGCAGTGTTGAGACCAAAATGCATTGTGTGAAACTACTTGGCCAAAGCCTCGCTGCGCGTGACTTTGATCGGCAAGTTGCGGAAATTCAAATCCGAGCTGCTATTCTAAATCGTTTCACCGCTCTTGGCATTCCACAAACAGTGGTTGTAGGTTGAAGCCATCAGGGGTAAGGGCAAACACCGCCGCAAGCTGATTTGTGCAACAAAGCCCGTCTTCTCTACTGAGTTCTTTACAGCTTGTAACAAAGCGGACTGTCCATTGTACGAATGTGCGTCGAACTGGTTGTAAACACTCCAAGGCAATCGAAATAGAAAATCTATGTCACTGATGAGATTAGTCCCTGTGTTCCGCCCGTAAGAACCAACATACCAACTATTTGAAACTTCGGAACCGTTGGCCCAGAAATCTGAGTTGAGGCGTTTGGTCAACGTCCGGTAACGTAGGGCAATCAAATCCCTCTTATCTACAGATACGTTGCTACAAAAACCAACGAACCAACTTGCAATACTCATCTGCTCATCGGCCCGCTTAGGTTTATCACTTCAATGCAATTTCCCATACACTGTAATTGTTTTGCGGGATACCACAACTGTGAAGTACCAGAGATCGGGGCCCATTTGCGGGCACAAAGGCGCTAAGCGCCTAACACAGGGTGGGTTTAGAGGTGGATATAAAACAGGATTCATTACATAAGCCATTGTTTTAACTAGAATTTGAGATGGTAAATGGTGCGGGCGGGGGGACTCGAACCCCCACGGGCATTCGCCCAACAGATTTTAAGTCTGGTATGTCTACCATTCCATCACGCCCGCACGAAAAGTTTTGGTTTTGCAACCGCAACCAGCTTTTCTTATCGCTCTGCACTCCAGACAACAACGCCCTTGTGCGACTATTTCAAATGATTTCGCCGCGCAGTGGGCATTCATCTGCTCTCGCATGGTCAAAGATCCATCCACTATAGTCACGTCGCGGCATCAAAATGCACCGGAACCCCGTCTTCTTTCACCGCCTGCATCGCTACATAGGTTGAGGTTCCGGCGACATGGGGTAGTGTCGATATTTTTTCAGCTAATACAATACGGTACGCTTTCATTGATCGGGTCCGGATCTTCATCAGATAGTCAAAACTGCCTGCAATCATATGCACCTGCTCAATCTCTGCAACCTTTGCCACCGCAGCGTTAAACGCCGCCAATGCGGCCTCTCGGGTGTCGGTCAGACGCACTTCGACAAAAGCCACATGTTCCAGCCCCATGCGGATCGGGTCGATCAACGCGCGGTATCCGGTGATGATCCGATCTGCCTCAAGCCGACGCAGGCGGGTCTGGGTTGGCGATTTGGACAGGCCGATCTGACGCGCAAGATCGGCAATGCTGATACGGCCATTCATCGCCAGTATGCGCAGAATCGCATGATCATAGGTATCCAATTCAAGTCGGGTCATTTGCATCAAAGGCTCCCTAAATTTCAGGTCTTTCGCCTGCGTTTTCCTTACTTTCAGGAGAATCTCCCGGCGATCAATCTATATACTGCACAAAACGACCGGAGAACCCAATGCCTTTTTCACATGCCTTTATCGACGCCGAAACCTATAGCGATCCCGATATCGCCCTGACCCGGCTAATCGAAACCGCCAACCTGTCAGGCGCCGATCGTCGCGCCATATGCGCCAGCGGGGCTGATTTGGTGCGTGCCATCCGGGCCAGTAAATCACCCGGTATGATGGAGGTTTTCCTGGCCGAATATGGTCTGTCCACCGACGAAGGCGTGGCATTGATGTGTTTGGCCGAAGCGTTGCTGCGGGTGCCCGACGCCCACACCATTGATGTGCTGATCGAGGACAAAATCGCGCCATCCGACTGGGGTCGCCATTTGGGTCGCTCGTCCTCATCCTTGGTTAATGCCTCGACATGGGCGCTGATGCTCACCGGCAAGGTGCTGGAGGATGACGCCCCCGGCCCTACCAGTGCCATCCGCAGTGCCATCAAACGACTGGGCGAACCGGTGATCCGCACCGCCACACAGCGTGCGATGAAGGAAATGGGCCGCCAGTTTGTGCTCGGCGAATCAATTACATCTGCCATGTCGCGCGCCGCCAGGACAGAGGCCAAGGGCTACACCTATAGCTATGATATGCTCGGCGAAGCCGCCCGAACCGAGGCCGACGCCGCCCGCTATCACCTCAGCTATTCGCGGGCGATTTCGGCGATTGCCGAGGCCTGCACATCCGACGACATCCGCGCCAATCCGGGCATATCGGTGAAATTATCCGCCCTACATCCCCGGTACGAAGTTGCGCAGGAAACCCGCGTGATGCGTGATCTGGTGCCGCGCCTGCGCTCGCTTGCTTTGCTGGCGAAATCCGCGGGCATGGGGCTGAATGTCGACGCCGAAGAGGCGGACCGCCTGTCGCTATCGCTGGATGTCGTTGATGCGGTGTTGTCGGAACCAGCCCTTGCCGGGTGGGACGGATTTGGCGTGGTGGTGCAGGCCTATGGCCCACGCGCCGCATTGGTGATTGATACGCTGTACGACATGGCCCAGCGTCATGATCGTAAAATCATGGTCCGTCTGGTCAAAGGCGCCTATTGGGATACTGAAATCAAACGTGCCCAAGTCGAGGGCATGGAGGGTTTTCCGGTCTTCACTCGCAAGGCCGCAACCGACATTTCCTACATCTCAAACGCGCGTAAATTGCTGGGTGTGACCGACCGGATTTATCCGCAATTTGCCACCCATAACGCCCATACGGTTGCCGCGATCCTGCATATGGCCGACGCGCAACCCTATGAATTTCAGCGCCTGCATGGCATGGGTGAAACCCTGCACAACAACGTCAAAGCCGAAAACCAAACCCGCTGCCGCATCTATGCACCGGTTGGTGCGCATCGCGATTTGCTGGCCTATCTGGTGCGTCGACTGCTGGAAAACGGCGCCAACAGTTCTTTCGTTAACCAGATTGTCGATGACGCTGTACCACCCGAAACCGTCGTCGCCGACCCGTTTGAAACCATCATCGACCAAACGCCGCCCTTGCCCACGGGCGATAAGCTTTTTGCCCCCGAACGCCTCAATTCACGCGGCTTTGATCTGGCCCATGCGCCAACTTTGTCAGCGATCGAGACCGCCCGAACCCCATGGCAATCACACCACTGGACCGCGGCGCCGCTGTTGGCCACGGCCGCCAGTCCGTCCAAGCCCGAGCCGGTTACAAACCCGGCCAATGCCGCCGATTCGGTTGGAACAGTTGCCCCCGCCAGCGCCGCAGATATCGAAACCGCCCTGTCCCATGCCCAACAATGGCGCGCCGATCCAACCACCCGCGCCGCCATCCTGAACAAAGCCGCCGATCTATACGAGGCCGAATTTGGCCAAATCTTTGCCCTGCTAACCCGCGAAGCTGGCAAAAGCCTGCCGGACGGCGTTGCCGAGTTGCGCGAAGCCGTTGATTTTATACGCTATTATGCCGCCAAAATAGCCGATGGCGCAGCTGCAGGCATATTTACCTGCATCTCGCCGTGGAATTTCCCGCTGGCCATTTTCACCGGCCAGATCGCCGCCGCTTTGGCCACAGGCAACGCGGTGCTGGCCAAACCCGCCGAACAAACGCCGCTGATTGCGCATTTGGCGGCCAGCCTGTTGCACAAGGCTGGCGTGCCGCGCGAGGCGCTGCAATTGTTGCCCGGCGGTGGCGCCATCGGGGCCGCGCTCACCTCGGATGCGCGCGTGAATGGCGTCGTGTTCACCGGCTCAACCGCCACCGCGCGCAAAATCCGTCAGGCGATGGCCGACAATTTGCAACCCGGCGCGCCGTTCATTGCCGAAACTGGCGGCTTGAACGCGATGATCGTCGACAGTACCGCATTGCCCGAACAGGCGGTGCAATCCATCGTCGAGAGCGCCTTTCAATCCGCGGGTCAACGTTGTTCCGCGCTGCGCTGCCTGTATGTGCAAAAGGACATTGCCGACGACATCCTGACCATGCTCAGGGGCGCAATGGATGCGTTGATGGTTGGTGATCCGTGGCATCTGTCCACCGATTGCGGCCCGGTCATTGATGAAACCGCACAACACGGCATCCGCGATCACATCGACGCGGCCCGCCATGAAGGGCGCGTATTGAAAGAACTGGCTATCCCACCGGGTGGCCCAACAGGTGGCATATTCATCGCGCCAACTCTGATCGAAATTCCCAGCATCAGCGCGTTAAAACGCGAAATCTTTGGCCCGGTTCTGCATGTGGTGCGCTTTGAGTCCGCTGATCTGGAGCAGATTATTGCCGACATCAACGCCACCGGCTATGGGCTGACCTTTGGCCTGCACACCCGCATCGATGACCGCGTGCAACACATCACAGAGGCTATTCACGCCGGCAACATCTATGTCAATCGCAACCAGATCGGCGCGGTTGTCGGCAGCCAGCCCTTTGGCGGCGAAGGCCTGTCCGGCACCGGCCCCAAGGCAGGCGGCCCACATTACATGCCGCAGTTTTGCGCCCCCAACATCCAAACAACCGGCGAAGACTGGAACACTCCCGGCACGCTCCTGCCCATCAACGGCCCCGATTCCATCAGCGGCCCCGCCCCCATCAACGGCCCCGGCCCCGGCCCGGCAGAGAACACAACAACCCTCCCCGGCCCCACAGGCGAATCCAACCGCCTATCCTTGTTGCCCCGCGCGCCGCTGTTGTGCCTTGGCCCCGGCACCAAAGCCACGCAAGCCCAGTCTGAGGCGGTTCACGCCCTTGGTGGCACCGCGATTTGCAGCACCGGCCACCTTGCGCCTGAAACCCTGAAAACCCTGCCCGATATCGCCGGCGTCATCTGGTGGGGCGACACAAACACCGCCCGCCAAATCGAACAGGCCTTGGCCACCCGGGACGGCCCGATCCTGCCGCTGATCCCGGGCCTGCCCGATATTACGCGGGTGATGCGCGAACGTCATGTCTGTGTCGATACCACCGCAGCCGGAGGTAACGCCGCCTTACTAAGTGGTTCAACGTAAAGCAACCTTGACGCCAACCATGTTTCAGCCCAGCGTGGCGCCATGTTTCCTATTCGTGACCACAACCCGTCGGGGCGGACGCCCTATGTTGTCTATGCCCTGATCGCGCTTAACGTCGCGATGTATTTGGTGACGTTGTCGATCAAATCCGACCCCAACGCGCTGGCGCTGTTTTATGCCAACTGGGCCGTTGTACCGTTTCGGGTCAGCGACGGCACAAACCTGATCTCGCTGGTCAGTTCGATGTTCCTGCATGGCGGGCTGTTGCACCTGGCTGGTAACATGTTGTTTCTGTGGATTTTCGGCGATAATCTCGAAGACGAGATGGGCCACCTGATATTCCTAGCGTTCTACCTGATCGGTGGCGTTGGATCCGGCCTGATCCATGTTATGTCCGCCCCCGGCTCGATCATCCCAACCGTCGGAGCCTCTGGCGCCATTGCCGCCGTCATGGGCGGCTATCTGCTGCTTTTCCCCAAAGCGCGGGTCGATATCATTATCATCTTCATCGTATTCTTCAAAATCTTCCCGGTTCCGGCCTGGGTCATGCTTGGCCTGTGGTTCGGCTTGCAGCTACTTGGCGGCGTAAATTCAGACCCAACCACCGGCGGCGTTGCCTATTGGGCGCATGCTGGGGGCTTTGTAGTCGGCCTCATCCTGCTGATCCCACTTTGGCGCAAACGCGGTGGCACGCAATACTGGAGCGTTAACCACGGCAAACCGCCGCATCCTGAGAACATCTACAGCCCCAGCCGCATCCCTAAAATTCAACGCTAATAGCCCGCCCAAAAATTCAGGCGGGCCATTCATATTCTTTTGTTTAAAAATATCCCCGCCGGAGGCTTCCCGCCTCACCACAGACGCATGCGCCTGTGTTGAGTGCAAACTTCGCCAATGGAAAATTTCAAATTTTCCGGTCCGTTTTCTTAAAAAGAAACCGGCTACTTGCGAATAACCTTGGCGAATTTTTCAAAAATCCGCTCGTTGCCGCAGATCACTTCACCATCCGGCACCACATCACCGCCCGGATTGAGCGCTTCGACAAACCCGCCAGCCTCTCGTACGATCACGACGCCAGCCGCCAAATCCCATTGCTGCAGGTTGCGTTCCCAGAACCCATCGTAGCGGCCAGCAGCAACATAGGCCATGTCCAGCGCCGCAGCGCCCCAGCGCCGTACGCCGGCACAAACCGGCAATATCCGCGCCAGATCCTGCAATGTTTCGGGCAAATCCGCCCGTCCACCAAAAGGCAGACCGGTGGCAAAAATGCTCTCAATCATCCGATTACGGCCTGAAACACGCAAACGTGTGTCGTTCATCCAGGCGCCGGCACCTTTTTCGGCGTAAAACATCTCGTCTTTGGCCGCATCAAATACCACACCGGCCACCATCTGACCTTTGTGCTCCAACCCGATGGACACCGCCCAATGGGGCAATCCGTGCAGGTAATTGGTGGTGCCATCCAGCGGATCAACGATCCAACGCCGGGTTGGGTCAACACCATCGATGCCGCCACCTTCTTCGGCCAGCCAACCATAGGTCGGACGCGCGCCCAGCAATTCCTCTTTCAGGATTTCCTCGGCGGCGATATCGGCCTTAGAGACAAAGTCTCCGGCGCCTTTCATCGATACCTGAAGGTTCTCCACTTCGCGGAAATCCTTGACCAGTGACCGGCCAGCCGCACGGGCTGCCTTGATCATGATGTTAAGATTTGCACTGCCTACCATTTCACACGCTCCTGTCGGGTCAGGCCGCGCGTATACGCCCGGACCTGACCCTTGCCAAGGGCTATTGGCGCCTCGTTGGCATCAACTCGACACGTTTTAGCTTTCGCAGGATGCGATCGGCCTGCATTTGACGCAAAAATACTCATCATAATGGTCGTCACCGCCAGTATCAGAGCCGTCGACCAAAGCCCCCGTTTCAGCGCCAGCGGCATACCACTTGCACCAAAGAGGCTCACAGCACACCAGACGCCAGTCAAAAACCTCAATCCCCCTTCGATCGCCCCCCCCCATGTCACCCAGCCTAATTTGCCGCAAAACCGCTTTAACTCAGTTCAAAATTACCAAATCTGGCGGTCCTCGTCATTTAGCGACGGCTCAATCAGTTTCTTCAGCACTCTCTCCTGTCAAACCCGCGCGCAATTTTTCGCGCATCTGCATAAATCGGGCATAAGTCGGGTTTTCACTGTGCCACCGGCACATCCAATGCGATGGCGAGTTCGGCCAGCCGCATATCCTCAGGATAAAACAGCGCCACCCAGGCGCGGTGACCCGGCGGCAATTGCGCCAAAGCCCGTCGCACAACCGTTGCATCCGCTAAACCAAACCCGGATTCGGGCATGAATGCCGCCGTTTCTACGGCCAGTTCGTGGCTTTGGGAGTTGGTTTGCTGTGTACGGGCGGCTGCTTCGCTCTCTCATATCCAGTCATTCAGATACCAGTGCGCTTGGATCGCAAAACGGTTCACTGAATTTGAAACATACTTTGCCGTAACGTCCCTTACCGCAGACCTCTTGCCAAATGCGGCCTTCCCGGCCAACGTCGCCGCGAGTCATCCTAAGGAGTTTCAACATGACCGATCAAATGCACCGCGTTGTACTGGCCAGCCGCCCTGACGGCGCCGTATCCGCCGATAATTTCCGCTATGAGGCCGCCCCCATCCCAACACCGGGCGATGGCGAAGTGTTGGTGAAAATCCAATATATGTCGCTGGACCCCTATATGCGCGGCCGGATGGACGACGCCAAATCCTATTCCGCACCGGTCCCGGTTGGCGGCTCCATGGAGGGCGGCGCCGTCGGCGAAGTCATCGCCTCAAACAGCCCGCATTTCCAACCCGGCGATTTCGCATTTGGCATGTTTGGCTGGGTCACACATGGCTGCCTACCTGCAAAAGCACTGCAAAAACTGAACCCGTCACATGGGCCAATCACCACCGCGTTGGGCGTGTTGGGCATGCCTGGGTTCACCGGCTGGCACGGTCTTAACACCTACGGCAAACCCAAGGCTGGCGAAACGCTGGTCGTTGCTGCTGCCACCGGGCCGGTTGGTTCCATGGTTGGTCAGGTCGCGCGTTTGGCCGGTCTGCGCACTGTTGGCATCGCAGGTGGCCCTACGAAATGCGCGCTGGCCGTGGATAAGTTCGGCTTTGACGTCTGCCTGGATCACCGCGCCTATGACACCGCCGCCGATCTGCGCGCCGCCTTGGGTACGGCCTGCCCGGGTGGCATCGACATCTATTACGAGAACGTCGGTGGCAAGATACTTGAGGCGGTTATTCCGCTGATGAATACTTTTGGGCGCATCCCTATTTGTGGCATGATCAGCTGGTATGATGCCGGCGCTTTGGGCGCAAATGCTCCGGCGCAATCACTGACGGCTCCAATGATATGGCGCAATATTCTGGTCAAGTTCCTGTCGGTAAATGGCTTTATTATCTCGAACCATTACGATCAATACCCGGCGTTCTTGGCCGAGATCGGACCCAAGATCGCCTCGGGTGAAATCGCCTATGTTGAGGACATCGCCGAGGGACTTGAGAACGCGCCAACCGCGTTTATGTCGATGCTCAAAGGCGGGAATATGGGCAAACAGATCGTCAAGGTCGCCTGACCTGCGCTAAATTGCCTGCAGCTTGTGCGCTTCAACGCGCGCAAGCCTGATCAATTCCTGAACAAAGGGTTTGTCCTTGTCAGTCGACCGGATCGCCGCATAAAGCCGCCGTTTGATCCCATTCGCCGTCAACGGTCGCGTCACATAATCCGAACTGTATTTGACCTCGCGCACCACCCAGTCGGGCAGCACAGACACCCCCCGATTTGACGCCACAAGCAACAAAATTACCGCCGTCAACTCAACCTGCCGGATTGCCGCCGGTTCCACCTTGGCCGGGATCAATAACTGGCTGAAAATATCCAACCGGGTGCGCTCCACCGGATAGGTAATCAACGTCTGATCGCGAAAATCTGCCGCGTCTACATAGGATTTTGCAGCCAGTGGATTCTGCGATGAGGCCACAAAAACCGGCTCGTATTCAAACAGTTCAATGAATTCGACACCTTTCAGATCCTCGGGGTCGGACGACACCACGAGGTCGACCTCTTCTTTCACCAGTGCGGGCATTGCGTCAAAGGCCAGACCGGGGCGAATATCGACATCCACATCCGGCCACGACCGCCGAAACGCCTCAAGCACCGGGAACAACCATTCAAAACAGGCGTGGCATTCAATGGCGATGTGCATCCGCCCGCTTTTGCCACCACGCAGATTGGCAAATTCCTCTTGCATCGCTTCGACCTGCGGCAACACTTGCTCGGCCAGCCGCAGCAATCGCAACCCCGCCGCCGACAGCTTCATCGGCTTGGCACGGCGCACAAAAAGCTCAATCCCGGCCTGATCCTCAAGCCCCTTAACCTGATGGCTCAGCGCACTTTGGGTGATGTTCAACCGATCCGCAGCACGGCCCAAACCTCCGGCCTCATGTATCGCTTTGATCGTGCGGAGATGGCGAAATTCGATGTGCAACCTATGGTCCAACTCATGTTGTTGTTGAATATTATGAATTTGTCTCACGTTTACCCACATGCGACAAGGGGGCAAATCTAAGGAGTACAGCCAATGTCCACGCTCGGCATATCGTTCGAATTCTTTCCACCACAGTCCTTGCAGGGCTCTTTCCGGCTCTGGGATACGGTGCAAACGCTGGCGCCGCTGAACCCGCGATTTGTGTCGGTGACCTATGGTGCAGGCGGCACCACCCGCGATCTGACGCGGGATGCGGTGACGACGTTGCACCAATCCAGCGGGCTGAACGTGGCGGCGCATCTGACCTGTATTAACGCCACCCGCGCCGAAACCCTGGCAATTGCCGACAATTTCGCCTGTGCCGGGGTGAGCGACATCGTTGCGCTGCGCGGCGATCCGCCAAAAGGGCAGGATCGGTTTGAACCGCACCCAGATGGCTTTGCCGACACCTGCGAGCTGATCGCTGCGCTGGCCGAGACCGGCAAATTCAACATTCGCGTTGGCGCCTATCCTGATACCCATCCCGAGGCGCGCGATATGAAGGCGGACATAGACTGGCTCAAGGCGAAACTTGATGCTGGCGCGACCGAGGCCCTGACCCAGTTCTTTTTTGAGGCCGACACCTTTCTGCGGTTCCGCGATGCCTGTGTCAAAGCCGGGATCAAAGCACCAGTCACACCTGGCATCTTGCCGATCGAAAACTGGAAAGGCGCGCGGGCGTTTGCGGCGCGCTGCGGCGCCAAGATACCCGGCTGGCTGGTTGATGCGTTTGAAACGGCCACCCGCGATGGCCGCGAGGATTTATTGGCCACGGCCGTGTGTACCGAGCTGTGCAGTGATCTGATCGACGAAGGCGTTGATCAGCTGCATTTCTATACGCTGAACCGCCCGGAATTGACCCGCGATGTGTGTCACGCGCTTGGCATCACGGCACGAACTCAGTTGCAGAACGTGGCGTAAATCTTGTTCATTTAAATCTCCCTGTTAGCGTCCGCAGCAACAGGAGAAATACATTATGAAATTTGCCACTAGCCCCGAAGATCTGCTGACCCAAGCCGAAGTATTATCCATGTCCGGCCTGGAATTCATGCAGGCCATCTTCGACGGAACCCAACCCGGCCCGCCAATTAGCCAAACGATGGGCTATACGCTGCATCACATCGAAGAAGGCCGCGCGGTGTTTCGCGGCACGCCCGAATTCAACGTCACTAACCCAATGGGAACGGTGCATGGCGGCTGGTACGGAACCCTGCTCGATAGCGCGATGGCCTGTGCGGTGATGACCAAAGTGCCGCGCGGATCGGTCTATACAACGCTGGAATACAAAATCAGCATTATCCGTTCGATCCCTCTGGGTATGATCATCGATTGCGAAGGTGTGGTTGACCACGCGGGGCGTTCAACCGGTATTGCCCATGGTGAAATTCGCGGTGTTGAGAACGGTAAACTTTACGCCACCGGGACAACCACCTGTATCATCATGGACCCGTCCAAGCGGTAAAGCCGCGACATCCGCACCAGGGCGCCAAACAAAATATGTAATGTGCGCTTCAGCGCACGCCTTTGGATTGCGCAACGCTTTCGTGAATACGTTCCGATTGGTCCTGACCAACAACACGCGGGCTGCGCATCAGAAACATCTTGCCCCAACTGCGCCACGTCCCCACGGACGGGGCGGTAGGATCGGTATAAAACCGGGCCTGCCAGCCATCCGGCAACGGCAATCCACAGGCCTCGGCGCGTTCTAACATCCACACGAGCGATAGGTTGGCCAAGGGGCGCGCCGCCTCATACCCGCCAAGCTGGCCGCCGATGTCGCCGTGACTACCGCTAAACCAGACCTGTTCCAGATGCCCCGACCAGTCCGGCAGGGTTTCCCACATCACCGGTTTGAACACCCGCCGCGTCTCGTTCAACGCAAGCGCATGATAGCCGTTGCAAATGCTTGGCCCCAGCGCATGGCTGTGAAATTCATGACGCGCCGACGCCAGCTGCCGCAAAATCGGTATGCGCAGGCCCAGCGCCTTGACCGTATCCCAAACCCCAACCATCTCAATCGGCACAAATTCATGGCAAAAAGCCCGCGAAAACGCCATCGCCTGCGGCCCACCCGGATGCATTTCGTAATGCCGATACGCGGTGCGGATGTTGCGCACGGTGGCATGTTCGGCCCTGACCAGCCCCACCATATCAATCACCCCGGCAAGCGAGCGCACCGCATAGGCACCGCGTGAATAGCCGATCAGAAACACCTGATCTCCGGGGCGATATCGCGATGCCAAAAACCCATAGGCCCGCCGGATTTGTCGATTGATACCCCGCCCCAGCAATACATCCAGCGTTGTGCGCCAACTGGGCCATTGCACCCCGGCCTCGTAGTAAACCGACACCTGCGCGCCCATTTCGCGGCACAGGTGATAGGTCACGCCCGCGTGGGTCTCATACCCGGGTTCAAGCGACGACATGGTGCCGTCCAGAATGATCACATGCGTCTGCGGTCCGCGCCGCCGAACTTCGCCAGTCTGCTCAGATCGAAACGGTCGGGCAAGCCATGAAAACAGGCGTTTACTCAGCCGCGACAGCGCCATCCGCTAACATCTCCCATACGCGCAACGGGGTGAACGGCATATCCGCCTTCCGCACGCCAGCATCCCAAAGCGCGTCCTGCACCGCATTGGCCACCGCCGCCATTGACCCAACGGTTCCGGCCTCGCCACAGCCTTTCATGCCCATCGGGTTGGCCGTTGACGGTACCGGTTCCGAGGTAAACGAAATCATCGGCAAATCGGCGGCACGCGGCATCGCGTAATCCATGAAACTCGCGGTCAAAAGCTGCCCCTGATCGTCATAAACCACATGTTCGGTGATTGCCTGCCCCAGCCCCTGCGCAACGCCGCCATGCACCTGACCTTCGACCAGAACCGGGCTGATCAGGTTGCCGAAATCATCGACCACAGTATAGCGATCTACCGTGACTGTGCCGGTTTCCGGGTCAACCACCACTTCGCAAACATGCGCGCCATTGGGAAAACTGCGCGCAGGCAGTTCGGCCCGGGCCTCGTGGGTCAACAAATCCATACGGTCCTCCTCGCGTGCCATCACAGCCGCCTCAAGGAACGTCGGCGTCAGGTTTGAACCCGGTGCGCGGAATGTTTCGTCATCAAAACTGATATCCTCGGCAGCCACGCCCATTTTATCCGCCAGAAACGGCGTGAACGCCGCAATCATCTTGTCCACTGTGGCCAGCGTCACATTGGTCTGTGTGGTCACAGATCGCGACCCGCCCGTGCCGCCGCCCTTGGTAATCAGATCGGAATCACCCTGTACCACTTTGATCAAATGCGGTGGAATGCCGGTCATATCGGCGAGAAACTTGGCGTAGACCGTTTCATGCCCCTGCCCGGTGGATTGGGTGCCGACATAGATGCTCACCGTGCCGTCATCGTGAAATTCGACTTTGGCAGCTTCGCTGGGATCGCCCAGAATGCTTTCGAGGTAAAAACAAAGCCCCTGCCCGCGCAGCAATCCATTTGCGGCATCCGCATCGCGACGCGCGGCAAACCCGGCCTGATCGGACTCAACCGAAGCACGCGTCAACACTTTGTTGAAATCACCCACGTCATACAATTCCTGCGTCGCCGACATATAGGGAAACGCCTCGGGGCGGATAAAGTTACGACGGCGAAGCTCCCACGGATCAACGCCAAGTTCCCGCGCCGCCCGGTCCATTAACCGTTCCAGCACATAAATCGCCTCGGGCCGACCGGCACCGCGATAGGCGTCAACCTGCGTGGTATTTGTATAAATGCCTTCGACCTGCAGCCATGTGGTCTGCACATCATAGGTGCCCATCAACACACGCGAAAACAATTGTGTCTGGATCGCCTGCCCGAAAAATCCGTTATATGCCCCCAGGTTACAGGTCGACTTCACCCGATAGGCGGTGATTTTATTGGTCTCGTCAAAGGCGAATTCGGCCAGTGACACCAGATCGCGACCGGCGTTATCGGTCAACATCGCCTCGGTCCGGTCCGACATCCAGCGCACCGGCTGGCCCAACAAACGCGCCGCCTGTGCCACGACAAAATATTCTGGGTAGGGCATGCCCTTCATGCCAAAGCCGCCGCCGATATCCGGGTTGGTGATGCGGATTTGTTCCGGCGCAAGGCCGAGCGCCTTTTCAATCTCGGTCTTCATCACCCAAACGCCCTGCCCGCCAAAGGCCAGGTGCAGTCGCGTGCCATCCCATTCGGCGTAACAGCCGCGTGGTTCCAACGAATTAACGATGATCCGGTTATCACCAACCTCGAGGCTGACGGTTTTGGCCGCCACATCAAACGCCGCTTGTGTCGCGGCCTCATCGCCCATGCCCCAGTCAAAGGCGCGATTTTCCAGCGCTTCGGGATGGATCAGCTCGCCGCCCACCGCCAGATCAAGTTTCACCGGCAGATCATCCGTCTCTAGCAGAATCAATTCGGCCGCATCACGCGCCTGATCCATGCTGTCGGCCACAATCATTGCCACCGCTTCGCCAACAAACCGCACCCGTCCTTTGGCCAGCAAAGGCCGCACAGGCCCGGCGCCTTTGCTGCCATTGCGATTTGACATCGTGGTTGCGGTCATGGCGATGTTCACCCCGGCAGCCTCAAGGTCCTCAATGGCCAAAACCAGATGTACGCCATCTGCGGCACGCGCCTCTGTCAGGTCCAGTTCGGTGATTTTTGCATGCGCGACCTGCGCGCGCAGAAAATAGGCGAACAGGGCGCCA
>JBLHMP010000085.1:0-16409 GCA_047623555.1 Granulosicoccus sp.
AACGTGGTGAGCATTTGGCCCATGAAGGGAGAGCCCAGCCCGGCACAAGTGGTGCCTTGAAGGCGCAGGGCGTCGCGGATGGTCATTTGAATTTATCCATCAGGTTTTGCAAAGGCGAGCGGTTTGGCAGCTCTGGCGCGGGAGGCTCCTCCGCCTTGATGGGCGTCGTCGCTTTGTCTTTTGGCGCCTTGGCCTTTGGCGCGGTAGTTGAGGACCGTGGCGGGGCGACGCGCAGGGCAACGGCGTTCATAAAGCGGCCACCATCGCCATCCGCCAAATATGGTGCACCGTCAGAGATTCCGCGCATCAGATCGTCAAGCCAGTTGGCGTCGGCGCGGGCAAAATCATGCAATACATAGCCGGCTACTGCCTCTTTTCGCCCTGGATGGCCGATACCCAGACGCACACGTGTGTAGGCATCGGTGATGTGACCATGCAGCGAGCGCAGGCCATTGTGACCGGCATGGCCGCCACCTTTTTTGACGCGGGCCTTGCCCGGGATAAGGTCAAGTTCGTCGTGCAGAACGATGACGTCGCTGACATCCAGTTTGTAAAACCGCATGGCTTCGCCCACGGATTGACCAGAGTTGTTCATGAAGGTTTCGGGCTTGAGCAATATGATTTTCTCGGACCCAAGGCGGCCTTCGCTGATGAGTCCCTGAAATTTGGCCTTCCAGGGGCCAAAGCCGTGGTCTTCGGCAACCCGGTCTACCGCCATAAAGCCGATATTATGACGGTTTCTGGCGTATTTTGCACCCGGATTTCCCAGACCGACAATGAGTTTCATGGCATCTGCCTTAAGGTTTTGAACACTTGCGTCTGATATGCCTTACAAATCCACAACTTTCCAGAGCCGGGCGGAGAATGGGTGAGACTATTGATGTAGGGTTGTGTGGTGTTAGGGGCGATCTGAATTTTTTGGGAAAATTTGGGTAAGTGTCGTTTGATCCGTATAGGGATGTTTGTTTGTGTGCTGGCCACGGGGGCCGTTGCGCAGGATGCTGACGTGATTTTGATTGGGGCCGCGGTGGTGACGATGAACCCGAATCAGCCACATGCTGAGGCCGTGGCGCTAATCAGGTCAGCATCCATGCCGTCAAAGATTTCTGGCCGCAGCAACAGGTTGACAGAACCCGGACCCGACGCCGCATTGGCGATCAGAAACCGGGTGACAGCCGCCCGGAAAGCTGCATAGGACGAAGCCGCCCCGATTGCCGTTTCGGTGATGCTGTAGGTGCTTGCCCCTTGGATAACGCCCAAAGGTTGCCCGCTGGTGCCGGTGCCTTGAAACGCCGCCTCATCCAGCTTGACCGGATTGTCGATTGCAAATCGCGGCGAATGGCCTGTTCCAGTGCGGAACCAGTTTGCAGCATTGACCGCCGCGTCAATTTCATCTGGACGCGGTGTTCTTATCGCACCCGAGGTAGCCCGCTGCCTCACGCACCGACAGGCTGAATTGGCCGTTCTTTGAACCATTGACCCCAGCCCGTCTTTTCATCAGGGGATAGAGTGCCTTGGCATAGACCGTTAGAGCCAACCAAGCCGGGGCGTCGATGGTGCGGAACAGCATCGGCACAAAACCGGATAGCTTCTCATTGCGCTTGTCTCTCTCCGTGTCATTCAATCAACCCCTGCGCCCGCGCCTCTATGACCGCCTTTCCGGGGCGCTTTTCGCCGTCTGCGGCCCTATAGAACACCCTCGCATTGAAAAGCTGGTGGCCATTAAATTCGCCAAGCCTGAGGTGGATTTCCTAGCGGCTGTTCTTGAGAATGATTGCAATTGACCCGACACTCATAGCGCGCCCTCTCTGTTTCGTCGGGTTTGCTGCCTTCGTCAGACTTACCCAGCAACCATGCGTCTAGTTTGCTTTTGAGCGCGCAGACCCGACTACCCAATTTAAATGAAGCAGATCGACGTTACTTTCGTTACTCATAATATAGTCCTTCCTGCGCAACTCATGCGCAACGGCGATGCCGCCCGCGCTTGTCTTTCGTTGTCTTTTCAGGGGGGGGGCGTGTTCGCGCTGTATGTGGTGTTTGCGCATGGAAAAGGCCCTTCTTTGATACTAAGTATTTGTTATAAAAACATATTTACTAGAGAGTCAGACCAATCACCACAATTTCAATGTAGTCCCAATCGATCAGATGTTTGTGCTTTGGAACGCCGTGATCCGTATAGATAGCAATGGCAAAGTGCTGGGGGCAGATCAGCGGATTTCGGCGCTAGAGGCGATCACTGTCAACGCCGCCTATCAGGCGTTTGAAGAGGACCAGAAGGGCAGTATTGAGATTGGAAAGCTGGCCGACCTAGTGGTTCTTGATGCTAATCCGCTGACGGTTTCGCCTGATGCGATCAAAGATATCTCTGTTTCACGCAGAGTCAAAGAGGGAAAGGCAATCTATGCCACAACGCAATTGGCCAATCCTGCAGCACCCTATTGCGTAGAAACGGGTGGTCAGTACGAAATTCGCAAGGCGAGCGATGGCGGTGCGTTTGGCATCTGAATTCTGCCTGACGGAACCGAAATAGATGCATGGAAACACTTCTGGGCGCAAAAAGAATAGGACAGTCAGCGACTCTGGTTTAGTGAAGTTTTCAGCCGCGCGGCCTGCACCAGAATACGCGATCCGGTGGTGTCGGAATAATGCGCCCGACTTCGTGAATATAGTGAACGCGACTAAGTTGCGCGCCGCTGCCCTATTTAGGCGCTGGTAAATCCTACGTCAGAGCCGTCGTTCGGGGAAGATAGGGTGAATTTGTTGGATTTGGGCACGCCGACGCAATGCTTGCGCGAGACCCGGGATTGCCAAGAGTGAGCCGCGCAAAAAAAAACGGGACCAAATTGGCCCCGCTTTTCCATCAGATTTTGAAAGCTGATTATTCTTCGGTTGCGCCTGCATCCGCTTCGACAGCACCGTCTTCGTCGCCGCCTTCGTTGTCGGATGAACGCAGACCCGATGGGGCTGAGATGTTGGCGACAACAAAGTCGCGGTCGATTGTTGGCTTGGCACCAGCTGGCAATGTGATCGACGCGATGGTGATGGTGTCGCCCACATCAAGCCCGGTCAGATCAACCGTCAGCTTTTCAGGGATGTCACCCGCCGTTACAGTCAGTTCGACCTCGGGACGCACAACAGTCAAAACACCACCACGCTTCAGGCCGGGGGCCTCTTCGTCGTTGATGAACTCAACTGGAATGAACAAGGCAATCTGAGTGGTGCGCTTAAGGCGCATCAGGTCAAGGTGCGTTGGCAGGTCTTTGACAACATCACGCTGAACGTCGCGGCATATAACCCGCACGTCGTCATGACCTTCAACCTTGAGGTTGAACAATGTCGACTTGAACCGACCTTTGCGCAGGCGCGTCAACAGGTCGTTAAACGGAATGTTGATTGGCAACGGATCAACGTCGCCACCAAAAACGATTCCAGGAACCAGACCGGCACGACGTGCCTGACGAGCGGCGCCCTTGCCTGTCCCCGTACGTTCCTGAGCTATAAGATCTGGGATCTCTCCAGCCATAATAATTCTCCAAATGTTAAGGCGGGCATCCTCCAAGGCTGTATACCCGCGTGAAGCCGCGCATATAGACGGTTCCTTGGCCATTGAAAAGAGCTTTTGCTTGCAGCGGACAGGCCGATCGTGCGAAGGGCGAAATTATGGGAATTTGGACAGATATCAAGAGCAGTCACGCCCCGGCTTTGTCGTTTATGGCAATGGGCATGGCGTGGGCGGCATTTGCGGCGCAGGTTCCGGTGTTAAAGGCCCAAATCGGTGCCAGCGATGCGGGGTTTGGTCTGTCGTTTCTGGTGTCCTCGATTGGCGCGCTGACGGCGATGTGGCTGGCGTCGCGGGTGGACCGTCGGTTTGGCGCAAGGTCGGTTCAGATGGCGGCGGCGGCGGTGGCGCTGGTTTTTGTGTTGCCATCGCTGACAACCGGGCTGGTGACGTTTACCATTGCGATGACGGTGGTGGCGATGTCGTCTGGTGTGTCGGACATTTTGATGAATGCGCGGGTATCCGAGATCGAGGCCGCCCGTAAACGCCCGCTAATGAACCTGAACCACGCGTTGTTTTCGTTTGCCTATGCCGGAACCGCCCTGGCCACCGGTGTGGCGCGAGAAGCCGGATTTGGGCCGTTTGTGGTGTTTTCGGTTGTTGGTTTGATCACCTTGATCATGTGCCGGTACATGCACAGCCCGCATACGGGGTCAGTGGGGGAACCGGCGAACGCGCCGACAAGGGTGAACAATGCACTGGTCTGGATGATCGGATTTGTCGTGCTGGCCGCATTTTTCGCGGAGCAGGCGGTCGAGGGCTGGTCGGCGCTGCATCTTGAACGCAGCTTGGGCGGAGATGCGGTGCAGGGCGCATTGGGGCCGGCGATTTTGGGCTTAACGATGGGGTTTGGACGGCTGTTCGGGCAGGTCGTGGCGGCGCATGTGCGCGATACGGTGATGATTGGGATCGCCTGTTTCATCGCGGCAATTGGCCTGGGGCTGACGTCTTTGGCGCCGACGCTGTTGATGGCCTATCTGGGGTTTGGCCTTGCCGGGCTGGGCATTTCGGTCGTGGTGCCGCTGGCGATGGGTCTTGCCGGTCGAGTAGTACCGCAAAGCGAGCGGGTGGCGGCGATTGGACAGGTTACAGTGATTGGATACGGGGCGTTTCTGCTGGGGCCAGGCGTTATGGGGCTGACGTCCGATGCTTTTGGCCTACCGGTCGCGTTTATGTTGGTGGCGATCGTGTTGGTGCTGGTGGCGATACTTTTGGCCCCGGTGATTGCCCGGCGCGTTCTTATGTCGGACGCGCAATATCCGGCAGAATGAGGGCGCTTGCCTCGTGGTGCGCGGTTAACCCTGTGATGTGACCAGATGGCCGCCCGCATCCATCAAGCGATGATAAAGGTCAAATTCGGTGGCGCGTGCCGCGTGTAATTTGCGTCGGGTATCTGAGCCCAGCGGAGCATCAACCCGAGGCGAGACATTTTTCTGCTTGAGCACAATTGCCTGGCCAAACCGTTCATCCAGAAAATTGTGAAACAGGGTCGGGGTTTCATAGGCAAACAGGTGCTCGACCAAAACAGCGCCCCGCGCTGAGGTCAGCATTTTATACTGGCTGCCTATTCCGGCATATTTTGGTGGATCATCCGCAATCACGTCCAGCACGAACTGATCAAAACTAAGTTCTTTGGTCGACGTGGGCGTTTCTACGTTCCGATCCCGGTTGCGATAGCGATACCAGCTACGAACCTGTTCTTCGGGGTCGCGCATGACGGCCATGGGATCCGGACGCAGATCAAATGCCGCGTCCAGAAACGGCGCGATCTTTTTGTGAAACCGCTGCGCCGTCATGTGTTTGCGTTGCTTGGTAAAAACAATGTCGGCCTTGGGTTTCAACGCCATTTCAACCGCAGTCGTGCCAGTTTTGGGCACCGCGATAAAAGCAAGCGACTGAGGCGTGAAAATCAACATATCCCGGTTCTAACGCGCCGGGCCTAGTCTTGCCAACGGCCTTCGAAATCTTGCGGGATCAATAGGTTGTGGCGTCCCAAATTGGCCACATCCTTTTCGCCACACAAGGCCATGGTGATGTCCATTTCTTTGTGGATCAATTCAAGCGCCTTGGTCACGCCTTTTTGCCCCATCGCGCCTAGCCCATAGATAAACGCCCGGCCGATATAGGTGCCGGTTGCGCCCATCGCCAGCGCCTTGAGCACGTCCTGACCAGAGCGAATTCCGCCATCAATATGCACTTCGACGTCATCGCCCACCGCGTCCAAAATCGACGGCAACATGCGGATCGAGGATAGCGCACCGTCCAGTTGTCGGCCGCCATGGTTGGAGACGATGATGGCATCGGCGCCTAATTTGGCGGCCATTTTGGCGTCTTCGGCGTCGAGTATCCCCTTAAGGATGACTTTGCCACCCCATTGCTCCATCAGCTTGCCTATTTTGTTCCAGTCCAACGAGGGATCAAACTGTTCGTTGGTCCAGGCACTAAGCGATGACGTATCAGAGAGCCCTTTGACATGGCCAACGATATTGCCAAATTCGCGACGTTTGGCGCCCAGCATTTCAATCCCCCAGGACCATTTGGTCATCAGGTTGGCAATGGTTTTTGGTGTCAGTTTGGGCGGAGCACTTAGGCCGTTTTTCAGGTCTTTGTGCCGCTGTCCGAGAATTTGGAGGTCCAGCGTAATGACCAGAGCCGAGCAATTGGCATCCTTGGCACGTTGGATCAGGCGGCTGGTGTAATCGGTGTCATTCATCACATACAGCTGAAACCAGAACGGTGTTTTTGTATGCTCGGCGACATCCTCGATCGAATTGATCGACATGGTGGACAGGGTGAACGGCACGCCAAAATCGGCGGCGGCCTGCGCGGCCTTCATCTCGCCGTCGGCGTGTTGCATGCCGGTCATGCCAACTGGGGCAAGCGCTACTGGCATGGCCACGTCTTCGCCAATCATTTTGCCCGCAGTGCTGCGCCCGGTCATATCGACCGCCACCCGTTGGCGCAGGCGGATTTTTTCATAATCGGTGCAATTTTCGCGGAACGTCTGTTCTGTCCAACTGCCGCTTTCAGCGTAGTCAAAGAACATGCGTGGCACGCGGCGTTCATAGATGCGTTTCAGATCGTCGATATTGGTGATGACGGGCATAGACAGGGCCTCACTACAGTTGGTTAGTTTTGATTACCAATGCGCGGGCCAAGTCTCAATGGATCATTTTCCTTGAAATAGTGCGATATCGCACTAAAAGGGGTGATGTACCGCTAATTGGAGAAGTGACATGACCCTATCCCGCCGCAAAGTCATTGCCCTAATCGGTGGTGGCACGATTTTGGCCGCCAGCGCCGCTGCCGCCGGTTTTCTGACAAGCCGCACGCCAACACAGGCCCTGGCGCCGTGGGACAAGGCGGGAAATTATGACGACCCGCGCAAACGTGCCTTGTCTTTTGCGCTGCTGGCGCCGAACCCGCACAATCTGCAACCGTGGATCGTTGATCTGGAAGGGACGGACGGTTTGGCGCTGTATCAGGACCAAAGCCGCAAAATCCCGCATACTGATCCGTTTGATCGCCAGATCACCATCGGTCTGGGCTGTTTTTTGGAACAATTAACCATCGCGGCCTCTGCCGATGGCTACGGTGTTGATCTGTCGCTGTTTCCTGATGGACCCGATGGCGCTATTGCCCGTGCAGTGTTTTTTGCAGGTGGAAAATCCGATCGGCTGGCGACTGCAATCATGCACCGCCGGTCCTGCAAAGAACCCTATGCCGACACCGCTGTTGCCCCCGAAACAGCCGCCGATTTATCGCCCTTTGCCGAGATCATCACCGACCCTGATAGTGTGCAGGTCTTGCGTGATGTAACTTGGGCTGCCTGGCTGACCGAGGCCAACACGCCGCGTATGTTGCAGGAAAGTGTGGATCTGATGCGGTTTGGCAAGGCCGAGATCAACGCCAATCCTGATGGCATTGACCTTGGCGGGCCGTTTCTGGAGAGCCTGATGCTGGCCGGAGTTCTGAGCCGCAAAGGTCAGAGCGATCCAGACAGCACCGGGTTTCGGCAAGGTGTCGCCCTTTACAACAGCATGCTGATGGCAACGCCGGCCTATGCGGTTCTGACCACAGACGGCAATTCGCGCTTTGATCAGATCACGACCGGACGACGTTGGTTGCGGCTTAACCTTGCGACAACATTAATGGGGGTATCATTGCATCCGGTGAGCCAATGCCTGCAAGAGTTCCCCGAAATGGCCGAACATTATACCGCGGCGCATGATCTGTTGGCCGGCCCCGGTCAGACGGTTCAAATGCTGGGGCGGCTGGGCTATGGTCCCAAAGTCGCGCAATCACCGCGCTGGCCATTGGAAACAAAGTTGAGAGCCTGATGCAAGAAAACGACCCGTCGCTGTTCTTTGGTGTCTTTAATGAAATAGGCATCATCGAGCAGCTAAGCCGCGCCTTGCTTGAGGCGCGGTTGCCCAAAGGACTGATTGCACCGCATTTTGCGGCGCTGAACCATCTGATCCGGGTGCGGGACGGCGCGACTCCTATAGAAATGGCGCGGGCGTTTCAGGTGCCGAAAACGTCAATGACACATACGGTGTCGGTGCTGGCCAAACATGGGTTAGTGGATGTGCGGCCCAACCCGAATGACCGGCGGTCCAAATGTGTCTGGTTAACCGATGCCGGGCGGGCGCTGCGGGAACAGGCGATTGCCGATTTGAAGCCCGAATTTCAGGTTCTGGCCGACGGGTTTGATACAACGCGATTGGCGCAGATATTGCCGGTGCTAGCGGACCTGCGCGTGTTTCTGGATAATCACCGCAACGCCGAACCACCACGCGACCGCCCCGTTCCAGATGTTGCGAACACCCCCTGAGGAAAGATTTATGTATTTTGATGACCTACCCGTTGGGTTCAGCTTTGAAACCGCCAGCCGCAGCCTGCCGTTAGACGAGATTTTGGAATTCGCCAACAAATGGGACCCGCAGCCGTTTCACACCGATGCAGAACAGGCCAAGGATTCGATCTATGGCGGGCTGATTGCCAGTGGGTTTCACACGATTCTGGTGGCGTTTTTGCTGACGCTGGAAACAAACGTGTTCACCGAGGCGTCGATGGGGTCACCGGGGATGGACAAAATTCGCTGGTATCTGCCGGTGCGCCCCGGCGATACGATCCGCCTCAAGGGTACGGTGTTAACCTCGGCCATATCTAAATCGCGCCCGGAGCGGGGCCGGACGACATTTAGATATGAGGTGTTTAATCAAAACGACGAACGCGTCGCAAAATATTCCGCCATTCAATTGCTGCGCTGCAAGCCTCAGATAGAATGAGCGCCGTCTGACAGGGTTTTCACAAACGACAAAATCTCTGCCACCGATTTGCCTACCGCAATCTGGCTGACAATCGCCGAGCCAACCACAGCGCCATCGGCAATGCCCGCTATAGCCCGCGATTTTTCTGGCGTGTTGATACCAAAGCCAACAATCACCGGCAGGGCGGTCTGTTTTTTGATGCGCGCCACCTCGGGGCCAACGTCATCGGCATCAGCCTCGGCGGCACCGGTGATGCCCGTGACCGACACGTAATACACAAAGCCCGAGGTGTTTTGCAAAACCCGTGGCAGGCGTTTGTCGTCGGTGGTTGGCGTGGCGAGGCGGATAAAGTTCAACCCTGCAGCCTGCGCCGGAATGCACAGTTCGGCGTCTTCTTCGGGCGGCAGGTCGACAACGATCAACCCATCAACACCGGCGGCTTTGGCCAGCGTAAGGAATTTATCAACGCCTTTGCTGTAGATCGGATTGTAATAGCCCATCAGCACAATCGGCGTGGTGTCATCTGTTTCACGAAACGCCGTTGCCAACGCCAGCGTTTTGTCCAGCGTCATGCCAGCCCCAAGCGCGCGTTGCCCGGCCAATTGGATCGTCGGGCCGTCGGCCATCGGGTCAGTAAAGGGCAGGCCAAGTTCGATAATGTCGACACCGGCGGCAGGCAGACCTTTGACAATCTCAAGCGAAGTCTCGAAATCGGGATCCCCCGCCATCACGTAAGACACAAATGCCTTTTTACCTTTGGCTTTGAGGTCGGCGAATTTGGCGTCGATGCGGGTCATGATGTGCGTTCCTTTTGATCCTGACTGCCATGCCAAAACATGACGAAGAAATCAATGCGTGTTTGGGGTTTCACCGTCGTAGGTTTTGCAGTTTGATGGCAAAAACCGCAAAAACCAGAAATTGGGACTGTAAAATGACAAATGATCTGGACGGGCGCGTTGCCCTGGTAACGGGGTCGGCCACCGGGTTGGGGCGCTCAATGGTGCTGAAATTGGCGGAACGTGGCGCCAATGTGATCGTCAACTATTCCCGCTCGGCTGCCGAGGCAGAAGAGACCGCAGACCTGTGCCGCACGGCAGGCGCGCAGGTGCAACTGGTCAAGGCAAATGTCGCGGACCCGGATGATTGCAGGTCGTTGGCGGACGCGGCGGCGACGCACGGGCGGCTTGATATCTTGATGAATAATGCGGGCATCACAAGGCATGCGCGCGATCATTCTGATCTGGACGCGCTGACCAAGGCCGATTTCATGGACACCTATGAGGTTAATGTTGTTGGCCCCTATCTGATGCTACAGGCGACAAAATCACTGCTGATCGCGGGCTATGAGCAAACCGGACGCGCCAGTGCGGTTCTCAACACATCCTCTATTGCGGGCGTAAAAGCGATTGGTTCGTCGGTGGCCTATGCCGCGACCAAGGCGGCGCTGAACAACATGACTTTGGCGCTGGCCCGCGCCCTTGCGCCGCAAATCCGTATCAATGCCATCTGCCCGGGCTTTATCGGGACCCGCTGGTTCAAAGACGCGATGGACGATGCTACCTATGCCAAAACCGTAGAAGCGGTCAAAGCAGCCGCCGCGCTGGGCGTTGCGTCGGGGCCGGATGATATTGCCGATTCGGCGTTGTTCTTTGTGTCGGACGCATCGCGCCATGTGACGGGCGAAACCCTGCTGGTTGACGCCGGAATGCATCTGAAAACCTGACCTGCGTGGCTTGCGCCCGGCGCGCGCTGTCACTATTAACCGCGCGACACTGAATTCGGGGGCCATCATGGGTTTCAAAATGGGAATCGTGGGTCTGCCGAATGTCGGCAAGTCCACATTGTTCAACGCACTGACCAAAACCGCAGCCGCTCAGGCGGCAAATTTTCCGTTCTGCACGATCGAGCCCAACGTCGGCGAAGTCGGCGTGCCGGATGCGCGGTTGGACCAATTGGCTGAAATCGCCGGATCAAAACAGATCATCCCAACGCGGATGACGTTTGTCGATATTGCCGGTCTGGTCAAAGGCGCGTCGCGCGGCGAAGGTCTGGGCAACCAGTTTTTGGCGACCATCCGCGAAGTTGACGCCA
Source organism: Granulosicoccus sp. (assembly GCA_047623555.1). Classification (GTDB taxonomy): domain Bacteria; phylum Pseudomonadota; class Alphaproteobacteria; order Rhodobacterales; family Rhodobacteraceae; genus NORP181. Next base: position 10,924 of record JBLHMP010000085.1, read on the forward strand.
TCGCCCATGTGCTGCGTTGTTTTGAAGACGGCAACGTCACGCACGTCGAAGGCCGGGTTGATCCGGTTTCGGATGCCGACACAATTGAAACCGAGCTGATGCTGGCCGACATCGAAAGCATCGAAAAGCGCCTGCAAGGGCTGGTGCGTAAAGTCCGCGGCGGTGACAAAGAGGCGGTGTTGCAGGAAAGCCTGCTCAAGGCGGCGCTTGCCGTTTTAGAAGAAGGCAAACCCGCACGCGTGGTCGAAGTTAACGAAGAAGACGCCAAAGCCTGGAGAATGTTGCAACTGCTGACATCCAAACCTGTACTTTATGTCTGTAATGTTGGCGAAGATGATGCATCCGAAGGCAATGAATTCTCGGCTCGTGTTGCCGAAATGGCGGCGGCACAAGGCAATTCGCATGTCGTCATTAGTGCTCAGATCGAAGAAGAAATCAGCCAGCTGGAGCCCAACGAAGCCCTGATGTTCCTTGAGGAAATGGGGCTTAGTGAGGCTGGATTGGATCGCCTGATCCGCGCTGGCTATGAATTGTTGCACCTAGAAACCTATTTTACCGTCGGCCCGAAAGAGGCCCGCGCCTGGACCATCCAGCAGGGCACGTCGGCACCACAGGCCGCTGGGGTTATTCACGGCGATTTTGAGCGTGGGTTCATCCGCGCCGAAACCATCGCGTTTGCGGATTTTGTCGAACTAGGTGGCGAGCAACCGGCCAAAGAGGCCGGTAAAATGCGCTCTGAGGGCAAGACGTATGTGGTCAAAGACGGCGACGTGCTGCACTTTTTGTTCAACACCTGATCCGCGGAAAAAAACCGGCTGAATCATGTGCTGGTTATACCCGCGCCGCGGCCTGACACATGACGGTTAGTTTTGCCTCGGCCAGTTTTGGCGACAGCAACCCCAGCCCGCAATCAGGGGCAACAACCAGACGATCCCGATCGATATGGTCCAGCGCCGCGCGCAATCGCGTTTCGACCATATCGACGGTTTCAACCTCACTGCTGGCAATGGCGACTGCTCCGAAGATCACCGTTTTGTGGTGTAATTTATCCAATAGGTTCAGATCATTGCAGCAATGCGCGTCCTCAATGGAAATCTGATCAAACGCCGCATCCTCGATGGCGCTGGCCAAGCGGTGATAGCTGTCCGGATCGGCCTTTTTGTAATCGGCATCGTCAAGATGGTCGGGATAGCCACAGCACATATGCACCACCCGCGTCACCGATTTTGGCACCTTATGAAAGCAGCGTTCCAACCCCTCCATGCCGAAATTCAGCGCATCCTCGACCTGACGGGCAAACAGCGGTTCATCCACCTGAATGTACTGACATCCAGCCTCAACCAGCGCCAGAATTTCACGGTTCACGGTTTCCGCCAGAACCGCATTTAGTTTCGCGCGGTCATCGTAAAAACAATCCGCAGTCGTATCCATAATGGTTAACGGGCCGGGCAGGGTGAATTTGACCGGCTGCGTGCTGACCTGTTGGCTGGCGCGGTAATCATGCGGACTGTAGCGGGGGCCAGACTGGCCTATCGCGCTACGAATTGCAGGTAAATCAGTCACATAGGCACCATCGCGCAACACCCGGTTTTCCAGATTGACGAAATCGAAGCCTTCTAGTTTGCGGCAATGATAGTGAATGTAATTCTCACGCCGGACTTCGCCATCTGTCGGAATGGTGACACCTGCGCCGATCTGAATGTCGATCACCTCTTTGGCTGCACGCACGAACAATGCTTCGTGGGTTTCATCCAGCTGGGCGCTAGCAGCAGTGTAATCGGTTGTGGTTTTGCTGGCGTTCATGCCGCCAGTTTCGCGCGAAATATCAAACCAGTCGCGCACCGGCACATAGGACGGCTTGGGAAATGCGCCGATTGTTGTGGTGGGAATGGGCGTGGTTGGCTTGCTCATATGCTGATCCTTCTGCGGGCTGGTAGGCTGGTGTATGGTATTGCTGACATTGTTGCGGGGCTGACGCAACAAAAGAACAAATGTGGTGGGATTCTTGTCGTACAGCTATGAAAACCTGCTTTAACTGGCTTGGCTAGGCGTTTTTCCAGATGGTTCAAAAACTTGTCACAACCTGCAGTTTGGGCCTTGTTTTCCCGGTACTTGGCCAGATATACGCATCGGTGGAGATGTGGCCGAGTGGTCGAAGGCGCTCCCCTGCTAAGGGAGTAATGTGCAAGCATTCGAGGGTTCGAATCCCTTCGTCTCCGCCAACCACCATTTTCATTCAATTCTGTTGGTATTCATTCAACCCCTTATGGGACTGTTTTTGTTGATCTATCTGCATTCGTTGTTGCTTTTGGTTTCTCTTCGATTAGACTCGTTTCTATTCATTGCGTGGTAGAAATCGTGGTATTCTTTGAGGAGATAGCCGGTGTCCGAAATCGATATTTATAAATTGCGCCGTCTAGTAGCGGGCTTTCCGGAGAAGCCCAAAAGGACGGTCGCGCTCGAGCAGAAGATACAGATTGGCGCAGGTTTTCACAACAAATGGTACAGCTCCCAGAAGGAGCATTGGCTTGGGTGGCTGTCGTTGAAGGCTCGCGAGAACGAGATGGATGGTAAGTCATTTCAGCCTCCTAGGATTTGGAGTGGTTTGAAGTGCAGTCCAATGTTGTTCTGGTTGGCTGAGGTCGGAAGAGCAGATGGTGAAACCTTGGATCAGCTCGAGGCCGTCTCGATAGCGGCCGCACAGATTAGGCCAAATGATGGAAATCCACATGGCGTTGAGTTTCGAAAAATCCTGTCTTGGAATGGTGTCGTAGCACTGTTGGAAACATCTGAGCCGCAAAAGACGATGGCTGATGCTCTTCAAATCGGAGATTACGCCCTTAGAAAGCTTATCGCGCATCTCCCGACTTACAGGAAGTATCTCCCAGAAGCGGGGGTAGGCTGATTTGGCTGCTCTAAGCGGAAAGCTGACGAAAAATCTGGTACGGAACCTTGGCCCCGGCCGTCATGGCGACGGGAGCGGCTTGTATCTTGTGGTCGATCCATCGGGCGCAAGACGGTGGATCGTACGCGTCACAGTGAAGGGCCAACGGAACCGCGAAGGCAAGCCCCTGCGCACTGACTTTGGGCTTGGTGGCGCTGACGTCGTGACGTTGAACGAAGCGCGTGACCGCGCCTTGGAATATCGACGACTGGCGAAGCGAGGCATCAACCCGCGCTACAATGGGCGGCAGGAAATCCCCTGCTTTGAGGAGATCGCACGGCAGGTGCATATTGAGCGCCTGCCAACATGGAAAAATCCGAAGCATGGCCAGCAGTGGATCAACACGCTGGCCGAGTATGCGTTTCCAAAGATTGGGCGGCTGCCGGTTTCTGAAGTTGGGCAGCCCGAGGTCTTGCAAGTTTTGTTGCCGGTTTGGACCGAAAAACATGAGACAGCCAAGCGCCTTGCTCAGCGTATCAAAGCCGTGTTGGACGTGGCGAAGTCAAAAGGTTTCCGCGAAGGGGAGAACCCTGTCACGACGGTCCGAGACGCCCGCGTGTTACCGCAGGTTAAACAGAAAGTTCAGCACTACAAAGCTATGCATTGGGAAGACGTGCCTGCATTTTATGCTGAGCTGACGACAAAGGATGCAATGGCAGCGAAGGCGTTGATGTTCACCTGCCTGACGGCCAGCCGCACGAGCGAGGTATTGCAGGCTAGATGGGACGAGTTCGATTTTGGTGAGAAGCTCTGGATCGTACCAGCTGAGCGGATGAAAGCGGACAAGGAACATCGTGTGCCGTTGACTGCTGAAATGGTTTCTATTCTTGAGCCTCTCAAGGCGCTTCGATCTAATTTCACATTTGAAGGACAAAAGCGGCACAAGCCCATGAGTAACATGGCAATGCTGATGCTTTTACGCCGCATGAAGGTGGAAGGGATTACGGTTCATGGATTCTGATCAGTTTTCCGAGATTGGGCATCTGAGCAGCCCAATGTTTCCCGCGAAATTGCTGAGATGAGCCTCGCCCATACCGTTGGAAGCGAAGTTGAGCGCGCATACGCTAGGTCAGATTTGCTTGAGAAACGCCGTGAACTGATGGCAGCTTGGTCACGCCACGTGTGTTCAGGTCAGTGAATTCTATACTCTAATCATCAAGTTCTGAATATGAGACCTCTTCTCGCAGGTACTTATCGCCAGTTACGATCCGGATAGAGTCGAAAATGTTGCCCTTGGTGACATCTGATGCGTTAGGGTGGCTTCGTGCAAATTCCATAGCGATACGTTGCATCTCGCCTTGCGGCATCCCCAACAGTTCAGGTCGCGACATGAGGTGGATGATTACGTTGGCGACCACCTCGGCTGTTTTTGTACGAACTTCGAGATTATCAACATGCGCTTTGCCTGTAAAAAAGCGATGCATGTCAAAACGATACAGGGCTGCTAGTCGCACGACGACACCGCTTGGAATTTGTTTTTCACCGCTTTCATAAGACTGAAGGGTTCGTCGGGTCACACCCGCCACACTCGCGAGTTGTGCTTGAGTCAGGCCAAGTCCCTTTCTCAATGTTTTCAAGCCAATGTGAGGCCGAAATTCTGCAATCCGAATTTCCAACTTGTCTGACTGTCGGTCGCGCTCTTCTTGATCAAAGTTTGATTGCAACAATTCGTCAGCGGCATCGGCCTCTTGCTCTGTCAGTCCTTTGATAACGTAGTTAGTCATATTTCACCCCAAATGCGTAAAATATTGCGCCTAATGTAATTTATACTGCGCCAATTGGAGCAATCAAGTAGAATCGAAAACAATTGAAGAAGAACACGTATCGATCCTGAAAGTGAGGTTCTCATGGCAGCAGAGATTTTTGAAACAGAACGAATTTACGACGATGGCGATAGGGAATTGGATCTCATCGCCAGCAAGCCGAAGCGTGCGCAATGGCGACACCGCCGCACTGGGCCTCGGTTCATTAAGTTCGGTCGGCGCGTGAAATATCTCGGCGCCGATCTCAATGGTTGGATTGAGAAAAACACCGTGCAGACGAATGAAGTAACCTTGAACCACGGTCACTAGTCCAATGAAAAAAAAGACAAAGCATGCGGATGATGCCGCCCATCATACCTTTGAGCCTGCTATAGCGAAAAAGGTCGGCGTAGCGGCCGCTGTTGTCCACCGCAATCTGGTATTTTGGATTCGGCATAATGAGACAAATAACCAAAACTTCCATGAAGGGCGTTACTGGAGCTACAACTCCTACAAAGCATTTGGGCTGCAATTTTCGTACTTGACGGTGAAGCAAATCAGAACTGCACTCGACAAACTTGTAGATGCTGGGCTCATCGTAAAGGGCAACTTTTCTAAAGACCGCTTCAAGCGTGAAAACTGGTATGCCTTGGGCGACACGGAATGCCCAAATGTGTTGAATGTCACTCAGAACTGACCCGGTATTGTCACCGAGATTTGACCCGCTCAGTCATTATGCTTTGTTCGTCATGATGTGGTCAATACTGGTGTCTCCTTTCGTTTTTGTTTCGCAATCTCTG
>JBLHMP010000086.1:0-16190 GCA_047623555.1 Granulosicoccus sp.
GGGTTCTTGTGTCGCAGCAGTGGCTTTGACACCATCGATACGCTAGAGGCTGCGCTGAACACGGGCTATGGCCGGGCCGCAGTATTGATAACGGCTGCGTTAAACAAGGGAACGGTGAATTGAGCGAATACGACAACACGCTGGACCCCAAGGGCCTGATACACGAATCGTTTTGCATTGACAGCATCACCGCCTCGGAATGCCGCAGTATCTTTTTGGACTGGGCGCTGAGCCTGGCTGTGACGCAGGACACCAATGCGGCGCTGCTTATTCTGGTGGATCGCTATGTCAAAGACGCGCCGGATCACCCGATGAGCATTGTTTTACAGCAAGGTCTGACCACAATGACGACACCAAAACGGCGCGGTGGCTGGCGATCTCGGGTACGCAACTAACGAGGCTACGACAAAACGGGCATGTTATCACCCTGTTATTACACATAATCTGACCAAAACCTGTCTCATTTCCCCATCATTCCTTGAGCAAACGACACGCTACGAGTCCAACGAGGCTCACCAATGAGAGAGAAAATGAAAATAACACGCGCAATCGTGCTGATTGGTCTTGGACTAAGCGTTTCGGCCTATGCATCGGTCGATATTCCGACCCGGAACACCCCGTTTGAGAAGAGGGCGTTCTGGTAGTGCCCTTTTTTTGATTTTGGCAGGACGGCATGACACAAAAAATCGTCATCGATACTTGCGTGCTTTATCCCACGGTGATGCGTGCCATGGTTTTGGGCGTGGCGCGACTGGGGTATTTCCTACCGTTGTGGTCGGCGCGCATCCTGGAGGAATGGTCGCGCGCCACGATCAAACTTGGCCCGGTTGGTGCTGCACAGGCGCAGTCGGAAATCGCCTTGTTGCGGGCCGCATGGCCCGAGGCCGAATTGCGTGCCGCTCCGGGGTTAGAGGCGCGGCTGTGGTTGCCTGATCCGGCTGATATTCACGTTTTGGCAACCGCAGTATCTGGATCAGCCGAGGCGATTATGACGTTGAATGCCAAGGATTTTCCAAGACGAGAATTGTCTCACGAGGGGCTGTTGCGCGTTGATCCAGATGGGTTCCTGCACAAGCTGTGGCAGGATGATCCGGATGGGGTTTCGGGTATTGCAACGGATGTTCTGGCCGAGGCCAATCGACTATCCGGCGACAAATGGCAGATGCGGCCCTTGCTGAAAAAGGCGCGGTTGCCGCGATTGGCAAAGGCGGTTGGATAGCCGCGCCTAACCCTGCCAGCGCGCCTCTAGTTTCTCCAGCGCCTCAATACGTTGGTCGGTATTCGGGTGGCTCATCAACCACGCGGGCGCCATGCCAGACCGGCTTTGGGTTAGCTTTTCAAGCTTGCGAAAAAGCGTTTTTTGCGGCCCAACACCAAATCCGGCCTTGGTTAACAACGCTGCTGCATAGGCATCGGCCTCGTATTCATCATTGCGCGACAGGCCAGCGGCCAGCAGCTTGGTCAGCATGTTGGCGATCCAAACACCGGCAAACGGAATAAAGCGGCCCAATATCATCACCAGCGCGGTGCGCAGCGCATTTTGGCCGGAAAAATCAATCATCCGGCGCCGCGAATGTCCCAACGCCACATGGCCCAATTCATGGGCAATCACGCTGGTCATTTCCTCGCCAGTGACCTCACCGCACTGGTATTTGCGGTAAAATCCACGGGTGATAAAAATACGCCCGTCCGGTGCAGCCAATCCGTTCACCGGGTCGATTTCATAAATATAAACCGGGATGCGCGACAGTTCGAGAGAGGCCGCCAAACGATCTGTCAGCGTCTTTAGTTTCGGGTCGGCCAGTTCGGTCGATTTGGTATCCAGATCACGGTGGGTCCGCCAGACCGAAAACCGGTACATGGCAAGCCCATACAAAATGGCCAGCAAAATTGGGACGACTCTTATCATTGTCAAAATATGGGCTTTGATGGGCCGCGAAGCAAGGCGTTAGCAGGTCAATAAATCCAATCCGTGCCGCGACAACCGCTCAACTCCGGTATCGGTGACCTGAATGCCGCTGATTGACGAGGCAGATATTCGGCGGTGTCAAATGTAGCGGCATCATATATCCCAAGCTACGGGCACCGATATGGGGCCACGAAAGGCCCATCCGGTAAGGCTGGCGTTTCCGCTAATGCGTATGTTTTTCATATACTTAAAGGCCAAAGGTAAGGCGATTTCTGTAATCAGGCAACGCGCGGTGGCGGCCCCGGCACAAAAATGCGGACCAGCGCCGAAACTAATGGCGCTTTGGGTGTTGCGGGTGATGTCAAACACATCCGGTTTGTCAAAATGATCCTCGTCGCGGCAGGCGGATGAGAACATCAAAAACACCCGATCCTCGGGCTCAAATGTCACGCCAGCCACAGTCTCCGCGCGTGCGATGCGCCGCGGAGACATGCCGATGGGGGAATTCCAGCGGGTATATTCGGCAAAGGCATCACCATAGGTCGCCGTGCCTTTATTAATAAGTTTCAATTGCTTGGGATGCGTAAGTAAAGCCCATATGGTGCCTGCAATCACATCGCGCGGTTCATTCTGACCACCGGAAATAATCAGCTTGATATTGGCGCGCGTGGCCTCAAGGCTAAGACCACCAGCGATTTGTACCGACAGGGCGGATTGGTCTGGATTGGCACGAACATCTGGTAAACGTGCATCAATATGGGCGTCAATCAACGTCGTGGCCTCATGGCACAGCGCCTCAATTTCGGCGTCCCCGGCATAGTTGGCACAGCCGTTGATCATTGCCTGACTGACGGTGTCCATTTCTGTGGCAGTCATGCCTGTTAGCCCGGTTACAGCCTTCAAAGCCTCAGCAGATACCGGCATGGAAAAGTCGCGTACCAAGTCGCATTTACCTTTTGGAATCAGACACTTGAGTATCGAAATTGCAGCGGTTTCAAAGATCGACTTCCAGTGATTTGCCACGGTGCGCGGGCTAAGGGCGGGAAACAGGATCTTACGCTCGGCCAGATGTTCCGCACCTTCTTTGCGCATCATGTTCTGGCCCATAAGTTGGGTCATTAACCCATCTGGTTGTAGGGACGAAAACACATCGGTGCGCTTTTCCTGCGTATGGATTTCATCGCGCCGGGTGATCAGCGTCGCGCCAAGCTGCGGCACATAGGTGATCGGCGTATGGGCGCGCATTTTCGCCAGTGCCGGATAGGGGTCGGCGGTAAAGCTGGCGAGGTCTAGGTTGGTGATTGGTGCGTTGGACATAGCCCAACGCTAACCGTGTTTAGGTTTTCTTTCAAAGAAAACGGACCGGATTTTTCCAAAAAAACCGTTTGGCTAGCGCGTCAGTTCGCGCATGCCTTTTTCCAGACCGCTTAGGGTCATCGGCACCATGCTATTTTGGAATATTTCCTGAATCATGGTGATCGAATGGGTGTAGCTCCAGTATTTTTCTGGCACCGGATTGATCCACAGGTTTGATGACCACTGATCGCGTGCACGGGACAGCCAAACCTGACCTGCTTCGGCATTCCAATGTTCATTGGCCCCACCGGGATAGGCGATTTCATAGGGGCTCATTGAGGCGTCGCCGACGAAAATACATTTGTAATCAGGGCCATAGGTGCGCAACACTTCGTGCATCGGGATTTGCGCGTCCCACCGACGACGGTTGTCACGCCACACGCCTTCGTACAGGCAATTGTGAAAGTAGAAATATTCCAGATGTTTAAATTCGGTCTTGGCAGCGGAAAATAACTCCTCGACCACCTTAATATGCGGATCCATTGAGCCACCAACATCAAGAAACAACAGTACCTTGACCGCATTGCGACGCTCGGGGCGCACTTTGACATCCAGATAGCCGTTTTCGGCGGTCGACCGAATGGTGCCATCCAGATCAAGCTCTTCCTGGGCACCTTCACGCGCCCAGCGGCGCAGGCGTTTTAGCGCGACTTTGATGTTGCGGGTGCCCAATTCGACCGTGTCGTCAAAATTGCGAAATTCGCGTTTGTCCCAAACTTTGGTGGCACGCTGGTGGCGGCTTTCTTTTTGACCAATGCGCACGCCTTCGGGGTTATAGCCATAGGCGCCAAACGGCGAGGTGCCGGCTGTGCCGATCCATTTACTGCCACCCTGATGGCGTTTTTCCTGTTCTTCCAGACGTTTACGCAGGGTTTCCATCAGTTTATCGAAACCACCCAGGGCCTCGATCTCGGCCTTTTCTTCGGCACTCAGGTGCTTTTCGGCCATCTTTTCCAGCCAGTCGGTGGGGATGTCGACGGCGTCCAACACCTGTTCGTCGGTGATGTTTTCCAGCCCTTTAAACGAGGCGGCAAAGGCACGATCAAATTTGTCGATATTGCGTTCGTCTTTGACCATGGAGGTGCGCGCCAGATAATAGAACGCCTCGATGTCATAGGTGGCGAGGCCCTTTTTCATGGCCTCCAGAAAGGTCAGATATTCGCGCAGGCTAACAGGGATGCCAGCGTCGCGAAGGTTTTCAAAAAAGGGGGTAAACATTGACTAGACCGCAAGACGGCTGATGGTGATGGTCGCAATCAGACCGATCAGGGCGAATGCAATGCCATATCCGGCCGCGTATTGCGCCATATCCAGCCGCCCGCCGCCGTTTTTCTTTGCTGTTATGGCACCGACCAGAACGCCCAAAACTATGCCGCCTATTACGATCATTTGCTGATCCTTACCCGCCTTAGCCGCCCTAAATCCCCTGTGGGTTAAGGGCTGCGATTTCCTGCATCTTGGCCCGTACGGCCCAGTCCGAACCAAAGCCGTATCTTGCCCATCCAAGACTGTCCAGTCTGACGGCGCGTGCTTTGTCAGACTGACCGGTCAGCTCATAGGCTTCGGCCTGAAGCAGCATCAGAGTTGCCAGCAACGACGCGTTTTCAGCGCGCTGCGCGGCGATCAGCGCCGGGTCGATCTGCCTAAGGGCGCTGGCCCCATCACCAATTGCAATCGCATAGGTCGCGGTCTGGGTCAGAATATGGGCGCGGTGCAGTTGCGTGCCGGGGGTTTGGTCCAGATAGTGCAACGCCGTGGTATAATGCTGTTGCGCCAACTGCGGGTCATACACCTGCGTCATCCGCCCCAGCAAATAGTGGCTAAAGGCACGGCGATGGCCTTGCCAGCCCTGTTCGGCGGCAATGCGGACGGTGTTATTGGCGGCTGTACGGCGGGCGGTGGCCGTTGCCCCGGGGCCAAACGCGGTTTGCACGTTTTCGATCCAATTGCGTGGCGTTGCGGTAATTTGGCGCGACGGCACGGTCACACCAGCCGGATTTAGCCGCGATAGCAACGCGGGTAATTTGGCCTTAACCTGATTATGCGTCATGCCGCTCTGAAGTTCAGGCGCATAGGTGGCGCGCAGGATCAGCATGTCAAAACCGGTCAGCACCGAATAGACATTGTCGTCGTTGAACACGGAATCTGACAGGTGGTACAGATCGTTTAGCGGCCCGATCGCCTGCGCCAGCTCTTCGTGCAAACAATCGCGCACCTCTTGCGGCGACGTATCGTTAGGGATGAAAATCCCCAACCGGGTGCGGGTCTTTAGCCGCGACCAATTGGTTTTTGGTTTACGCCGATCACGGCTGAATTCAGCAAGGCTAGACACATTGGGCACCACGAAACAGGCGGCCTCGGGCAGGGCGCGGCGAATATTGGCGCGGCTAACGGATTGGATGGTGATGTTGGCATCACCCTGGCTGATTTGCTGGATGTTAATCCCGGCCTCATCGCGCAGGCGGTTCAAAAGCAGGCGCAGGTCGGCGGTAAGGCTAGCAGATGGTTTGCCGGTGACCTTAACGGTGATCGGCATTTCAAACCGGGTAAAGACCGGCAGGTCACGACCGCTTTCCAATTGGAAATGCAGCGCCAGGAAGTCGGCGGCAATATTGGCATTGGACTGAATAGGAGCCCGCGGTTGGGCCAGGCCGAATGCTTTCATTGGCGGCAACGAACTGTCGGCGATTTTGGCGCGCGTGGCGGCTTCTTCATGGGGGGCCGAGGCGCAACCGCCCAAAAGCGTGGCCATGATTAACAGGGCGTGGCGTATCATGGTCGCTGATACCGGATAAATGGCGACAGCTTGCCGATGCGGTCATATAGTTTGCGGGCGGTGTCGTTGAAATTTTGCGTTAACCAATAGACCGACGGTGTGCCATTGGCGTCCGCTGCGGCGTAGACCGCCTCGATCAGGGCGCGACCAACGCCGGTACCACGAGTTTCGGGGCGCGCGTATAGATCCTGTAGATAACAGACGTCTTCGATTTTCCAGGCGTGGCGGTGAAACAGATAATGGGTCAAGCCAACAAGCCGGCCGTTTTGTTCGGCCACTAAGGCGCTGAAATCTTGCGGGTCAGTGCCCAGCAATCGCGCAAACGTGGTGTCGTAAACCTCGGGTTCGACCGAGGATTCATAAAACACCAGATAGTCAGTCCACATTTCGGCCCATTCGTTCCGATCGGTGGCGCGCAAGGGGCGTACGGTAAGGGGTAAATTATTTAACATTGATACCACAAATTATCTAATATTTATACCACAATGGCAGACATAAGCGATGCTCTCAAGATTTATCAATAATCTGTCAGCAATGTGGTGGGTTTCTTCTAAAACCGTAGCGCCAATGCATAAGATTGGTCGAAAAGGGCGGCAATTGGCTGCCGCCCGCAGTGGATTAGTACCTTGGTTTAGTGCAGTATATTAACGCTGGCCACGCGCCATAAAGGCAAGCCGTTCAAACAGATGCACATCCTGTTCGTTTTTCAGCAATGCGCCATGTAATTTAGGCAAGGCATTGGCGCCGTCGCGTTTCAGGTCTTCGGCGGTCAGGTCTTCGGCCAACAGCAGTTTCAGCCAGTCCAATACCTCAGAGGTTGACGGCTTTTTCTTGAGCCCGGCGGTTTCGCGGATTTCATAGAACTGTGTCAGAGCCGTGGTTAACAGGGCCTCTTTGATACCAGGATGATGCACTTCGACGATCTGGCGCAATGTCGGTTCGTCGGGGAAACGGATATAGTGAAAGAAACAGCGGCGCAGGAAGGCGTCAGGCAGTTCTTTTTCATTATTTGAGGTGATGATGATCACCGGGCGATGTTTAGCAACGATGGTTTCGCCGGTCTCGTAGACAAAGAACTCCATCTTATCAAGTTCTTGCAAAAGATCGTTGGGGAATTCGATATCGGCCTTGTCGATCTCATCAATTAGCAGAACCACACGTTCGTCCGAGGTGAACGCCTGCCAGAGCTTGCCCTGTTTGATATAATTGGCCACGTCATGCACGCGCTCTTCGCCCAATTGGCTGTCACGCAGACGTGAAACCGCATCGTATTCATACAGACCCTGTTGCGCGCGGGTGGTGGATTTGATGTTCCATTCAATCATCCGCAGGCCCAAAGCATCAGCCACCTGACGCGCCAGTTCGGTTTTGCCGGTGCCAGGTTCGCCTTTAACCAGCAGTGGGCGTTCCAATGTAACAGCTGCATTTACTGCAATTGTCAGGTCATCGGTCGCGATATAATCTTTGGTGCCTTTAAACTTCATGTTTTTCAAACCTTTTGCTGCAAAGCTGTTTGGTGAATTGCCATTCGGGTTGTTGCGCGAATGAACATAAATGGTCTCGCGGCTTTTAACCCTAGGTGACGTCTATTGTGTAGTGACAATCTCAATTTGGTCGGATAGACGCAGCGGAATAAGGGGCCAGATGTCTAGGGAAATTTAATGACGGACGTTGTTGGCCATACCGAGGGAGCCGATATGAAGCAGGAATTTTTTCTGCCGGAGGACTACCGACCGGCCGAAGATGAACCCTTTATGAACGAAAAACAGCTTGAGTATTTTCGTCGCAAGCTGAGCAACTGGAAGCAAGAACTCATCGCTGGCAGCCGTGACACGATTGAGGCACTCCAGGATGGGACACGTAACATCCCCGATGATGCGGATCGCGCCAGTGAAGAAACCGACCGTGCGTTGGAATTACGCACCCGGGATCGCCAGCGTAAACTTGTGTCTAAGATTGATGCGGCTCTGCGCCGGGTTGATGAAGGGGAATATGGCTATTGTAGCGTGACAGGAGAGCCGATTTCACTGAAACGGCTTGGCGCACGCCCGATTGCCACCATGAGCCTTGAAGCTCAGGAAAATCACGAACGTCGCGAAAAAGTTCATCGCGACGACTAAGCTGTCCAGCTTATAAGTATATGCAAAAACGCCGGGGTCTGTTGCCCCGGCGTTTTTGCGTTTATGGACTGCATATGAGCATTCATGGTAAAAAAATCATCATTGTCGGCGCCGGAATTGGCGGTCTGACGGCGGCACTGGCATTGCGGGCACGCGGTGCCGAGGTTGTTGTGCTTGAACAGGCCAACGCGATCACCGAAGTTGGCGCCGGGTTGCAGATAAGCCCGAACGGTTCAGTCGTTTTGGGCGCGTTGGGGCTTGGCGATACACTGGCGCAGGCATCGGTGCGGGCCAAAGCGGTGGTGCTGCGCGATTATCGCCGCGCGGGCGAAGTTTTGCGATTGGATTTGATGCGCTATGCGCCGGATCAGTCGTTTTGGTTTGTGCACCGGGCGGATTTGATTGATTTGCTGGCGGATGCGGTGCGTGACGCGGGTGTACAGGTGCTGTTGTCGCGACAGGTTATCTCGGTGAAGGGTGGCGTGCATCCGACGGTGAAACTGGCGGATGGCAGCGAAATGTCGGCGGATCTGGTTGTTGGCGCGGACGGTCTGCATTCAAAAGTGCGTTTGGCCCTAGGGGCGGTTGAGCCGGGTTTTTTCACCGGGCAGGTGGCGTGGCGCGCGGTTGTGCCCAATGATTTGGGGCTGGTGAACGAGGCGCAATTGTTCATGGCGCCGGGGCGGCATTTGGTCTGTTATCCGCTGCGTGATGGTACGATGGTTAATCTGGTGGCGGTGCAGGAACGAGCGCAATGGGCTGATGAGGATTGGGCGCATGGCGCTGATCCTGCCAACCTGCGCGCTGCATTCGCCGATTTTACCGGTACCGCAGAGGCGCTGTTGGCGCAGGTCGATCAGGTAAAACTGTGGGGGCTGTTTCGTCATCCTGTGGCGGAGTGTTGGCAAGGGCCGGGGCTGGCCATTCTTGGCGACGCCGCGCATCCGACGCTGCCATTTTTGGCGCAGGGTGCAAATCTGGCGATGGAGGATGCCTGGGTTTTGGCGCAATGTTTTGAGACCGGTTTGAGTATGGCCGAGGGCCTTGCTGCCTATCAGGCCAAACGCCGCGATCGGGCGGCGCGGGTGATCGGCGTGGCCAATGGCAACGCGCGCAAATACCACCTGCGGTTCCCGCCGTTGCGCGCGGCGGCGCATATGGCATTGCGGCTAGGAGGGGCGCTGGCGCCGGCACGGATGGTGCGCCAGTTTGATTGGCTTTACCGCTATGATGTAACCAAATAGGCCACGTCTGATCCAAAGGAGCGCCTGCGGCGCACCCCATATTTTATTGGCATTTCAACCGTTACTGGCGGCTTTACAGATCAAGGTCGACCCAAACCGGAACGTGGTCAGATGGTTTGTCATAGCCGCGGATTTCGGAATCAATCTGGCAGTCGCGCAGCAGATCCGCGCATTGCGGTGTCATCAGAAAATGGTCGATGCGAATGCCGTCGTTTTTGTTCCAGGCCCCGGCCTGATAGTCCCAGAAACTGTAATGTCCTGGCCCGGAATGACGGGCGCGAAAGGCTTCGGTAAAACCAAGGTTGACGATACGCTGATAGGCCTCGCGGCTTTGCGGACGAAACAATGCATCCTCGCGCCAGGCATCCGGGCGCGCCACGTCTTCGGCCTGTGGGATGATGTTGTAATCGCCTGCCATTAGCGCCGGTTCTTCGCTGGCAAGAAGGTCAACAGCGCGGGCGTGCAGGCGTTCCATCCAGGCCAGTTTATAGTCGTATTTCGGCCCCGGAACCGGGTTACCGTTGGGCAGATACAGCCCGCAAATGCGCAGCGCCTGTTTGCCGATGACTGTCGCCTCGATCCAGCGGGCCTGTTCGTCGCTGTCATCCCCGGGCAGGCCACGCTGTACGTCCTCGAGCGGATATTTCGACAGGATCGCCACCCCATTGAACGATTTCTGACCATGGGTTTCGACGATATAGCCGCGATCCTCAAACAGTTCACGCGGGAAATTTTCGTCGATGGATTTGATTTCCTGGAGCAGAACAACGTCTGGCTTTGCCTCGTCCAACCACGCCGGCAGCGCATTTGCGCGGGCCTTAATTCCGTTAATGTTAAATGTGGCGATTTTCATGTTGGTTCCCCGGGGGCTGACTGTGCTGTGTGATCTATTGCTGATGATGTGGCACGAGGCAAGCATTGCAAGCGGGGAATCGGTTCGGAAAATACGAATCGATCCAGCGATAAAGTAGATTCTATCTGTATCGATTCGTTGTTGGTAGAGGTGCAAATTCGCATTGAATCTGACACAATTCCGGATTTTTGAAATTTATTTTGTACAATTTGCATCAAAGCCTTTGGTTTTAGAGTCAAATATTTGCGGCAGTTTCTTAATGTGGATAACTGGCAGTTTTGCAGCCCTTACGGGAAAGATGGGTTTGCAACTCTACTTAAGAGTGCGAGCGTTAAAGGACGAACAACTTAACATCTGGGAAAAATGACATGAATGCTCAACTCAAAACATACGAAATTGAAGCCACACTTGCCACAACAGACAGTGCAAACCTGCATGATGGCGGGGAAACCGGACTGTTTACCACCAGCCTGTCAGCCTCTGCATCCGGCGACATGTTGTCCGGCGATCAGACCGGATTTTTTACCACTTCGCTGACATCGGGACCTGCCACCGATACCATGACCGGCGACCAAACCGGCCTGTTCACCACAAGCCTGTCGCCAACGGTGACATCGGATGCGATGACTGGCGAACAGACGGGTCTTTTCACCACGAGCCTGTCCCCAACCGCGTCTTCTGATGCGATGAACGGCGACCAAACCGGCCTGTTCACAACCAGCCTGTCGCCAACGGCCGCCTCTGACACCCTAAGCGGTGAGCAAACCGGTCTTTTTACCACCAGCCTGACACTGGTTAAGACCTCTGACGCCATCAGCGGCGAGGTGACCGGGCTGTACACAACAAGCCTTACGCCAGCGGTTAAGTAAGCTGAATTTGGACACGGGGCGTTCAATGAACGTCTTGTAAGTAAAGGGAAAACCATTATGTCAAACGTCATTCAGTTGAACGTCCCGTGCCAACTTCAGGGCCGCACATCCCGGCGCAATGCTTTGATTGCCAGCTTTGCCCAACATCGTCGATTTGGAGATGATGTGTTCTGGCTAAAAGAAAATGCTGAGCTTTTGAACATCCTTGAAAGTTCGGGCGAAAAACTAGACGAACAGGCGCTTGAGTTCCATCAGGGATTCTATGATCAAATCGAAAAACGGCTTGGCTTTTTTCCGCAATATTATCGGTTTCTTTTGTCGATTTGTCTGGATCTCGAAGACCTGGGCATGCCCGGATCAAAAGGTCAGGCACTGGCCCAATGGATTGCCCACCAAGGCCTCGTCGATACCGAGCTTTCGGATTTGCAACGGTTTGAGGCCCGCCGCCTGATGCTACGGCGCGGCATTGATCCGCAACCGGATGATACCGGGCTTGAGGATCGGGTGCGCAGTTTCATGGAGCGGTCGGACACATTTGCGATGCCAAACAAAAAGGCCGCCTATGAGCTGACCCATATTGTTTATTATCTAAGCGAATACGGCCGTTGCGATCCCGAACTGTCGACTGCCGCGATCACCTCGCTGGAATTTGCCGGGTTGCTGGCCTATCTGGAACAAAATGCCGACCTTTTAGCAGAAATTTGCGTGGCTTTGCGGTTTGGCGGTCAAACGCCATCTCCCGTCTGGGAGGATTGGCTGCAGCGCGAAACCCATCGGTTTGTTATTAGCAGCGGCCCGCAGGTTAGCGCGCAGGATGATTATCACGACTTTTTCGTCTGTAACTGGCTGATGGCGGTGTCCGGACGCGATGCGTTTATCAAAGAAACGTCCTTTGAGCGCATGGCGTTTTATCGCGCCGAACAATGTACTGGGCCGCTGCGGGACATGTCGGAATGTATGTTCCGCCTTGAGGATCAGCGCAGCAGTGATTGGCATACGATGCGCCCGCATGTGCAGCAAATGTTAACCGAAATTGGCTATGATATCCTGACCGAAGCAGAACGCAGTAGCGACAAATTTGAGGAATTTTTTGCCGGATTTGCTCGCACCGGCCTAAGAGGGGTGGCATTGTGAACGTGATGGGAATGCGTGCCGCGACGTTGGGCGCCGGGTTGGTGGTGATCTACACAGCGCTGATTTCATCGGCGGATGCGATCACCAAATTTATTGCGGGCGGCTATGCTGCGCCGCAACTTTTTTGCCTGTCGGGCCTGATTGTTATGGGCCTGTGCCTTGTTACCGATCGCCACCCATCACAACGGCGGGGTTTTAAAACTGTCTGTCCAAAGGCCATGGCACTGCGGTCTTTGGCTGCGGTTCTGGCCTCGGTTGGGTTTTTCTATGCCTTCAAATTCCTGCCATTCGCCGAGGTGTTCCTGTTTGTTGGTCTGATCCCATTGCTGGCCGGGCTGATGTCGGGCCTTATTTTGGGTGAACATGTGCGGCCCTCCGCCTGGGTGGCGCTCGCGGCGGGGTTTGTCGGCGTGTTGTGCCTGTTTCCGGCTGGAATTGGCAGCGTTTCCCTGGGCCATATCGTTGCCTTTATCGCCATCGTCATAGGCACGTTTTCGATGGTGTTGGCACGTTATATCGGGCGATACGAATCCAATGCGCTAGCGCAGGTGTTTTATCCAAACGCGGCGATTTTTGCGGTGATGGCAGTGGTTTTGCCGTTTGTGTGGCGCCCTATGCCGTTGGCTGATTTCGGCTGGGTGCTGGCCTATGCGGCGCTTTTGTTTGGCGCGCGCTGGTTGTTGGTGGTGGCACTGCGGTTGCTGGCGGCCTATGCGGTGACGCCTTTGATGAACCTGCAATTTGTCTGGATGGTGGTTTTGGGGGCGGTATTTTTTAACGAATATCCGGCTCCGGGGACGTATTTGGGCGTTGGTATCGTGATCAGCAGCGGGCTGTTTCTGGTCTGGGATCAGTTCACGCCAACAGAGCAGCGCAAGCCGTTGTTTGGTGCGCTAACCCTGTGGAATTCATTTAAGACCGACCCGTAGTTGGTTGTTTTACATCGAAAAAGATGTACCACAGCCACAGGACGATGTCGCGTTGGGGTTGTTGATGACAAACCGCGCGCCGATCAACTCTTCGGTGAAATCAATCACTGCGTTTTCAAGAAACGGCAATGATACCGTATCAACGACAACCTTTTCGCCCTGACCTTCAAGGATCAGATCATCATTGGCCGCCTTGTCCAGCGCGATTTCATACTGAAACCCGGAACAGCCGCCGCCTTCGACAGCGACACGCAGGGCCTGACCCTGATTTGCGGCGCCAATTTCGGCCAGACGGGCAAAGGCGCGGTCAGTAACTTTGGGGGGCAATAGCATTGGAGGCTCCGGGGTGGTTCATTGCGTTATTATCTGCAATATAGAAACCCTAGGGACAGGCGACAAGGACAACCGGCTATGCAAGCGTCATTTGCCTCGGATCCGATGACCAGCAGGGGACGGCTGGTCACGGAAGAGGAAAGCGATTTTCGCTCGTGTTTTCAACGCGATCGCGACCGAATTATCCATGCCAGCGCGTTTCGACGGCTGATGCATAAGACACAGGTTTTTGTCGAACATGAGGGCGACAATTACCGCACACGTCTGACCCATTCGATTGAGGTGGCCCAAGTGGCACGCACCATCGCGGGCGCGCTGCATCTAAATGGCAGCCTGACCGAGGCGGTGGCATTGGCCCATGATCTGGGTCACACACCGTTTGGTCACACCGGAGAAGAGGCGCTGCATGGGCTAATGGCGCCGCATGGTGGTTTTGATCACAACGCCCAGGCGATCCGAATTGTCACTGCGCTCGAACGTCATTATGCATCGTTTGACGGGTTGAACCTCACCTGGGAAGCCCTTGAAGCCATTGCAAAACATAACGGTCCGGTGATTGGAGAATTGCCCTGGGCATTGGCCGAATATGATGCGGTGCATGACCTTGAATTGCACACCCACGCAAGTGCCGAAGCCCAGGTCGCGGCCTTGGCGGATGACATCGCCTATAATAATCACGACTTGCATGACGGGCTGCGTGCCGGGCTGTTTGACGATGATGACATCGTCGAATTGCCCATCGTTGGCACCGCGTTTGAGCAGGTGGATGCGCTATATCCCGGCATCGACCCAAACCGTCGACGCCACGAAGCACTGCGCCGGGTGTTTGGCGCGATGGTGTCAGATGTCATTGACACCTCGCGGGTGTTGCTTGACGCGTCAGGCGCTAAATCGGTTGAGGATATTCGCAATCTTGGCCATTCTGTGGTCAGGTTTTCGCCTGAATTGTGGGTTGATTTGCAACAAATCCGCCGCTTTTTGTTCGCACGCATGTACCGGGCGCCGTCGGTAATGCTGAAACGGGCCGAAGTGACGATTGTGGTCGAAGAACTGTTTCCGTTTTACCTAAAGGACCCGGCATTGATGCCAGAACGCTGGCACGTAGATATCGAGGCGGCGCAGGACGATACAGCTCTGGCGCGGATCGTGTCGGATTATATCGCCGGAATGACCGATCGTTTTGCGCTTCAGGAACATGCGCGGCTTTTGGGCTGAATTCCGCCATCCGGTTGACGACCCGCGCATGGCTGCTACACCGCGCAAGAACCAAAAGGACGTTGTAATGAACCTGTTTGCTGACATTCGTATGCTAGTGCTGGACTCTCTGGCCGATCTGGTCGCCGATGGGGCGTTGCCGGATGGCCTGAACATGGCCAACGTCACGGTTGAGCCGCCACGCGATGCAGCACATGGCGATATGGCGACCAACGCCGCGATGGTGCTGGCGAAACCCGCCAAGATGAAACCGCGCGATATTGCCGAGGCTCTGGCTGCAAAACTGGTCGCTGATCCACGCGTTGTCAGCGCCGAAGTGGCCGGGCCGGGGTTCCTCAATCTGCGGCTTGAAGTCAAAGTCTGGCAAGGTGTTTTGGCCGCGATTCTTGCCTCGGGCACCGATTTTGGCCGCTCTGACATTGGGCATGGCCAAAAAGTGAACGTTGAATATGTCAGCGCCAACCCAACCGGTCCGCTGCATGTGGGCCACACGCGGGGCGCGGTTTTTGGCGATGCTTTGGCAAGCCTGCTGGATTTCACCGGTCATAATGTGACGCGGGAATACTATATTAATGACGGTGGCGGGCAGGTTGATACGCTCGCCCGGTCGGTCTATTTGCGCTATCTTGAAGCGCTGGGTCAAAAGGTGGCGTTTCCCGAGGGCACCTATCCCGGCGACTATCTGATTGAGGTGGGCGAGGCCGTGGCCAAGGCCAAAGGTGATGCCTGGGTGGATCAGCCCGAAAGCGTCTGGCTGGAAGAGCTGCGTCTCACATCCACCGATGCAATGATGGATTTGATCCGCGCAGATCTGCTGGCATTGGGCGTTGAAATGGACGTTTTTTTTAGCGAAAAGTCGCTGTATGGCACCGGTCTGATCGAGGCCGCGCTGGCGGATCTGGACAGCAAGGGCCTGATCTATGAAGGCGTGCTGGCGCCGCCAAAAGGCAAAGAGCCTGACGACTGGGAACCGCGCCAGCAGACGTTGTTTAAATCCACCGATCACGGCGATGATGTCGATCGTCCGGTAAAGAAATCGGATGGCACCTGGACCTATTTTTCACCCGACATTGCCTATCATTATGATAAGGTTTCCAGAGGCTTCAACGCGCTAATTGATGTGTTTGGTGCTGATCACGGTGGCTATGTCAAACGGATGAAGGCAGCAGTGTCGGCATTGTCGGACGGCATGGTTCCGCTGGACATCAAACTGTGCCAATTGGTGCGGCTGTATAAGGACGGGCAACCGTTCAAAATGTCCAAACGGTCGGGCAATTTTGTCACCCTGCGGGAGGTGGTTGATCTGGTTGGCGCGGATGTGACCCGGTTTGTCATGCTGACCCGCAAAAACGATGCGCCGCTTGATTTTGATTTTGATAAGGTGCTGGAACAATCCCGCGATAACCCGGTGTTTTATGTGCAATACGCCCATGCCCGGGTGATGAGCGTTCT
>JBLHMP010000087.1:0-16121 GCA_047623555.1 Granulosicoccus sp.
CGCATTTCAATGGCCGCGCTGCTGCGATAACTTGGGCCTATGACAAATGCCACCCGATTCATTCACCTGCGCCTCCACACTGAATATTCATTGTTGGAAGGGGCTATCCGCCTGAAAAAGCTCGCTGCCATGTGCGAATCTGCGGGCATGCCCGCCGTCGCCATGACCGACAGCAACAATATGTTTGCAGCGTTGGAGTTCTCGATCACGCTTAGTGGCGCGGGCATTCAGCCCATTGTTGGCTGTCAGGTCGATCTCAGCTATTTGAGCATCCAACCCGGCGAGCGCGCCAAAGCCCCGGCACCTTTGGTCCTGCTGGCCCAATCCGAGGCTGGGTATAATAACCTGATGAAGCTGAACACCTGCCTGTATATCGGCAAGGGTGGGCAAATTCCGCAGGTGACGCTGGACGAATTGGAAAAGCATTCTGAGGGTCTGATCTGTCTAAGCGGTGGCCCCGATGGTCCGGTGGGCATGTTGCTGCAAAATAGTCAGCGACCCGCCGCACAGGCCTTGGTTGAACGTCTCGCGGCAATCTTTCCTGCCCGGCTATATATCGAATTGCAACGCCATCCCGGCGAGGGCGGGCAGCCTAATTCTGAGCGTCTGACCGAACAGGGCCATGTTGAAATGGCCTATGCGATGAATCTGCCGTTGGTCGCCACCAATGACGTCTATTTCCCGACAACCGACATGTACGAGGCACATGATGCGCTGATTTGCATTGGCGACGGCGCCTATGTCGACCAACAGGCCGACCGCCGTCGTCTTACCGCACAGCATTATTTTAAATCACAGCAGGAAATGGTTGCGCTGTTTGCTGATCTTCCCGAAGCGGTGGAAAACACTGTCGAAATTGCCCAGCGGTGTGGTTTTATGACCTACCGGCGCGATCCGATCCTACCCAATTTTGCTGATGACGAAGTCCAGGAATTGCGCCGTCAGGCCAACGAAGGCCTACAGCGACGGTTGGACGTGATCCCACATGCGGTCTCGGTTGAAGACTACCAGAAACGGTTGGAATTTGAGCTTAAGATCATCGAGGACAAAGGTTTTCCCGGCTATTTTCTGATCGTTGCCGATTTTATCAAATGGTCCAAGGATCACGACATTCCGGTCGGTCCGGGTCGCGGGTCTGGGGCTGGGTCACTGGTCGCCTATGCGCTGACCATCACCGACCTTGATCCACTGCGCTATTCGCTGCTGTTTGAACGGTTCCTGAATCCCGAGCGCATGTCGATGCCTGACTTTGACATCGACTTTTGCATGGATCGCCGCGAAGAGGTGATTCAATACGTGCAACAGAAATATGGCCGCGACAAAGTCGGACAGATCATCACCTTTGGTGCGCTTTTGTCCAAAGCTGCGGTGCGTGACATTGGCCGCGTTTTGCAAATGCCATATGGTCAGGTCGATCGCCTGTCCAAGATGATCCCGGTTGAGGGTGTTAAACCTGTCAGCATCGAAAAGGCGCTGGCGGATGAACCGCGTCTGCGCGAAATGGCCAAATCCGAAGAAGTGGTCGCGCGTCTGTTGGACTACGGTCAGCAGGTCGAAGGGCTGTTGCGTAATGCGTCAACCCACGCGGCGGGCGTAGTGATTGGCGACAGGCCACTGGATGAACTGGTGCCTTTGTATCAGGATCCACGATCCGATATGCCCGCCACGCAGTTCAATATGAAATGGGTCGAACAGGCGGGGTTGGTCAAGTTTGACTTTCTTGGGCTGAAAACCCTGACCGTCATTCAGAACGCTGTCGATCAGATTGTTGCCTCTGGGCGGCATCTGCATCTGGCCGCTGACGGCACACATCTGTACGATCCGCCCGAGGGGAGCATTGACGAAATCAACGCTATTCCGCTGGATGATGAGGCCAGTTACAAACTCTATGCCTCGGCCAAAACCGTGGCGGTGTTTCAGGTGGAAAGTTCGGGCATGATGGATGCCCTGAAACGCATGAAACCCAACTGTATTGAGGACATCGTGGCGCTGGTGGCGTTGTATCGCCCCGGCCCGATGGAGAACATTCCGACCTATTGCGAGGTCAAGAATGGTAAAAAAGAACGCGAAAACCTGCATCCGACCATCGACCATATTCTGGACGAAACCCAAGGCATCATCGTCTATCAGGAACAGGTGATGCAGATCGCGCAGGACATGGCCGGCTATTCACTTGGCGGCGCCGACCTGTTGCGTCGCGCGATGGGTAAAAAACTGCAAGAAGCGATGGATGTCGAACGTCCGAAGTTCCTCAAGGGGGCTGCAGAAAACGATGTCGACCGCGACACGGCGATGGAAGTCTGGAACCTGCTGGATAAGTTCGCCAACTATGGGTTTAACAAATCTCATGCCGCGGCCTATGCGGTGGTCAGCTACCAGACAGCCTGGTTAAAAACCAACCATGCGGTGGAATTCATGTCCGGGGTGATGAACTGCGATATTCATCTGACGGATAAGCTCTCTACCTATTTTGAAGAGGTCAAAAAGGGACTAAAACTGCCGTATGTGCCACCCTGCGTGAACCGGTCGAGCGCGACATTCTGTGTGGTCGATGGGGCGTTGGTCTATGCGCTGGGCGCGTTGAAAAACGTTGGTGTTGAGGCGATGAAACTGATCACCGAGGGGCGCAAAGTGGACAGCGTGGATAAGCCCTTTGCGACGCTGTACGATCTGGCGCGGCGGGTTGATTTGAAACGGGTGGGTAAACGCCCGATGGAAATGCTGGCACGCGCCGGGGCGTTTGACGAATTGGACCGCAACCGCCGCCGGGTGTTTGAGAGCCTGGATGCGTTGGTCGGCTATTCGGCGGCGATCCATGATCAAAAGAACTCGGCGCAAGTGTCCCTGTTTGGCGAGGCGGGCGAGGATTTGCCAGAGCCACGCCTGTCTGGTGCCCCCGATTGGGTGCCTGCGGAACGGTTGAGCGAAGAATTCCGCGCCATTGGGTTTTATCTGTCCGGGCATCCGTTGGATGACTATATGGCGCCGTTGAAACGCAAGGGTGTGATGACGCTGGACGAGGTTAGGCTCAAGGCCGAGCGCGGCCCGTTTGTTGCCAAAATGGCCGGGGTTGTTGCGGGTCGGCAAGAACGTAAATCAGCGCGCGGCAACCGCTTTGCCTTTGCTCAGTTGAGCGACACCACAGGTGCCTTTGAGGTGACGTTGTTCTCGGACACGTTGGAAACCGCACGCGAACATCTTGAAACCGGATCAAAGGTGGTGATCGTGGTCGAGGCGACGCTGGAAAGCGATCAGCTAAAGCTGCTGGGCCGCTCGGTTTCGCCGATTGATAAGGCGGTAGCGCACGCCGGAACCAAAGGGTTGCGGGTGTTTATCGACGATGCTGCGGCAATTTCAACGGTGGCCAATGTTCTGGCGGCGGCGGCCAAGGCGGCGCGGGCTGCGTCCAAGGGGCCGGTGCAATTATGCCTGATGGATTCAGATTTGCCCGGAGAGGTCGAAATGGATCTGGGGCAGGATTTTGCCATCAACCCCGAGATCAAAGGCGCGATCAAGAGTCTGGCCGGGGTGATGATGGTGGAAGAGCTTTAGGTTGTTCAGGCCGACCTAATAATGCGGTGGGCGCTCGTCGCCCATGACTATACCGCCCGAGCTTTGCGCCTCGCGTTCGCCTTCGCGCTGCATCAGCATGTGAACGCGCCGGGTTAGGGTGTCGATCTCGCCTTGTTGGCGGGCAACGACCTCGTTCAATTCATCCACAGTCCGCATCAGATGTGCGAGTTTTTCTTCGATGTCCAACATGGCGGTTTTCCTCTTTTGCTGGCTGATACACCCGTAACGTCACAGCGCCAATGGGGTTGTTGTGTCGGCGAAGGTGGCCAAGGATTGCGCATGGGTTTTAGAGGAGCGCACCATGACTGTCATCGTTGAAACATCCGCAGGGGTGACAACCGTCACTATCAACCGCCCTGAGCGGCGCAATGCTGTTGATCCGGCGACGGCAAAGGCCTTGTTCGCGGCGTTTCTGGCGTTTGAAGCCGATGATGCGGCACGGGTGGCGATATTGAGCGGTGCGGATGCGGCGTTTTGTGCGGGGTTTGATCTCAAGGCGGCAGGGGCTGGATTGTCGGATGGTTGGATTGAGAGTTTGGACATTCCTGAAGGCTGGAGTGATCCTGTGGCTGATCCACGTCCGGGCCCGATGGGGCCGTCGCGGTTGATGCTGTCCAAGCCGGTGATTGCCGCGATTGAGGGGCCTGTTGTGGCCGGAGGCATGGAGCTGGCCGCGTGGTGTGACATGCGGGTGATGGCGCAGGGCGCTGTTGCCGGGATTTATTGCCGACGCTGGGGCGTTCCGTTGATTGACGGCGGCACGGTGCGGTTGCCGCGTATCTTGGGACAGGGCCGGGCGACGGATCTGATTCTGACCGGGCGTCCGGTTGAGGCAGATGAGGCGCTGGCATTGGGCTTTGCCAATCGGATTTGCGGGGAGGGTGAGGCCTCGGCCGTGGCGCGGGGGATTGCAGTGGATCTGACGCGGTTTCCGCAGGCTTGCATGTTGGCGGATCATTTGTCGGCGCGGATCTTGCCTGCGGATCTGGCGGCGGGGTTGCGGCGCGAGTGGCGATCAGCAGTTGCGTTTCAGGCAGAGGGCAAGGCGGGCGCGGCGCGGTTTGCGGCTGGCAAAGGGCGGTCGGGGGATTTTGGTGATATTTAAGGCCGACCCCAAACGTGGGAACCGGTCTTGGGGAATGTTGCGTGCAAATAGAAAATGCGCTGTTTAACGGAGGCCCGTGCCGGGCCATTTTCGGTTTTGCATTTTCTGCGAAAACGCGGTGCCTCCGGCGGAGGTATTTTTGACGAGAAGAAATCGGGGGTCTTACTTGCTCCAGAGGGGTTGGTGGGATAGACCCGCCGCGAACCCTTTCGTGCAAGGATGCGACAGATGGCCAAGCAAAAGAAACAACCTCGTCCCAAGGCGCTGACGCCTAAGGGATTTCGCGATTATTTCGGCGCAGAAGTGACGCAGCGGACTGAGATGTTGCGCACGATTGGTGCGGTCTATCATCGCTATGGCTTTGAAGCGCTTGAGTCCGCCGGGGTTGAGACAGTCGAGGCGCTTGGCAAGTTCTTGCCGGATGTGGACCGCCCCAATGAGGGTGTGTTTGCCTGGCAAGAGGATGAGGGCGATTGGCTGGCGTTACGCTATGATTTGACGGCGCCATTGGCGCGGGTTTATGCGCAACACCGCAATGATTTGCCGACGCCGTATCGGCGCTATGCGATGGGGCCGGTTTGGCGTAATGAAAAGCCGGGACCGGGGCGGTATCGTCAGTTTTATCAATGTGACGCGGATACGGTTGGGTCGGCCAGCATGGCGGCGGATGCCGAGATTTGTGCGATGCTGAGCGACACTTTGGAAGAGGTCGGGATATCCCGTGGCGATTACGTTGTTCGGGTGAATAACCGCAAGGTTCTGAATGGTGTGATGGAAGTGGCCGGGGTGTTAAACCCGTCTGATCCTGAGGCGAATGCCCATGAGCGTGGTATTGTTTTGCGCGCGATTGATAAGCTGGATCGTCTGGGGGTTGATGGCGTGCGGGCGTTGCTTGGCGCTGGGCGCAAAGACGCCAGCGGTGATTTCACCGATGGGGCCGGATTGTCGGATGAGCAGGCGGCCATTGTCATCGGCTTTATCGAGGCGCGCGGCGAAACGGGCGCGGCGACGGTGGCGCGGTTGCATGACTTGGTGCGGGGCTCAGAAGTTGGGGTTCAGGGCGTGAACGAGCTTGAGACCATTGCGGACCTGCTGGATGCCGGTGGTTATGGCCCCGATCGTATTGTGATTGATCCGTCGGTTGTGCGCGGTTTGGGGTATTATACCGGGCCTGTGTATGAGGCCGAACTGACGTTCGAGATATTTGACGACAAGGGGCGCAAACGGCAGTTTGGCTCGGTTGCTGGTGGTGGTCGTTATGACGATCTGGTCAAGCGCTTTACCGGCCAAGAGGTTCCGGCGACGGGCATATCTATTGGTGTCGATCGGTTGCTGGCGGCCTTGCGCGAAAAGGGCCGGATTGAGACCGTTGACGTTGGGCCGGTGGTTGTAACGGTGATGGATCGTGACCGGATGGCGGATTATCAGGCGATGGTGGCAGAGCTGCGCAATGCCGGGATCAGGGCCGAGGTGTATTTGGGCAATCCGAAGAATTTTGGCAATCAGTTGAAATATGCCGATCGGCGCAATAGCCCGATTGCCATCATCCAGGGTGGTGATGAAAAGGCGGCAGGAATTGTGCAGATCAAGGATTTGATCTTGGGCGCGCAGATTGCCGAGAATGCCACGCTAGCGGAATGGAAAGAGCGGCCCAGTCAGATCGAAGCACCGCGTGATCAGTTGGTTGGAACGGTGCGTGAAATGCTGGAGCGGCAAAACTGATGGCAAGCAGGGCCGAGACATTAGCGCGCGCCGCGGGGTTGCGGGCGCAGTTTGAAGCAGCGGGTGCGATGCTGGTGGAAACACCGATTTTGCAACCGGCTGAGATATTGCTGGACCTTTATGGCGAGGATATTCGCGCGCGGGCCTATGTGACGTCGGATGCGTTGCGGGGCGAGCAGATGTTGCGGCCAGATTTCACCGTGCCTGTAGTGCAAATGCACATGGCGCATGGGGCAGAACCGGCGCGTTATACCTATTCGGGCGAGGTGTTTCGCCGTCAAGAGGATGACCCGGATCGGGCCAATGAATACATTCAGGTCGGCTATGAGGTGTTTGATAGGGCCAATCCGGCGGCGGCGGATGCCGAGGTGTTTGCGCTGTTTTCGGAGGCTCTGAACGGGTTGGAATTGCGCGCGGCAACGGGTGATATTGGCATCCTGATGGCGGCAGTAAGCGGGTTGAACACGACTGACCGGCGCAAAACGGCGTTGATGCGCCACATCTGGCGGCCGCGGCGGTTTCGCACTTTGCTGGACCGGTTTGGCGGTCGAACACCGGTGCCTGCAACGCGGACGAAGCTGTTGGCGAAAGAGGATCCGTTGGCCGGGATTGCGCCGCAAATCGGGCGCCGTGATCTGGGCGAGGTGGTTGAACGTATTGCCGCCTTGCGGGCAGATACCGAGACGGACGCGATTGAGGGGCATGAATTGTTGGCGCTTGAGACATTGTTGTCGGTGCGTGAAACAGCGCCGTTTGCATTACAGCAGCTGCGCGATGTGGCGGTGGATTTGCCGTCGATAACGCCTGCACTTGATCGGCTGGAGCAACGAATAGGGGCCCTTGCGGCGCGGGGTGTTGATGTGGATAATCTGGACTTTGAGGCCAGTTATGGCCGCACGTCGATGGAATATTATGACGGGTTTGTTTTTGGCTTTTATGCCGAACGGCGCCCGGATTTGCCGCCGATTGCCACCGGCGGGCGGTATGATGCGCTGACCCGACAATTGGGGCAGGGTGAGGAAATCCCGGCTGTGGGTGGCGTGTTACGTCCGGGCCTGATGCTTGAATTAGAAGGGGGTTGGAGATGACCCTGAAGCTTGGAGTGCCGTCCAAGGGGCGGCTGATGGAAAAGACCTTTGACTGGTTCGAGAAACGCGGCATTCAATTGGCGCGGACTGGGTCGGATCGGGAATATGCCGGGGCTGTGGCCGGGATTGACGGGGTGTCGCTGGTGTTGCTGTCGGCGGGGGAAATCCCGCGCGAGTTGGCCGCCGGGCATATACATTTGGGTGTAACCGGCACCGATTTGGTGCAAGAAAAGCTGCCGCTGTGGGAGCAGCAGGTCGAAGAAGTTGCGCCTATGGGGTTCGGGCAGGCCGATCTTATTTTGGCAGTGCCGCAGTTTTGGGTCGATGTGGATACGTTGGATGATCTGGATGCTGTGGCCGCGGGATTTCGCGCACGGCACGGGTTTCGCCTGCGGATAGCCACCAAATACCACCGTCTGGTCCGCGAATTTTTGCGGGCCTCTGGCGTGTCAGACTACCGGCTTGTGGACAGCCAGGGCGCCACCGAGGGTACCATTCGTAATGAAACAGCGGAGGCTGTGGCGGATATCACTTCAACCGGAGAAACGCTTCGGGCCAATCATTTGAAGCTGTTGAAAGATGGCTTGGTTCTGCGCTCGCAGGCGACGCTTTGGCGTAGTCGCGGGGCGGTGTATTCTGAGGCGGAATTGGCGTCACTGGCTGTTTTGCGGGGATGCCTCGCGTAAATGTTCAGGCGGTTGCGGCGTGTTTCCTAAAGTTGGCTAATCTTGGTTCAGCGGGTTTTTAGGTATTTGGAACGAGAAGAAATTAGGGGTAGTGCCCGCTCGTAAGCTGATTTTATTGAACTATCTTGTTGTTTGGTTCAGCGTTGGGGGGGGCATGATACCACCATGAAAGTATGTGCAATCACGATGGTTTACCGCGATCACTGGGCGTTGGCGCAGTGGTATGCGCATTACGCGCGGATGATTGGACCTGAGAACCTATACATAATTTCGCACGGGGCTGACGCGGCGGTCCAAGAGATTTGCCCCAAGGCCAGCGTTATCACCGTGCCCCGCGATGATCTGGCCCATTTTGATATCGAGCGGAACAATCTGCTGAATTCATTCCAGAATGCGCTGGGGCGGCCCTATGATTGGGTTATTCGCACCGATGTGGATGAATTGATCTGTCTGGACCCGGGAATTTACCCATCGGTGGCGGATTTGCTAGAGGGGCAAAACGCCAATGCGCTGTTTGCGTTGGGGATGAATGTGGTTGAATCTCCCGGAGATGAGGTGCTGAACAACGGGGCATCGGCGCTGAGCGCGCGCAGCAATGTTGAATTTTCAGGCCATTACAGTAAGGCCTGGGTGCGCCGTCGCGGCATTTCTCTGGTGCGTCACGGGGTGCAGGTAAAACCCCGCAGGGTGGCACGGTTTTCCTTTGTCATGCCCCGAGGCGTTTATCTGGCGCATCTGAAATTTGCCAATACCAAAGAGCTTGAGCTGTCCAACCGACATCGGATTGCGATTGCGAATACCGACGCCTTGGGGCTTCCGGGGGGGTCGTGGCGGGATGCCGAGGAAAAGGCCGAACGGTTTCGGATCAAGTTTGCCGCCAAACCACAGGTTGATTGGGCAACCGGTGAGGCACAGGCCTATGCGGATTTGCAAATACCGAAACGGTCGGTTGCGGATGGCTTGGTGCAGGTTAGATCGCTGCAGTTTGATTTTCGCACCCGGTTGCCTGTGTGGTTTGCCGATTGCTAGGGTGCTATCCCAGCATGCTAAGCCAGAACCAGACGGAAAATAGTGACAGGCCGGTCGCGATCAGAACCGATGTCGCCGCCACGCGTTTTGCCCGGCCATAGATGTTGGCAAAGATATAGGCGTTGAAGCCCGGCGCCATTGAGGACGCGATTACCGCCGAGCGGAACATATCCTGTGGCAACTCCAGGCGCATGCCCAAGGCCCAGACAAGTGCCGGGAATACCATCAACGAAATGGATACGATAAAGATGATGACCCGCAAATCGCCTTCGGGTTTGTAGCGCACCAGAATGCCGCCAAGGGCAAAGAGTGCTCCGGGCAGACCGGCGCGGGCAATCAGGATCACGGCGTGGTTCAGCGCGCCGGGCATCGGAAACCCGGTGAAGTTGACCACAAATCCCAACCCGATGGCGATGATCAACACATTTTTGAACATTGCAGATAGGGTTGAGCCGAGCATGACAAGGCCGCCTTTGCCACGGTTGCGGACGATCTCCATGACGGTGACGCCGAGGCAATAGCAAAACGGCGCGTGTAGCGAGACGATGGCGAATGTGCCGGTCAGATTGTCCGCCCCATAGGCGCGTTCGGTGATGGGCAGGCCTAGCAGCACGAGGTTTGAGAACATGCAGCAAAAGCCGATGACAACGCTGTCCTCCCAGTCGCGGTGGAAAATAAACCGCGCGCCTGCCATGCCGATAAAGAAACATAGCGCGGCGATGCTGTAATAGGACAGCAGTAGCCAAGGGTCGAAACTCGCCGACAGATCAAGCGATGAAATGGCGATAAACAGCAGGCAAGGGATGGCGAGCCCTTGGGTGAACCTCATGATGCCGTCGATATGGACCGAGGTGAAATAGCCCGCCCGTGTGGTCGCGTATCCGGCGCCGATCACCAAGAAAACCGGCAGGATGACATCGACGAGGGTCTGAATCACACCGTAAATTTCAGGATCATGCCGTCATAGGCGGGCGTGACGTGTTCGGGCGTTTCATCGCGGACGGTGACGTAATCCAAATCGATATGCATATTGGTCAGCACCGCGCGTTTTGGCGCGACCTTTTCGATCCATTCCAGCGTGCGCTCCAGATGCGCATGTGTCGGGTGCGGCTGACGGCGCAGGGCGTCAACAATCCAGAGGTCGAGGTTTTCCAGTTCGGCCCAGGCATCATCGTAGATTTCGGCCACATCCGGCAGGTAGGCGACTCCGCCAACGCGAAAGCCTAGGGCGTTGATGCTGCCGTGCCCCACGGTAAAGGGGCGGAACGGGATCAAACCTCCGGGGCCGTCAATTTCGAACGGTTCGTTTATGGTATTCATCTCAAGGATGGCGGGGTAGGGCGATTCATCGGGCTGCACAAAGGCATAGCCAAAGCGCGACAACAGAGCGTTTTGGGTGCTGCCATCGGCCCAGACCGGGATGCGGGCGCGCATGTTGAACACGATCATCCGCAGATCATCGATGCCGTGCACATGGTCGGCGTGGAAATGGGTGTATACGACGCCGTCCAGCCTCCCGGTTCCGGTGCCCAGCAATTGGTTGCGCAGGTCGGGCGAGGTATCAATCAGCACGCTGGTGACGCCGTCATCGGTTTCGCGTTCCACCAGAACCGAACAACGGCGGCGGTTGTTTTTCGGATTGTTTGGGTCGCAATCGCCCCAATGGCCACCTAAACGCGGAACGCCGCCAGAGGAGCCACAGCCAAGGATGGTAAAGCGCATTTCAGCCATCAGGAATTAGCCTCGTATTGGGCAACCTTGGTGAACAACCGATCAAAATTGGTCTGCGTTTGGGCGGCAAATTCGGCGTAGTCCATGGCGAATACCTCGGCGCCTTTGCGGGCTGTGTGGGCGGTATAGGCGGGCTCGTTTCGTCTACCCCGAAAGGGGGGCGGCGCCAGATAGGGTGAATCGGTTTCTACCAGAATGCGGTCCACCGGGGCGGCGGCAAAGATGTCGCGCAACTCCTGGCTTTTGGGAAAGGCGGCGATGCCGGACATCGACAGATAGAAGCCAAGGTCAAGCGCGGCACGGCCCAATTCGGCGGAGGAAGAAAAGCAGTGCATGACGCAGGAGTAGGCGCCGTTGCGGTAGCCCTCGGCCAGTATTGCGGCCATGTCGTCATCTGCGGCACGGGCATGGATGATCAACGGCAGGCCGGTTTCGCGCGCAGCATCAATATGCAGGCGCAGGGATGTTTTCTGCGTCTCGGCGCTTTCGGCGGTATAATGGTAATCCAGTCCGGTCTCACCAATGGCGACAAATTTCGGGTGTTTGGCCAGTGCGATCAATTCATCCGTTGTCGCCATTGGTTCGTCCGCGACGCTCATCGGGTGGGTGCCTGCGGCGTAGAACACCGGCCCGTAGGCCTCGGCGATGGCGCGGACCTGTGGTTCCTGGCGCAAACGGGTGCAGATGGTGACCATGCGCATCACGCCGGCATCGGCGGCACGGGCGATCACGGCGTCCAGTTCCCCTTCGAAATCGGAAAAATCCAGATGGCAATGGCTGTCGGT
The DNA here is from genome assembly GCA_047623555.1 of Granulosicoccus sp. Taxonomy (GTDB): domain Bacteria; phylum Pseudomonadota; class Alphaproteobacteria; order Rhodobacterales; family Rhodobacteraceae; genus NORP181. The sequence continues at coordinate 11,720 of JBLHMP010000087.1, forward strand.
TATCGGGTGGGTATTATTTGGTGTATCGGTCATCAGCCCCTGCTTGCGGGGTTACCCGCGGCGGTTTCCTGTATTTTGGAAAACGTATCTAGGACAAGAGAGGCGGGGTCAAGGTTGACCGCCTGCCCATGCCGTGCGCGCGCCGTGATAATGGCGGCAACTTCGGCCCAGGCCCGGCCCATATGCGGCGCGTTTGCCAGCCGCGACAGGGTGGCGGCCTCGCCCGGGGCGGCCTCGGGCGAGGGCGGCAAACCGGTGGCGCCGGTGCGGGCCAGACGGGACAATGCGGTGTCGATCAGGGTGAGCAACAGTTCGAATTTTTCGGCGGCGCCACGCTGGGCGGCGGCCTCGGCCAGGGCCAGCGCGCGCGGGCGATCCAGACGCGGCAGGGTGTTAAGGATAGCGATCAGTTCGCCATACATTTGCAGCCCACCAAGGTTGATCAGCCGCAGCGCCGCCCCGACCGAGCCGCTGGCCAAGGTCGCCAGATGCTCGCCCTGTTCCGGCGTTTGGGTGCCGGTCTGGGCCAGTGCCGATTGCATGTCATCGGGCGAAAGCGGCGACAGACGCAGCGTGCGACACCGCGACCGGATCGTTGCGAGCAGCCGCGAGGGTTGGTGTGACACCAACAACAACGTGGTGCGGGCGGGCGGTTCTTCGAGCATTTTCAGCAGGGCATTGGTGGCGTTGACGTTCATGTCGTCTGCCGCATCCACGATCACCACACGGTGGCCGCCATCAGCGGCGGACAGCCCGAAAAAACGGTTTAGTTTACGCACATCATCCACCACTATCACATCGCGCATCCGACCTTTGTCATTAGCGCTGCGGGTGATGCAGGCCAACCCGGGTTCGGCCCCGGCCAACATGCGCCGGGCCACTGGGTGTTCGGGATCAATGTCCAGCGATGTTGGTGGTGGCAGCGCGTCGAACATACCGCCGTCATCCGCAGGCGGCGTCGCCAGCAGGAACCGGGCAATGCGCCAGGCCAATGTGGCCTTGCCGACGCCTTGTGGGCCGGTCAGCAGCCAGCCGTGATGCAGACGGTTTGAGGCGTAGGCATCCAGAAACTCCTGTTCGGCGGCGTCCTGACCAAATACAATCTGGGTCTCGCGGGGATGTGGTGCGCCGGGGGCCTGGTCCGGGGCAGGGAGGTCTGTGGGGCTCATGCCAGTGCTTTCAGGGCGACGGCGCGCACGTCAACGGCGATGCTTTCGATATCGCGGGCACCGTCGATGATGCGAAAACGGTCGGAAAATTCATCTGCAAGCGCAAGGAACCCGGCGCGCATCTGGCGTTGCAGGTCCGGGCCAAAATCCTCAAAGCGTTCTTCGCTGCCTTGACGGCTTAGGGCGCGGGTCAGGCCGGTGTTGGGGTCCATGTCGATCAGGATGGTCAGGTCGGGTTCGCGTCCGATCATCAGGTCGTGCAACTGGTCAACCACCTGGCGCAGATCGCCGCGCGACAGGCCCTGATACATGCGGGTGCTGTCGGCAAAACGGTCGCAAATGACCACCTGACCCATGGTCAAAGCAGGCAAGATCGTGCGTTCGAGATGATCGCGCCGTGCCGCCGTAAACAACAGGATTTCGGTCTCTGCCGACCAACGATCCGGGTCGCCTTGGAGCACCAGTTTGCGGATTTCCTCGGCCCCCGGAGAGCCGCCGGGTTCGCGGGTTAAAACAACGTCGAAACCATCTGCGCGCAGGGCCTCGGCAAGGCGGCGCGCCTGCGTTGACTTACCTGACCCATCGATGCCCTCGAATGTGATGAACGTGCCGCTAAGGGTCACATCGCCCCCCCAGGGACGCCAGTAAATTGTTCATATAGCAGGGTCGCAGCCGTCATCACACGTGTGACAAAGCCCCCCATCGGCACATCGCGATCGGCCACCAAAGGCAGGCGCACGTCGGGCAAACCTTCGCGGGCGACGACCAGTTCGGCCAGTTCCTGACCTTTGGAAATTGGCGCATCAATCGGGCCAACATATACGACTTGGGCGGCGATTTGTTTGCCCGCCAGAACCGGCATCAAAATCTTTAGATCCTCGGCGGCAACCAGGCCTACGGTCGGTTGGCGTCCCATCCAAACTTCGGCGTGGACGATCGGGTTGCCCGCTTTCGCAATCGTTTTTTCAGCAAATTGGCGAAACGACCATTTAACAATGGCCTCGGCCTCCTCTGTGCGGGCGGCAACACTGTCCAACCCGGAAACCACGAAAACAACTCGGCGGTCGCCCTGTTTGGCTGACCCAACAAGGCCATAACCCGCCTCGCTGGTATGGCCGGTTTTTAGCCCGTCAGCGCCAATTCCCATCGACAAAAGCGGGTTTCGGTTGCGGGTATTTTGTTTGGCGCGGCCGTCAAAGGCAAATTCGGTTTCCGAAAACATCGGATAGTATTCCGGAAAATCAGTGATCAGCCGCGACGCCAATATTGCCAGATCGCGCACCGACATTCTGTGACCGGCGGCAGGCCAGCCGTTTGAATTGGCAAAGGTTGAATTGGTCATTCCCAAAAGTTTCGCGCGTTTGGTAATGAACCGGGCAAACCCGGCCTCAGAGCCGTCGGGGCTAAGAGCCTCGGCAATCACAGCGCAGGCATCATTGCCAGATAAAACTATGATTCCACGCAATAAATCCTCGACTCGGATATGGTCTGTGGTGTCCAAAAACATGGTTGAGCCGCCATAATTCATCGCGTGTTGTGACACTGACAGCTCTTCGTTCAGATCCAGCCGCCCATCGCGCAGCGCCTCAAATGCCACATATAGCGTCATCAGTTTGGACATAGAGGCAGGCGGCAACGGCTCGTCTGCGTTCTTGTCCATCAGCACGGTCCCCGAAGTCAGGTCGATGACAAACGCCGCCTTGGCCCGGGTTTCAAAAGCCTGAGCCGGAATCGCAAAAAGCGACAAAGCAAGCGTGATCACGAAAAATCGAAGGGCAGAGATCAAAGATCCGGTCTCCTGTTAATTGGTGACGGCGTAGGCATCAGAAAACCCGGTTTTCTTGACCTTGCTCAGCAGCGAATTCAACTCAGATTTGGACTGGGCCGGACCTACCACAACGCGCCAAAAGGTTTTGCCGTTGGCTTTTTGTTCAAACACGGTCGGGATCATCCCGGCGCTGCGCATTTGGTTTGCCGTGCGGTTGGCGTTTTTTTCTACGCTGAAAATCCCGATTTGCAAATAGGGTTTGCTAAGCGAGGATTTCGCGGGCTTGCTGACCGGAGCGGGCGCGTTTGTCGGCGACGGAGCGGTGGGCTCTGCGGCATCAATTGCGGCGGCAGCTCCGGCAATCGGATCTAGCGTGCTTTCGGATATTTCACCGTCTGGGTCGCCAGCATCTTCGGTCATGGCAAGAAGTTCAGGAGATTCTGGCACAGTTTCACGACGCAATGCCGTCACGTCCAACTGTACCGGAGCGCCGGCAATCATGCCCAGAGCGGCGGCGGCGTCAGATGAGGCCTGCAACCGCGGGCCGGGAATTTCACGCTCGCGACGGAACAAAGCCCCAATCACAAATTTGTTGTTTGATGTATTGCGGATGATAACCCGTTCCGGGTCTGTCACATCCGGATGCGCCACCCAAACGCCGCCCAGCGATGGGCGCCCATCCCATAGTCCGGCCTCGGTGACGTGAAACACATCTGGTGACTCGATATCACGTTCGACGAGTTTGGTGGTTTGCCCGGTGACGGGTTCTGTGGCGGCAGCTTTGTCTTTGGGTGGAAACAACTGAAAATCGGACGATTCATCACAGGCGGTTAGCGCCATAAATCCAAGGAAAACACCAGCCAGACAGCCGCTTTGCCGACTGGCCGAATTCGATTGTATCATACTGTGCCCTTTGCCTGTTCTCAGAGCCCGTCGCCCCATTTGCCAGTTTCCCGGCGGTACCGCTGGTTTTTTTGCGTGTACAGTTTGGGCATACCATAACGCGCCCAACAGGGCATTGAAAGGAGAGAGGCGTTCGCTCGGCAAGAAAACCCTTGTTTTGTGCTTGCTTGCAGGAAGGTCAGCGCATACACCCCCAGCGCAACGGGGAGGTGGCAGAGTGGTCGAATGCGACGGTCTTGAAAACCGTTGAACGTGAGAGCGTTCCCAGGGTTCGAATCCCTGTCTCCCCGCCACCTACCAATGAAAACCCGTTCTCCGTTTTTCGCCGTCGCCGGATTTTGTTGTTGTTTTCAAAGGTTGTAGCGACAGGGCTGTTGACTGGCGCTTAGGTGGCACGGTCGAAAATGGTTCTCTCTCCCCCGGTATTCTCCAAAGCTGTTGACTAGGGGTGTTTTGGTTCACAGCTTTAAGTCACTGATATCGCACATTTTGTTGCAAAGGACCCTAGGGGCAGTTTGTCAAATCAGCTGGCACCCGAAAGCTACCAGCGTCGAAACCGTTG
>JBLHMP010000088.1:0-15984 GCA_047623555.1 Granulosicoccus sp.
GCTGAGTTGCGCCAACAGGTGCTGGCCCATGCGCCAGACACCGATATCCGCCTGCGCGATACCCTCGGCAACCCTGATGACATCCACATGGTGGCAGTGTCCCGTCTGTCTGATGACCTGCCCGCGCATGTGCGTGTCACCCGGTTGAAACCCGATGCCTCGGCGCGGGAAATAGCCGAATACATGCTGGCCCACATCTTGCGCATCCAACGCAACATGGATGCGCATACGGCCAATCAGACCAAATCACATTGGCACTCAATCCGGCCCCGCTATGCCCCCGATACCGTGGTCGGCGTGCTTGGCCTTGGCCATATCGGCGGACGCACCGCCCGCATGCTGCGCGACATTGGCTTTCAGGTCAAAGGCTGGAGCCGCTCGCCCAAAACCATCGAAGGCATAGAAACGGTACACGGGCCAGACACCCTCGCCCCGATGCTAAGCACCTGCGATTATGTCGCCGCAATCCTACCCTCAACATCCCAAACCAACGGGCTGCTCAACGCCAAAACCCTAAGCACCATGAAACCCGGCAGCACCCTCCTTAACGCCGGTCGCGGCGCGCTGATAAACCAGGTCGACCTGATCGAATGCTTAAACACCGGCCCGCTTGGTCACGCCGTTCTGGACGTTACCAACACCGAACCCTTGCCACCCGAAAGCCCGCTCTGGCGGCACCCAAACATCACAATCACACCCCATGTCTCAGGCTGGCACCTTGGTGACGCGCTGAAAGACGTCGCAGAAAACCACCGCCGCCTTATGGCAAACGAACAGCTCCTCCACGAAGTTGACCGCGCCCAAGGCTACTAACCCCGATTCCAATTTCTAAAAATATCCCCGCCGGAGGCCCCAAAATAGAAAATGGCGGGCCCCTTGGCCCGCCACATTCATTTTCAGTTGGCAAATCACTCTTCCGCGTCGGCATAATCCTCCATCGGCGGACAGCTACACACCAGATGTCGATCGCCCCAGGCGTTGTCCACCCGGTTCACTGGCGGCCAATATTTATCAACCCGGAACGCCCCCGGAGGAAAACAGCCCTGCTCGCGACTATACGGCCGATCCCAATCGCTAACCAAATCCTCAACCGTATGCGGCGCGTTGCGCAGCGGATTATTCTCACCATCCATACGCCCCGCCTCGATCTCGGCAATCTCGGCCCGGATCGCCAACATGGCATCACAGAACCGATCCAGTTCCGCCTTGGTCTCCGACTCCGTCGGCTCAACCATCAGCGTGCCCGCCACTGGCCAACTCATCGTTGGCGCATGAAATCCGCAATCGACCAGACGTTTGGCGATGTCATCAACACTCACCCCGGCACTGTCGGCAAACGGGCGCGTATCGATGATACATTCATGCGCCACCCGCCCGGTTTTGCCGCGATACAGCACCTCAAACGCCCCATGCAGACGGGTCGCGATATAGTTGGCGTTCAAAATCGCCACCCGCGTCGCCTGCGTCAGCCCGTCACCGCCCATCATCAAGCAATAGCCCCATGAAATCGGCAGCAGCGACGGCGAACCATAGGTCGCAGCCGAAACCGCCCCTTGGGTGCCGCTTTCAGGATCGCTTGGCAAATGTTCGATCAGATGTGATTTCACCCCAATCGGCCCCATGCCGGGACCACCGCCGCCATGCGGAATGCAAAACGTTTTATGCAGATTCAGGTGCGAAACATCGCCGCCCAGATCACCGGGCCGCGACAGACCAACCATCGCGTTCATGTTGGCCCCGTCCAGATACACCTGCCCGCCATGTTCATGCACCAACGCACAAACCTCCATCACGCTTTCCTCAAACACCCCGTGGGTGCTTGGATAGGTGATCATACAGCCAGCTAGGTTATCGGAATGCAGCTCCGCCTTGGCGCGGAAATCGTCCACATCAATATCGCCATTCTCAAGCGATTTGATCGTCACGACTTTCCAACCCACCATGGTTGCACTGGCCGGATTGGTACCATGCGCCGACATTGGGATCAGGCAAATATTGCGATGCCCCTGACCCTGCGCCCGGTGCCAGCCCGCAATGCTCAGCAACCCGGCATATTCCCCCTGTGCACCCGAATTTGGTTGCATAGAAATCGCATCATAGCCAGTAATATCACACAATTTAGACGACAGATCGGTAATCATCTCGGCATAGCCCAGCGCCTGATCATCCGGCACATATGGGTGCAACAAGGCAAATTCGGGCCAACTAACCGGCATCATCTCGGCCGCAGAATTGAGCTTCATCGTACAAGACCCAAGCGGGATCATCGCGCGATCAAGCGCCAAATCACGATCCGCCAGTCGCCGCATATAGCGCATCATTTCGGTCTCGGCCCGGTTCATGTGAAACACCGGATGGGTCAAAAACTCCGACGTGCGCAGCAAATCATCCGGCAGATGGTATTCCGCGCTCAGGTCGTCGACCTCCATGACTATGCCAAAGGCCTGCCAAACAGCCTTGATGGTCGCGGGGCGTGTGCGTTCGTCAAGCGTAATCCCAACCTTGGTTGTGCCAACTTTTCGCAGATTCAACCCTTCGCGCACAGCCGCCTGCAACACACCACGTTGCAACAGGCCAACATCCACCGTGATTGTGTCAAAGTAATGCTCCGGCTCAACCTTGAACCCAGCCGCCTCAAGCCCGCGCGCCATGCGTGCAGTTTTGCGATGAATACGCTGCGCAATCGCGGTCAGACCTTGTGGCCCGTGAAACACCGCATAAAACGACGCCATCACCGCCAGCAAAGCCTGCGCTGTACAGACATTTGATGTCGCCTTTTCGCGGCGAATATGCTGCTCTCGCGTTTGCAATGACAATCGATAGGCACGGTTGCCATGACTGTCGATCGACACGCCAACAATACGTCCAGGCATTGATCGCGCCAGCTTCGCTTTGGTCGCCATATAGGCCGCGTGTGGCCCACCGTACCCCATAGGCACGCCAAACCGCTGGGTTGTCCCCACAGCAATATCCGCGCCCATCGCGCCCGGCTCTTTCAGTAGGGTCAGCGCCAGTGGGTCGGCGGAAATGACCCCAATCGCCTTGGTTTCATGTAGCGCCGTAATCTCATCGGTGAAATCGCGCAGATGCCCATGGGTGCCGGGATACTGGAAAATCGCCCCAAACACCGCCGATGCATCCATATCATCCGGGTTGCCGATGATGACCTCAATGTTCAAAGGCGCGGCGCGTGTCTGCATCACTGCAATGTTCTGCGGATGGCAGTTTTCGTCGACAAAAAATGCGGTGGCTTTCGATTTGGACACCCGATGCGACATGGTCATCGCCTCGGCACAGGCAGTCGCCTCATCGAGCAGCGACGCGTTGGCAATCTCAAGCCCGGTCAGATCACTAACCATGGTCTGAAAGTTCAACAACGCCTCAAGCCGCCCTTGCGAAATTTCGGGCTGATACGGCGTATATGATGTGTACCACGCCGGGTTCTCAAAGATATTGCGCTGGATCGCCGGTGGCGTCACCGTGCCATGATACCCCTGCCCGATCAACGAGGTCAGAACCTTGTTCTTCTGGGCCACCTGACGCATGTGATACAGCAACTCGTGCTCGGATTTGGCTTTGCCAAAATCAAGCGGCTCTTTCTGGCGGATTTCAGGCGGCAATGTGTCGTCAATCAGCGCCTCAAGGCTGTCCACACCAACCACTTTCAGCATCTCCGCCATCTCGGTCGGCGACGGCCCAATATGGCGACGATTGGCAAAATCATACGGCAAATAATCAATCGGCTTAAACGTCATCACACACCTCTTTCAGAACGCGGGCGCGCTGGCCCCCTCATTCCAATTTCCAAAAAATATCCCCGCCGGAGGCTTTTGCCCTCGACGCTTGGTCAGACCTTAGCCAATAAAGGCGTTATACTTGGCTTCATCCATGTAATCCGCCATAGGCGATGCATCCGATACCCGCATCTTAAAGAACCAACCGGCCCCGGTTGCGTCCTCGTTCACCAGCCCCGGATTTTCCTCAAGCGCCGGGTTCACCTCGACGATTTCACCATCCAAAGGCGCCAGAATATCGGACGCGGCCTTCACACTTTCGATCACCACGATCTCTTCGTCCTTGGTCACGACGGTGCCAACCTCGGGCAGTTCTACAAACACCACATCACCCAGTTGTTCGGCGGCATGTGCGGTAATGCCAACAACCATCAGATCGCCCTCTTCGAGCAGCCATTCATGTTCTTCAGTATATTTCATGTCATTTTTCCTGTTGAATTATCGTTTAAAGTTGGCCGCCACAAGCGGCAGCTTTGTAATTGTAAGAGGCAATCTTTTGCCGCGCAATTCGCCATAAACCACCGTCCCCGGTGCGCTCATATCCCTAGGCACATAGCCCATCGCCACCGGTCCGCCGACCGTAGGTCCAAAGCCGCCAGAGGTAATTCGCCCTATCACCACACCGCCATCCGTTCCGGCGTATATCTCAACACCTTCGCGCATTGGAGCACGGCCTTCGGGGCGCAATCCAACGCGTTTGCGCGTCGCTCCGCTATCAATCTGCGCCAGTACAGCCTCGGCACCGGGAAAGCCCCCGGCCCGCTCGCCATCTGTACGGCGGGCCTTTTGGATCGCCCAGATCAGCCCAGCTTCGGCAGGCAATGTATCAGTGTCGATGTCATGCCCATACAGGCACAGCCCGGCCTCAAGCCGCAGACTGTCACGTGCGCCCAAACCAATCGGCATCACGTCGCCGTGCGCCAGCAACGCCCGCGCCAGATCAGTCGCCGCATCCGCAGGCACCGAAATTTCATAGCCATCTTCGCCAGTATATCCCGACCGCGAAACCCAGCACTCTGCACCGTTCAGGGTCAGCGTCGCCACATCCATAAACCGCATATCCGCAGCCGCCGGGTTCAACGTGGCCAATACAGCCTCGGCCGCTGGCCCCTGCAACGCCAGCAACGCCCGGTCCTCAATATAGGTCACTGTGATGGCGGGCTCCAAAGCGGCCCGCATCCGAGCCACGTCGGCCTCTTTGCAGGCGGCGTTGACCACCACAAACAGATGATCGCCGCGATTGGCGAACATCAGATCATCCAGAATACCGCCAGCCTCGTTCAGAAACAGGCCATAGCGTTGACGCCCCTCGCCAAGCCCCAGCACGTTCATCGGCACCAATGCCTCAAACGCCGCCGCGATCTGTTCAATAGGTGCGCCGCCCAAAATCACCTGGCCCATATGGCTGACATCAAACAACCCGGCCCTGGTGCGTGTATGTGTGTGTTCCGCCATGATCCCGGCGGGGAACTGCACCGGCATATCATAGCCGGTAAAGGGCACCATCTTGCCGCCCAATTCAACATGCAGCCCGTGCAAAGGTGTAATGCGCAAATCTGTCATAGCCCCGTCGTCCCATATCTCTGGCCGATCAGATTCAAAAAATCATCCGGCATCCCAATGCGGCCCGCAGATGCGCGCCGTGCGATGCCCCCTCTGTCTTTTTGCCTGAGATCGCTATCCCTTCGGCGGACGCCACGGCGCCTCTCTCCAGAGTCTTGGTCAGTATGCGGTCCCTTTTGCCTGAGAGTTTCCGGGGCGGTTGCTCCTTCGGCACTGGTAACAAAAGAATCCAGTTCTCCCGCATACTACAGCACACAATAACGCCCGTACCGATTGGCGCAAGCCGGCAAATCCCGAAATCAACTGCGCGCAAATGCCGCGCCTTGCCCCCCCGGCCTGCTAGTGTCCGCTAAAGACCAGTGTCTGAACCGGCAGGAACATTGCCTGAATCCTTAAAATCAGAGCATGAACGACACCCACGGCATCGATCGCATGCAGCAAAACGGCCTTGCCGCCGCCGACGTCGCCGGAGGCAAGCAATTCGTGGTTGCTGGTGTAGACATTTGCGATACATTTACTGCCCTGCAAAACCCCGTCGATCCCGCCAGCATAAAGTGGCTCCATCGCCACCGTGAGCGTGCCCGGCTGGGTACGCTGTGCCAAATCAACTAGCTGGTCAGATGGGCGCACAGCACCGGCGGCAATCACCGACTGCTTATGGACAACAACCATCGGAATGATCGTAAAGGGCTGGGATATGCAGGTAATTTCCGCCAGCATTCCGGGATTGATAACCTGCGCAGAAATCTGGTTAAAGCCTGCCTGTACTCTGTCAAAACCCAGTCGATCCGGCACCAGTATCCCGGCAGGACGCAGGATCGGGTTGATGTAGTCACCGACCTTCAGGACAAACTGCAGAATCGTACCATCGGTTCCGGCGTAAACGATCGTCAGGGACTGTTCGACCTCGGCCTGACGCAAAGCGGCTTGCGCGCTTATTTGTTTCGCCGGCAGTTGTTCGTTCAACCGCGCCTCGGATTCTTTTTGCCCGGCCTGTGCTGCTTTTAGGGACGCACTGCGCGTGGCAACAAGCGCCGATTGGCGATCAATTTCCTGCCCACTGACAACACCGCTATTGCGTTCACGCAGCTCTAACGTACGGGCCAACTCCAGTTCCGCCTGCTTCATCGAAGCCCGCGCACTGTCAACTTTGGCGATACTGACCTCTAATGACGCTCCGGCCAGAATGATATCGGCCTCGATCTCGCCTAATTTGGTACGCGCCATCCCCAACGCGGCCTGTTGGCGGGAATCATCCAGCCGGAAAATTTCGTCTCCGGCTTCTATCCATTGACCATTGACTGCACTAACTTCTGATACCCGACCTGAGGTTTCTGGAAGAATGGTGACCGTGCGAAAGGCCAGCGTCACATTTGTTGTCGAAGGGTGAAAGTAAAAAATTGTCGTGATCAGGGACAACGCCAAAATCGCACAGGCCGAGATACCCCAGCGAAGTTCGTACCAGACTGAAAACACAGTGATTTCACTGCCGATCCGTTTGCCCTGAGCATAACGGCGATAAAGGTAGTCCGGAAGAATAGTAATCAAAGAACACAGAGTGATTTCTAGCATGACTTAATCCTTTGATCCGGTCTGCTGTGCCGGGGCCTCTGGTTCATCAGCAGGTCTGGAAACAATTTTGTCCCCTTGCATTGCACGCAGCGATGCCGCGATTGAAGTCAGTGGCCCTTCCAGATCAGGGAAACGCACCAGGGCCAACAAAAGGGCCGCGACCCAGTACAGGTTTTGGTGGGTGAACAAGGCCAGCAGACCAAGGGTCGCAACCAATGTGAACTGTACCGGACTCAGGTGGTGGGAGATACGTTCGGGCAACGCATGCAGTCGCAAATAGAGAGTGCCGAGTAACACTGCTGAAATCAGAACAACAACTATGACGCCGGTGAACAGCGGGTCCGAGCCATCAGCGGACGGTATGAACGACGGAAAGTCGTGCGGTGCCATTTGGTTTATTTCGCCTGCCATTTACATCGCCCTTCGTTAGATTTTCTGTTTCGCAAATTACGTTACTGCAATATCCAATTGCCGTCACTGGTTTCGCAGCGTCGCGTGCGAATTTCGCGGGCCTTTTGGGCGCCGTTGGGATGCACAAGGTGACGCAGCAAGACACAGTTTGCCTGTACCGCGACCAATTGCACGACCCCGTATGAATGGGTGGCATCGTTTTGCCACTGAGTGGTGGCGCCTTTGCGTGGGGTGACCGTCACAAACAATGTCGCGCCCTGTGCGGTCATAATCGCAAAGTCTTCGGGCGACAGGCCGCTGTCGGACAAGATTTTCGCCATCGATTTGGCGTTGGAAGTTGTGCAGGTCAGACTCGCCGCAAAGCAAATCAGGCCAGCCAAAAGCAGGTTTTTCATGTGGTGTTCATCCCATCTGTCGTCGCGTCAAACTGTCGTCGCATCAAAATTATTGCCTACAACCATAGCAGTAACCCGGCAACTGGCAATGTTACCAAGCCCAGATATCACTGAGGTATCGGATTTTCAAAAAATTGCGAATATACTTTTTGGTTGGTCACGTCTGGTGAAACCACGGCAGTGCGCGTCATAGTCTAGTTAAATCAGCACTATGACAGGACATCCCCATGACCGATCGCACATATTACGCGCCCCATGGCGGGCACCCGGGGCAGGACCAGATAATGACCGACCGGGCCATGTTCACCGAGGCCTATGCGGTAATTCCCAAAGGCACCATGCGCGACATCGTCACCAGTTTTTTGCCCTTTTGGGACAAAACACGGCTGTGGGTTCTGGCCCGTCCCCTAAGCGGCTTTGCCGAAACGTTCTCGCAGTACATCATGGAGGTTCAGTCCGGTGGTGGCAGTGACCGCCCCGAAACCGACCCTAGCGCCCAGGGCGTTTTGTTTGTCGTCGAAGGCAACGTGCGGCTGACACTGGGCGGGCAGGTCCATGATCTGGCGTCCGGTGGCTATGCCTATATCCCGGCGGGCAGCGACTGGACGCTGCACAACATCACCGACAGCGCGGCGCGGTTTCACTGGATTCGCAAGGCATATGTCGCCGTCCAGGGGCTCGATGCGCCCGAGGCCTTTGTCACCAACGAGGCCGATGTTGACCCCATTGTAATGCCCGACACCGAAGGCCGTTGGGCAACGACCCGGTTTGTCGAACCAACGGACCTGCGCCACGATATGCATGTGAACATCGTCACCTTTCTGCCCGGCGGCATCATCCCGTTTGCCGAAACCCACGTGATGGAGCATGGGTTATATGTGCTTGAGGGCAAGGCCGTTTACCGGCTTAACAAAGATTGGGTCGAGGTCGAAGCCGGTGATTACATGTGGCTGCGCGCCTTTTGCCCACAGGCCTGTTATGCGGGCGGACCGGGGCCATTTCGCTATTTGCTCTATAAAGATGTAAACAGACAAATGCCGTTACAGGTCGCACAACGCTGATCCGGTCTGGACTTTTTGCCCGGCAAAGTGGCACAGTCCGCACCTAAGGGAACCAACCCTCGCAGGACGGAGAGCAGACATGAAGAAAATGGCAATATTGGCGGTCGTTCTGGGGTTTGCAGGCTGCGATGACGTCAACCCGATTTTACAGGTTAATGAATCCGCGTGGGAAACCGTCTGGGCAAATGGTGGCGAGGCCAAAATCATGAGCCGCACCTGGAAAATTTCACGCAAAGCCGAAAACCTAAACTCGGTCAGGGCCGAACGGGACAACAACAACCTGAACATATTTGGCGGCCCCGCGGTGCCAAAAATCGTTCAGGCGACTCAGGCGATTGAACAGGGCACCGGCTGTAAAATTGTCAAAGGGACGCTTTATAAAAACGACTCGGACGTATTTTATGCGGATGTGCTCTGCAAATACCGCACCGGAAGCTAAATACATCTTAGCTGGCGCCAACCGCCTCTGACAACCGCCGCGCCGCGTCTGTTACATGTTCGGCAAGGCGGGGAATGTCGCCATCCGAAATGCGGCTGGTCGGTCCAGAGACGGACAATCCGGCAACGGCCTCGCCAAAAACGTCATACACTGGCGCCGCGATACAACGCATGCCTTGGGTTTTTTCATCCGCATCCACCGCATAACCACGCACCCGGCTGCGGGCCAGATCCTGGTCAAGCACGGCCCGGTCGGTCAGCGTTTGGTCGGTGTATCGGGTCAATCCACGCCCCACCAACACCGCTTGGCGGCGATCTTCGGGCATAAACGCCAGCAGCGCCTTGCCAATGCCGGACGCGTGCATTTCCGAGACACTGCCCGGTGGGAAAAACGCCCGGATGTTGGAATGGGTTTCGACCTGACTGACGAATAACACCTCACCGCCGCGTTCGATGCCCAGATTGGCGGTTTCACCAGTGGCCTGCATCAGCTGGCGCAAAATCGGCCGAGCCCGGTCAACCAGACTGGTACGACGCAGGAAATGCGCCCCGATAAGGTAAGCCCCGGCACCGATGTTCCAGACCTGCGCCGCCTCGTCAAATTCCACCAACCCGCGCCCCTCAAGCGTGATCAATACACGGTATACCGTGGCCGGGGATTGCCCCAGATCAGAGGCCAAAACCGAAAGCGTCGCGCCGCCCATTTCACCCAATCGTTGCAGAATGGTAATCGCCCGATCCAGCGATTTGATGGTGTTCTGGTCAGTTTTGTCGTGCCAGTCCCGCGGACGCCCACGGGCGCGGCGATCTGGTTGGGGCGGTGTTTTTGGGTCAGCCATGGTGGATTTATTCCAAAAATGAAAAACACCTCCACTATATGAAAAATGCAAACAACTGTAAATGCTCATTTTTCTGACTATTAATCACGGTTATGCGATTTTTCAAAATAATTGCAGGGTCAAAGGCCGCTGCCTAAGATCATCTTAACCAATGATAGGAGGCTGCCATGAGCGCCCAAAACCCCGTGTTCATACCCGGCCCGACCAACATTCCGGACGCCATCCGCAAAGCCTGTGACATGGCGACAATCGACCACCGCTCGCCTGCGTTTGGCGACATCCTGCATCCGGCCCGCGCCGGGGTTCAGCAGGTGCTCAAAAGCACATCTGCCGAGGTGTTCATCTTTCCGTCCTCAGGCACTGGCGGCTGGGAAACTGCGCTGACCAACACATTGTCGCCCGGCGATCACGTTCTGGTGGCGCGCAATGGCATGTTTTCGCAGCGCTGGATTGATATGTGCCAACGTCTTGGCCTGAACGTCCAGATTGTTGAAACGCCCTGGGGCAACGGCATCTCGGCGGACCGGTATGGCGAAATACTGACCGCCGATACCGATCACCGCATTAGGGCCGTTCTGGCCACCCATAACGAGACTGCAACCGGCGTTGTGTCTGACATTGGCGCCATCCGCAAAGCCATGAACCACGCCAACCATCCGGCGTTGTTCTTTGTCGACGGGGTCAGCTCCATTGGGTCGATGGATTTCCGGTTTGATGACTGGGGCGTTGATGTTGCCGTCACCGGATCGCAAAAGGGCTTTATGCTGCCGGCCGGTCTTGGCATCGTTGGGTTTAGTCAAAAGGCGATGGCCGCGACCCATTCGGCCAGCCTGAACCGGGTCTATTTTGATATACGCGATATGGCAAAGGGCTACGGCGTCAACGCCTATCCCTATACGCCGCCGGTTGGCCTGCTCAACGGGCTGAAACTGGGCTGCGAGATGTTGTTGGGCGAAGGGCTCGACAATGTGTTTGCCCGCCACCACCGCATTGCCGAAGGCGTGCGCCGGGCGGTTGCGGGCTGGGGCATGGAACTGTGTGCGACCTCGCCTGATCTCTATTCCAACACAGTCAGCGCCATCAAAACCCCCGAAGGGTTCGATGCAACCGAGATCGTTAACCACGCCGCTGCCCAATACGGCGTCGCCTTTGGTGTCGGTCTCGGAGAGGTTGCAGGCAAGGTGTTTCGCATCGGCCATCTGGGCAGCATGACCGACGTGATGGCCCTAAGCGGTGTTGCCACCGCTGAAATGGTGATGGCCGATCTGGGGCTGGATATTCGGCTGGGGTCGGGCGTTGCGGCGGCGCAAGAATATTACCGCGCCTCCGCTGCGCAATTACAGCAATTTGCAGCATAAGGGGCGTTTGATGATAATCCCGACCTATCAGGATGTTCTGGACGCGCATGCGCGGATCAAACCCCATATTCACCGCACGCCGGTTCTGACCTCGACGTTCTTTAATGAGCTGACCGGGGCCGAGCTATTTTTCAAATGCGAGAACTTTCAAAAAGCCGGGGCCTTCAAAGTGCGCGGAGCGTCCAATGCCGTGTTTGGTTTAACTGATGCGATGGCGGCCAAAGGCGTGGCAACGCATTCGTCCGGCAACCACGCCCTTAGCCTTGCTTATGCTGCCGGTCGACGCGGTATTCCGTGCCATGTGGTTATGCCGCGTACAGCCCCCGAGGCGAAAAAGGCAGCCGTGCGGGGCTATGGCGGGGTGATCACCGAATGCGAGCCATCGACCAGCAGCCGAGAAGAGGTTTTTGCCAAGGTTCAGGCCGAAACCGGCGCCGAGTTTGTGCATCCATATAACGACCATCGGGTGATTGCCGGTCAGGGAACCTGTTCGCTTGAGCTGATTGATCAGGTCGCCGACCTGGACATGGTCATCGCACCAATTGGCGGTGGCGGCATGATTTCCGGCACCTGTCTGGCCTTGTCCAACGCGGCACCTGATGTGGCGATCTATGCGGCTGAACCGGAACGCGCGGATGATGCCTATCGCAGTTTCAAGGCCGGATATATCATCGCCGATGATGCGCCAGACACGGTGGCGGATGGTTTAAAGGTGCCGCTGAAAGACCTGACCTGGCACTTTGTCTCAAACCACGTGAGCGACATTTTAACCGCCAGTGACCCCGAAATCGTCGCGGCGATGAAACTGACCTGGCAACGGATGAAAACCGTGATGGAGGCCAGCAGCGCCGTGCCCCTCGCAACGATATTAAAGAACAAAGACCTGTTTGCGGGCAAACGTGTCGGCGTCATCATTACTGGTGGCAATGTCGACATGGATAGCCTGCCTTGGACAAAATGACGTCCAAACACACCAAAAAAGGAGTTGACCCCATGAATGCACATGTAAATTTTGAAGGCTTGGAAGTTGGCTATGACGTGCCCGCCCTGCCCGGCATGGACGAGGCGGATATCCAAACCCCCTGTCTGGTGCTCGATCTGGACGCGCTGGAACGCAACATTGTTAAGATGGGCGATCTGGCCAAATCCATGGGCGTGCGGCACCGGATACATGGCAAAATGCACAAATCGGTTGATGTGGCGTTATTGCAGGAACGTCTTGGCGGATCGTGCGGCGTGTGTTGTCAGAAAGTGTCTGAGGCCGAGGTATTCGCCCGCGGTGGCATCAAGGATGTGCTGGTCAGCAATCAGGTGCGCGACCTTGTCAAAATCGACCGTCTGGCGCGGTTGCCGAAACTGGGCGCGCGTACGATTTGTTGTGTCGATGACGTGGCCAATGTTGCCGACCTAAGTGCCGCTGCGGTTAAGCATGGCACCGAGATTGAGTGCATTGTTGAGATTGACTGTGGTGCCGGGCGATGTGGCGTGACGACGACGCCCGCCGTGGTTGAGATTGCGCAGGCGATTGATGCGGCTGAGGGGTTAAAGTTTTCGGGGCTTCAGGCCTATCAGGGCGCCATGCAGCATCTGGATTCCTATGAGGATCGTCGCGGCAAATTGGATATCGCGATTGCAATGGTTGCTGATGCAGTCGCGGGTTTGAAGGCGGTTGATCTTGAGTGCGACATTGTTGGCGGTGGCGGCACAGGATCGTATTACTTTGAGGGTAATTCGGGTGTTTATAACGAGCTGCAATGTGGGTCGTATGCGTTTATGGACGCAGATTATGGCCGTATTCTGGACAAGGACGGCACGCGGATTGATCAGGGCGAATGGGAAAACGCCCTGTTCATCCTGACCTCGGTGATGAGCCACGCCAAGCCTGATATCGCCGTGGTCGATGCCGGTCTTAAGGCGCAATCGATGGATAGCGGATTGCCAACGGTGTTTGACCGCGATGATGTCACCTATCTGAAATGTTCGGATGAGCATGGTGTTGTTGGCGATCCGGATGGTGTTTTGAAGGTCAATGACAAGCTGAAGTTGGTGCCGGGACACTGTGATCCGACCTGCAATGTGCATGATTGGTATGTCGGGGTGCGGGGCGGCAAGGTGGAAACGCTGTGGCCAGTATCAGCGCGCGGTAAAGCGTACTGAGGTCGGAAACCCGCCTTTGGCGGATGCCTTCGGCGAGGATATTTTAGAACAAAAGAAGATGTGGGAATTGATATGTGGATTGTACCTGAGGCGGCGATTGGGGATTTGATAACGGCTGAGGCGAGCTTTGCCGCCGTTGAGACGGTGTTTGGCGCTATATCACGCGGGGATGCCTATAATTTCCCGGTGATCCGTGAGGCGATTGGGCATGGCGATGCTTTGTATGGCTTTAAGTCCGGGTTTGATCGGGCGGGGCTGAATTTGGGCCTGAAATCTGGTGGCTATTTTCCCGGCAATGAAGCCCGCGGGCTGACCAACCACCAATCTACCGTGTTTCTGTTTGATGCCGATACTGGCCAATGTCGGGCCGTGGTTGGGGGTAATTTGCTGACCGCATTGCGGACGGCGGCGGCGAGTTCGGTATCAATCCGCTATCTGGCGCGCCCCGATTCCAAGGTTTTGGGGATGGTCGGGGCCGGGCATCAGTCGGCGTTTCAGATGCGGGCCGCTGTGCAGCAGCGCGATTTCGAAAAGGTCATAGGTTGGAATTTCCACCCTGAGATGTTGACGCGACTGGCGGATACCGCTGCGGAACTAGGACTACCATTTGAGGCGGTTGATCTGGACCAAATGGGGGCTCAGGCAGATGTGATCATCACCATCACCTCGTCTTTTTCACCAATTCTGATGGCCGCGCAGGTGCGCCCCGGCACGCATATTGCCTGCATGGGTACAGATACCGTGGGCAAACAAGAGGTCGAAGCAGCACTGATGGCGCGCGCGCAGGTGTTTACCGATGAGGTTGCCCAGTCGATCAGCCTTGGAGAATGCCAGCATGCAATTGCGGCTGGGCTGATTGCCGAGGCTGATATCTCCGAGATTGGCGCGGTGGTAAATGGCACCCATGCGGGGCGGTCCTCGGACGAGGCGATCACCTTGTTTGATGGCACCGGCGTTGGCCTGCAAGATCTGGCGGTGGCTGCAACGGTGGTTGATCTGGCGATTAAGCGCGGCGTGGCGGTTGAGGTTGATTTCTGACGCTGCCATACCTTGTCCCATGCGTATTGCTATCAATGGATTCGGCCGCATCGGCCGCACGATTTTACGTCAGATTCTGACGTTGCCCCAACATGCCAGGATCAATGTGGTGCGTGTGAACGACATCGCACCACTCGCAACCTGTGCGTTTCTGTTTCAGTATGACAGCACGTTTGGGCCGTTCCCTGGTGACGTGACCACCGAGGGTAACGCCATTCACGTTGGCGATCGGGTGATCCCGGTCAGCCATGAACCCGATTTGTCAAAACTTGATCTGAGCGACGTGGATATCGTGCTGGAATGCACCGGCATTGCCCGCACGTCGGACGTGGCGCGGCGTGGGCTGGTGGCCGGGGCGAAATCTGTACTGATCTCGGGGCCTTCGCCTGCCGCCGACGTGACCATTGTCATGGGCGCGAATGAGGCGGATCTGGGGGATGCAAAGGTGGTTTCCAACGCCTCCTGCACCACCAACGCGCTGGCGCCTTTGGTCAAGGTGATTGATCAGATCGCCGGGATCGAGCGGGCGCATATGACCACGATCCATTGTTACACCAACAGTCAGCCGATGATCGACGCCCCGCGCGGTGATCTGGCGCGCAGCCGGGGTGGCGCGCAATCCATGGTGCCGACAACCACGAGCGCAACCGAGTTGATCGGACAGGTTCTGCCACATCTGCGCGGACGCATTAGTGGCGCGGCGGTACGGGTGCCGACGGCCAGTGTGTCAGCGGTTGATCTGGTGGTTCAGATGGGTCGAGAGATGTCTGAGGATGTGTTTATTGCGGCGCTGAAACAGGCGACAGCAGAGGCGCCGGTTCTGGGCTGGACGGATCAGCCGCTTGTGTCGAGTGACCTGCGGGCGCGGCCCGAATCCCTCGTCATTGCCGGGCCAGAAATCCGGGTGACGGATGGGAGGCAGGCGCGGGTGTTTGGCTGGTATGACAATGAGTGGGGGTTTTCGGCGCGAATGTTGAATGTGGCGGCGATGATGGTGGGGTGAGAGGTTGTTGGGGTAATAGCCGGTCTGAGCCCTCTTTACCGAATTTCTGCAGTGCAGCTAATGGCTGTTATCACGTGAGAACCAAAAACCTTCAACAACTGATCGGGTTTTGAACGGGGTTTTTGGTAGCGTTAAAAGATGTGTTTTACGCATGTTCCAAAAACGAGGGTTTTTGGAACGGTTCTGAAGGTCCGGTGTGCGGGACAAAGCGGACTTATGCCACCGCAGCGGATGCAAGTGCAGAAATTTGTTTTCCGCTGCGGCAGCAGCTTCAGGGCGGCACAGCGGATTTCCCTGAACCAGTCATCCAACCGAGACGGTTTTGGCAGTTACTCACCATATTCGCGGTGCTCAA
>JBLHMP010000089.1:0-15729 GCA_047623555.1 Granulosicoccus sp.
GTGAGGTTTTTACGACCACAAAATTCGATTCGAAATTTTTCAACTCCCAACTTGGGCATGTGGCAAGTAGGCGTAAGCTGCCTGTTTACCATATCATTAGTAACATGACCCACTTTACACCGTCGTTTGGGGGCGACAAAAGATGATGCGTATTTTCAGTGTATTAACCCGAAGTCAGAAGGCATATTTTTTTCTGGCTATCGATTTGCTTCTTATCCCGATTGCATTGTTGTTCACCTATACAGTCCAATCACTGCCGACGTCAGCTTTTGAGACATTGGTCCAGAGCCTGCCGATTCTTCCTTACCTGCTCATTCTAGCAGCTGGGTTGTCGATGTGGCTTGGAATCCCGAAAATTCAGTTAAAAGCCTATGAACGTCACGCCGTCGGTCTGACTGCAATATTTGCGCTGTTGTTGGCGGGGGCGTCGGCTGTGCTGACCGGATTGGTGGGAATGGACTTACCGCCGGGCACGCATGTTATGTTTGGCATTAGCTATTTTCTGTTTTTGGTCGCGAGCCGGGCCGTTTTGTATCAAGTGGTCACGGTACTTTATGATCGTGCAAAGCCGCGTCGCCGGGTGTTGATTTATGGGGCTGGGACAACCGGCACCCAACTGGCTCTGGCATTGAAGACCCACGAGAGCATCGAACCCGTGGCATTTGTTGATGATAATACATCGCTGCAGGGCGTCACCCTGATGGGGTTGCCGGTTTATCCGCCGGCACGCATTGCTGAAATTATTAGGACGCGATCGATAGATCGGGTGTTGTTGGCGATGCCATCGTCAAGCCAACCAAAACAGGTGCAAATTGCCCGCAGAATGCAATCAATGGGCGTCGAGGTTCAGACGCTGCCTTCGTTTGCACAGTTGATTGGCGAAGAAGCGCTGGTCGATAAACTGACCCCAGTAGCGCCGCAAAAATTTCTGGGCCGCGCGTCGCATGATGCGGGGCTGGGCGGGGCTTGTGACAGTTATGTCGGCCGCGTGGTTCTGGTATCAGGAGCGGGTGGGTCAATAGGGTCGGAATTGTGTCGTCAATTGTTGTCGTGCCATCCCGCCAAGTTGGTGTTGTACGAACTGAGCGAACTGGCCCTGTACACGGTTAATATGGAATTGGATCAATTGGCCCAAGGTCAGGAAATCGAGATTGTTCCGGTTCTTGGATCAATCACCGATGAACGCTTGGTGCGTACAGTTCTGGCGAAACACGGGGTTCAGGTGGTACTGCATGCTGCGGCGTATAAGCACGTGCCGCTGGTCGAGGCCAATCCGCTTTCGGGTTTGTCTAACAACGTGCTGGGCACCCAGACTTTGGCCCGCGAAGCGGCTGAATTTGGGGTTGAACGGTTCCTGCTGATTTCGTCCGACAAGGCTGTGCGCCCAACCAATGTAATGGGGGCGTCAAAGCGTTTGGCGGAACTGGTTGTTCAAGATCTCGCGACGCGGCACAGCGACACAGTGTTTGCCATGGTGCGGTTCGGTAATGTGCTTGGCTCTTCGGGGTCTGTGGTTCCGCTGTTCCAAGAACAGATAAGCCGGGGTGGGCCGGTTACTGTAACGGATATTCGGGTGGCGCGGTTTTTCATGACCATACGCGAGGCCGTGCAATTGGTGCTTAAGGCTGGAGACGAGGCCCGAGGTGGCGAGATGTTTGTTCTCGACATGGGGGACCCTGTTCCGATCATGAAGCTGGCGCGGCAAGTTATCGAAAGCGCAGGCTATTCGGTTCGGGACGAAAATAGCCCTGAGGGTGATATCGAAATTGAGATCATCGGTCTGCGCCCCGGCGAGAAAATCGAAGAAGAGCTAACTCTGAGCGGTAAGTTGATCGGGACGCGGTACCCTAAAATTTTCTGCGCCCGAGACGATATTCTGTCCGAGATCGAAGTGGCTTCTGTCCTGCACGGGTTACGCGGAGCGCTTAAGGCCAGCGATGATGGCGCCGCGTTGGATGTCATACGACGGTGGGTCGAAGGCTATCACCCAAGCGAAGCAGGTAGAAAAACTTCGTAACCTGTCAGTCCGTTTGGGCCGGGGGGATGATACCAATTTCAGGCATATCGTATGTCACCACAAAGACGCGGTATTGGGTCTAAAACAACCGCAGCCAGGCATATTTATTGCCTAGCTGCGGTTGTTTGTATCTAGATAGAAAAAAGACCAAGGCAGGCGATAAAGGACAACGCAGTGCAGTTTACTTATGACCGCATCCCCAAAATGGCGGGCGCTTGTTTGCGCATGGCAGTGATAGTGACTTTGCTGATTGTTTCGCATTCGGTTGCCGGGCTGGCTCAGTCGGTTCCCGTGGGTGGCTCGGACAAGGACGCGCCCAGTTTCACGCCACTGCCTCCGCCTAGTTTAAATTTTTATGGATCGCCTGGTCTGATCGATATGCCGTCGGGCCAAATGCTGCCAGACGGGCAATTTACCACTGCAATTGGCTATTTTGGTGGCCAATCCCGATATACCCTGACGTTTCAGGCCATGCCTTGGATGTCTGCCAGTTTCCGGTACAGCAAGATCGAGAACTGGAACATGGGCGGGTTTTCTACCTATTATGACCGCGGTTTTGATATGCGGTTCAGGCTTCATAAAGAAACGCGGTCATGGCCCGAGATTACTCTTGGGTTGCAGGATTTTATCGGCACTGGCATTTATGCTGCGGAATACATCGTTGCAACCAAGACGTTCAAAGCACCGGGATTTGGCGCGGCGCGCCTTCCTGGGCGGCTAAAGCTGACTGGCGGTCTTGGTTGGGGTCGCCTTGGTTCATCGGGAAGCATCGGGTCGCCGTTTGGCGGTACAAGACCGGCCTATGATCCAGCTAGCACCGGCGGAAAACCAGCGTATGACCAATGGTTTCGTGGGCCTGCTGCCCCATTTGGCGGTATCGAGTGGATGCCAAATGACCGGACCAGCGTCAAAGTTGAATTGTCTTCGGATGCGTATGTAACCGAGACCCAGACGACATCGGTATTTGAGCGTAAATCGAAATACAATTTTGGCGTTGAGTATCAGGCGACCAGACGAACACGTCTTGGGGCCTATTATATGTACGGCAGCGAATTTGGCATCACCGCCCAAATCCAGCTTAATCCAGTTGATCCGCCCACATTGATGCATGTGTCTGCACCGCACCCAGTTAAGAATCGGCCATCGCGTGCGCGCGATCCACAGGTCTGGGGCACTGAATGGGCCGCAAGCGCCAATGCGCCGCTGCAATTGCGTGATCAACTTGAGCCGATCCTGCGGGCAAACGGGCTTATTTTGGAATCGCTGGATGTCTCGGCCAATACGGCTGAACTCCGATTCCGCAATCTACAGTATTTGTCCTTTGCAAATGCTGTGGGTCGTGCGGCCCGTTCTCTTGCTCAGGTGATGCCTGCTTCGGTTGAGACCTTTAGGCTGATCCCGGTTTCGCTTGGGATGGCGGTTTCGGCAGTCACCATTCGCCGCTCTGACCTCGAAGCGTTGGAATTTGACGATAATGCCACAGAGGCCTTGTTGGCCGTTACCGGATTTTCCGATGCACCTCAGTTAGGCGCTGACGCTGTTTCGGGGGCGGGGTTGTACCCTGAGCATAGTTGGGCCGTGATGCCCTATACATCGACCAGCTATTTTGACCCTGATCAACCGTTCCGTATTGATTTCGGAGTTGCTTTGCGCGCTAGCTATCGTCCGGCGCCGGGCTGGATTTTGTCCGGGACCCTTCGTCATCGCATTGCAGGGAATGTGGCCGACGGCACCCGAACGTCGAATTCGGTTTTGCCGCATGTGCGGACAGATGGGGTACTGTTTGCGCAGGCCGATACGACGATCAACAACCTGTTTGTCGCTAAACAATGGCGCCCCGGCAAAAACCTCTATGCGCGGGTAACGGTTGGCTATCTTGAATCGATGTTTGGCGGCGTTTCGACCGAATTACTTTGGAAACCTGTCAACAGTCGGCTGGGTGTCGGGATTGATGCCAGCTATGTTCGCAAACGTGATTATGATCAGATGTTGGGCTTTCAGGACTACTCGGCCTTTACTGGATATTTACGAACCTACTATGACTTTGGTGGTGGCTGGAACGGGCGCCTGGACATCGGGCAGTACCTGGCCGGAGATGTGGGTGGGACGCTCACACTGGATCGTGAATTTGACAATGGCTGGTCGGTCGGGGGCTTTGTTACCATGACAAACGTGTCCGCTGAGGATTTTGGCGAGGGCTCATTTGACAAGGGCATTCAATTGAAAATTCCAGTGGGCTGGTTCCTGGGCAAGCCAAGCCGCCAGACTTTTGGCACAACGATCCGACCGGTCCAGCGTGATGGTGGTCAGCAGCTGCACATTCCGGACCCGCTATATGGACAGATCAGGGATGCACACCGGCAGGCTTTGACAAACCAATGGGTGCGGGTATGGGAATGAACCGTTTTTGCCTTGTTGGCGGATTGATTGCCGGGCTGGTTCTGTCTGGGTGCAGTGCTGGAAATGACGCCCCAAGTTTGGAATTACAGGTGTTTGATGCCGTTCGTGGTGTGGTGGCCTCAAAAACGGGCCCCAAACAAGCGCGGGTAGCCATAAATCGGGCGCTTCTGGATGGTCTTGATGGCGCGTACCTTGAGGTGACGCTTGAGCGGCAAGACCAGCTTGCCTATTTGTCCATGAACAGCGAACGACGTGATGATCGACCAGGAAAAATCACCGTTTGGCGTGCTGAAGACAGTGTTTCATTGGCCATGCGCAATGGCATGCTGATCGAAACTTTCGGACTAGGTGGCGGGATTGCGTCGAGCACCGTTTTGGCCAGTGGTGATACGCTTGGACCGGCCTATAGCGGTGAACATGTACAATATATACGCGGGTTAGATAACAAAGAAATCCGCCTATCTTTGGCCTGCGACGTTGTGCGGCTTGGCTCGGAAACGATTGAGATTGTCGAGCACAAACACGCTACTCAACATGTTCAAGAAAGATGCCAGGGCAACGGCGGCACCGTCGTGAATGATTTTTGGATTGATTCGCGGGCTGGGTTGGTTCGTCAATCTCGGCAGTGGGCGGGCCCAAATATCGGGTATTTGCGGACAAGACGGCTCACAGACTAGGCAAATAGATGTATAGCGAAAAAAAATTCCAGATTAGGCCTGCTATGGTTTGCGCCGTATTGTAAGATAGGCCAAAATGCGGTACTAATCGGACTAGAGTTTTTCCTGTGAGGTTTTGGACTATGAAAAAGATTTTTACACTATTGACTGCCGGCACAATGGTTCTTGGCGCGACAACTGGC
The DNA here is from genome assembly GCA_047623555.1 of Granulosicoccus sp. Taxonomy (GTDB): domain Bacteria; phylum Pseudomonadota; class Alphaproteobacteria; order Rhodobacterales; family Rhodobacteraceae; genus NORP181. The sequence continues at coordinate 5,277 of JBLHMP010000089.1, forward strand.
GCATTTGCACAAGAAACCGCTCTGCAACAAGCTGAACGGATTAGAGCATGTAATGATGCTTCAATCGTTTCGGCGCGCTTTCTTGAATCTGGACGTCTAGAAGTAACCTGCCCTGCGGGATATTTGGGCGCAAATGGCCTTCCAGCAACCGGATTGACCTCCACACAAATCGCTGCGGGTATTGGCGCGATTCTTGTCATTGCTTTCATAATCAATGATGATGGCACAACAAGCACAACAACAACAACGCTTTCTTCTGGTAGCTAGGTTTTTCCAATCTTGCCAGCCTTATGGCGTGGTTCTTAAGCAGGCCAATTGGCCTGCTTTTTCGTGCGTGGGTTCTATGCCTCGGTGGCCTACCCTTTGGCACCTTGGCCGCGCGCATAGATATCTTCGTAACGAATGATGTCATCTTCGCCCAGATATGCACCTGTTTGTACTTCGATCAGGACCATGGCGACTTTGCCGGGGTTTTCCATCCGATGCACAGCCCCAAGCGGGATATAGACTGACTGGTTTTCGCTGAGCAACCGAACCTCATCATCAACTGTTATTTTGGCGGTTCCGGATACAACGATCCAATGCTCTGAACGATGTACGTGGCTTTGCAAGGACAGTGCTGCACCAGGTTTGACAACAATCCGTTTCACCTGAAAGCGCTCAGAAAGCGCCAGCGTTTCAAAATGCCCCCAGGGACGATGATCGCGGGCAAAGGACTGCGCCTGTTTGGCGCCCTTTTTGGTTAGCGCGGTCACGACCTGTTTGACGTCCTGTGCGCGGCTCATATCTGCGACAAGAACGGCGTCTGGCATGGCGACAACCAGTATGTTGTTCAGACCAATGCCAACCAGTTCCAGACCTTTATCTTCGGATCGCAATAGGGTGTTGGTACAGTCAATGGCCATGGCGGGCCCGGATGTGGCCACACCGTTTGCATCCGAAACGCTTTCGCGCAGAATGGCATCCCATCCGCCCAGATCCGACCAGGCAGACGAATACGGCACGACTGACAAATCCTTGGCCTTTTCCATGACTGCAAAATCAATCGAGATATCCTCGGCCTGCGCCCATGCATCTGAATTTAAACGTAAAAAGCCAAGGTCGGCCTGTGCTTCGTCCACTGCTTTGGTAACCGGGGTGATCAGGTTTGGGGCGTGGGTTTCAAAGGCGGCAATGATGTCGCGGGCGGAAAACAGGAAAATTCCGGCGTTCCAGAGATAGCAGCCATCCGCCAACATTTTCGCGGCCATTTCGGCATCTGGTTTTTCGACAAACCGGCGCAGGGCGATTGCGCTGCCGGACAAATCAGGTTGTTCAACCAATTCAAGATAGCCATAGCCGGTTTCGGCCCGGTCTGGTGTGATGCCAAACGTAACCAGATTTCCGGTGTCTTGCACGACACGCAGCCCTTCGGTGACGGCGGCATGAAAGGCATCGGTATCGGGCAACACATGATCAGATGGCGCAACAAGAAGCACCGCATCAGGGTTGGTTTTGCGGGCATATATCGCTGCTGCAAGAATGGCCGGAGCGGTATTGCGCCCCTGCGGTTCGATCAACACCGGGCCGGGATCAATGCCGATTTCCACCAACTGCTCGGTCACGATAAAGCGAAAGCCGGAATTCGTCAGGACGATCGGCGCGGCAAATTTCAGGTCAGTCCCGGTGTCAGCCATCCGTTGGGCACAGGCCTGAAACAGGCTGGTATCGCTAATCAATTTGGCGAACTGCTTGGGGAAACTTTTGCGGGACAACGGCCATAGTCGTGTTCCAGAACCGCCGCACAGAATGACAGGTGTAATAACGCTCATAATAACCTCGTGAGAATGGCCTGTCCGAATAAACAACAACTACCGCAATAGGCGATTCACAACGGTTCGTCCACGGCCTTGATGATGGCGAAATGCGTTAGTGGGGATGGACCGGCGGTCACTCATAAGGCAGGATTACCGAACCAATTCCTGTACGAGGTGCCCAATGAGCCGCATTACCAATATTTCTCGTAAGCTTTTTGACGACTGGTTTAATAAAATGCCATACGAAACTTTGTCAGGTGACCTTTCGCTTGGCGGTATCGACCAAGCCTATGCCGCCCAGAGTACGATACAGGATTTGTTTTCCAAAACGCGCGGGGAAATTGCGGGTCGTAAAATTGCGCTGGCCTCCAAGGCAATGCAACAGATGTGTGGTATTGATCACCCGATTGCCGGAGCAATTTTTGCCCGCGACGTATGTGGGACCGGAACGCAGGTATCGCTCAGCGGTTTCCAGCATCTCGGGCTGGAATTTGAACTGGCGCTTGAGTTGAAAAGGGATGTGCCGCCGCAAACAGACCCGCACAACGCCGCGACTGTGGGCGGTTTTATTGCCGCTGCCAGACCGGCCTTTGAGATCATCGAGGACAAAAACGCAGATTACAGCCAGCTCGACGTATTCACCATGATTGCCGACAATGCCTGGTGTGGCGGAGTTGTGCTGGGGCCAGAAATTGATGGCTGGAGGGGGATGGAATTGGGCAATATACCGTCCTGTGTCTATCAGCAGGGCGCTGCGCCTGAGGCGACCAATACGGGGGCCGCCGACCCGCTTGGATCACTAGCTTGGGTGCTGAATCATTTCAGTAAACGCGGTATTACCCTATCTGAGGGCGAACAGATTATCACCGGCTCTGCCGTACGCACCCGGTTTCCCGTGGCAGGTGACAAATTTAGCTATGACGTGGCCGGGGCGATTGTCGAGGTTGAATTTACCTGGGCTTCTTGATCATATCAGGAACGTCCAGCGCCTGAATTGGCGGCAGTTCCGGGTGGTCGATTGAGCGGATGATGGCCTTGGCCAATTGATCCCCGGCCTCGGCGACATTCTCAAACACCGTTAAAATATTGCTGCGAAAGGCTTGCAGGAACGGGATTGCCTCTTTTGCGGTTAGATCAACCTCGTGGCCAATCTGCCGCCCGGACTGTTGGACACCCACAACAGCCGCCATTGCCGCAGTTGTCGAGGCACAGACAATACCGTCAACGCTCGGATCCTTTTTGAACTGTTTTGCGACGGCTGCAATGATCGCTTCAGAGCTGGCGTCGCTGGTAATGCTCTCCATTCGGTGAACGCGGACCGAACAGGTTTTGGCAGCCTACAGGATGCCTTCCATCGGGTCTTCGTCCGGGAAATAGGGTGTGACAATCAGATGGTAAGGCGTTGACCGAGTTGCCGCAGCGATGGATGTAATCAACCGCGCGGTGTGGTTTATCATGTCAAAATCGATCGACAGGACCAGGGCGATGACGTTGGTTTTCCCGTCCTCAGACGCAGCCCGGCACGATTTGGCCGATAGCCGATGTCTTGCGCGATTTTACGCACCTTTTTCTTGGTGCTTTCACTGATATCGGGCGCGTCACTCAGGGCGCGTGAAACTGTTGGTACAGCAAGGTCAGACAACCGCGAGATCGTCTTAAGTGTCGGCCTCACGCGCGGGCCTGATTTACTCACATTAGTCATCGAATCATTACTCATTGGTAAGATTGAGGCGTCTAGCCAGTCAAAATTTGCGTGAGTGTTTGCACGATCCGCGCTGCAATCCCTCTACAATCTCCGGTTTTGCACACCAGAATGACCGATAAAGACAGGCTGGCATGCACTTTTGCAACCTAGAGGGAAAAAGTTGAGAAACCAGCTTGAGATGAAATCTAAATCGATACAGCGATATTTTAAACGATATAGAAACCAAAGACGAAATGAAATGAGCAAGTTAACAGCCCTGCTGGACTTCGGGGGCGAGGCTGCCGCTGTGGCGAGTTTGCAAAGGCGTTGAATACCAACGGCCACAACTGGGTCGACGATGCCATTGCCGGGGGCTGGCATGATGCTGGACCTGACCGATGTTGCCGAAGCCGAAGGTTGGCACGGCATCATCAACCCACCGTCCTTGTTCGCGAATTGTATCCGCGATGGCCGGGTTTACTGCGTACCGGTGAACATCCATTCTTGGCAGCGGATTTGGCTGAACAACGGCGTTTATACCGACAACGGCCTAAGCGTTCCAACGAACTGGGATGAGTTTGTGGCCGCAGCCCCGACATTGGGCGAAGCCTGAATTATCCCGCTGGCGATGGGTCAGCAGAACTGGCAATCAAGCGGTGCGCTTGGCGTTCTGGGCGTTGCCATCGGCGGTGTTGACTGGTTCAAGCAGGTAAACATGGATCGCAACCTTGATGTTGTGAACAGTGATGTGTCCAAAGCGATCTGGCAGGCCTTTGCCGACACTTGCGAATTCTCGGACGGATCAAACGTATCTGACTGGAATCAGGCGACCAATCTGGTGCTCACCGGCAAGGCTGGCGGTCAGATCATGGGCGTAAGGCGAATTTCAGGTGGCCGGACAAGTTGGGGGCAAAGACTATACCTGTCTGCCGGGTTTGGGCGCGAACGAAGTGATCTCGACTAGCGGGATTCGTTCTATTTACCAAAAAACGACGACCCGGAAATCGAAGCCGCGCTGAAAAAACTGGCAAGCCAGCTGGTCTCAAAAGAGGAGCAGATGACATTGATCTGTCACCGCCACTGATCAGGTCAAATTTGACGAACTGGCTGTTGAGTTCTGGAACGACAAAGACATCAACGCCGAGCAGGGCGATGCACGTTGGGCCGCAATCATCGAGAACGCTAACGAATAAGATCGGGAAGGGCGCAATTTCCTCACAAATTGGGGTGGACACAGGTGGGACAGGCTAGGCAAACAAGCACGCTTTTATATCGTTTGACCAGAAATAGCGCTGCCAAGGTCGCAGCCATTCCGATGATTCTGACCGCGCTTTTGGTCTGTGATCATTGGTGTTTTCCCTCGTGGTTGGCTTTGTATTCGCAGCACGTTTGGATCAGAAAATCCGGTTTGAAAACACGTTTCGAACCATCTTTTTGTACCCATATGCCCGGTCATTCATTGTAACCGGCCTGGTCTGGCAGTGGTTGTTAAACCCTAATCTGGGTGTTCAGCATGCTGTTCGTTCGCGGGGCTTTGAAAGTTTCACCTTTGATCCGCTGTGACAAAGACAAAGTGCTGGTGGCGTTGCTCCTCGCCGGGCTTTGGCAGGGCACTGGGCTTATCATGTGCCAGCTACTGGCCGGGTTGCGCGGCATCGACGAAGACATCTGGAGTGCCTCGCGCGTTGACGGCATTCCGGTGTGGAATGCCTATATTTTCATCGTCATCCGATGATGCACCCGGTGTTTGTGACAACTTTGGTGTTGATCTCAGCCGGTATCGTGCGGGTGTATGACCTTATGGTGTCTCTAACCTCGGGCGGGCCCGGGATAGGGTCGGAAATGCCGGCCAAATACGTGACGGACAAGCTGCCTATTTCTCAAAACCTTGGGAAGGGATTTGCCGCACCACCCATGAAACCGCTCTATGTGATCTTCTTGCGTGAAATCGGGTTGTTCCCAAACTTTCGGGGTTGGTCATCGTGCATACAATCCTTGGCATGCCGATCCTGACGCTGCTTTTCCGAAATTATTTCAGCTCAATTCCGGCGGAACAGTTTAGCGCCGTGGGCGTCGATGGAGCCGGGTTCTGGAGCGTTTTTTTGTGATCATGTTGCCGATGTCGCTGCCCGTTTTTGTGGTGGCGATCACCATGCAAGTCACCGACATTTGGTACAACTTTCTGTTTGGCGTCATCTACACCAAGCCAGAAAATTACCCGATGACGGTGCAATTTCTGAGCCATATGGACTCCCCTGTGTCAATCAAAAACCTTGACCTGAACTTTGGTGCGGTCAGCGTTCTGAAAGACCTTAACCTTGATATCGGCAAGGGCGAATTTCTGGTGCTGCTTGGCGCGTCGGGCTGTGGCAAATCCACCTTGCTTAACGGCATTGCTGGGTTGCTGGAAATCTCGGCCGGGCAGATATTTATCAACAGTAAAAACGTCATCTGGGTCGGACCGTCAGAGCGTGGCATCGGCATGGTGTTCCAATCCTACGCCCTGTACCCGCAGATGACCGTCGAAGGAAACCTGACTTTTGGGTTGAAAAATCCCCGACTGCCCAAAGCCGAGATCGCCAAACGTGTTAAATACGCCGCTGAGGTTTTGCAGATTGAACCGCTGCTGAAACGCAAACCCGGTGCCTTGTCTGGCGGTCAACGCCAGCGGGTTGCCATTGGCCGTGCCTTGGTGCGCGATGTAGATGTGTTTTTGTTTGACGAACCGCTATCAAACCTTGACGCCAAGCTGCGCGCCGATTTGCGGGTGGAGCTGAAACAGCTGCACAACCAGTTTTCCAATACGATGATCTATGTCACCCATGATCAGATCGAGGCAATGACCCTTGCCGACAGGATTGCCATCATGAAAGACGGCATCATTCAGCAGCTCGCCAGCCCTATCGAAATTTATAATTGCCCAGTCAATAAATACGTCGCTGATTTTATCGGCTCACAGGCGATGAACTTCCTTGACGGCAAAATCGTAGGTGGCGCCTTTGTGACTAGCGACATGGTTATCCGGCTGGATGGCTATAATTTTGTCGGCAATGGCGCGGATTGGGCTGCATGAATGGGGCTGCGGCCCGAACATGTTTTGACCGGTGACGCCGCAGCGTCGGCCAGCTTTACCGCCACTGTCACGGCGCAAATTGTGGAACCGCTTGGCTCAGATACATTGGTTTTGGCCGTTGTTGCCGGGCAGGATCTTATGGCCTGGATTAATAAATACGCGTCGCGTTTGATTGCTGCGCATATCAAAGACATTGCGCCAAAAGGCGAGGCCTTGGACGAAGATGGCTGGGCCGATCCCGGTCATGGAACCATGGACTGGCTGGGGATTATGCAGGCCCTGCGCGCCACGCCTTATCAGTATTTTGTCATGGAGCATGACAACCAAAATGTTCACGAACGCTTTGCCCGCCGCGCCATCGCCGCCGCAAAATTAATGTAAAGAAGACCATGAAACGCTTGGTATCGGCATCATCGGATGCGGTAATATTTCGTCCGCGTATCTTGAACTTGCGCCGCTGTTCAAGGCGCTTGAGGTCAGGGCCGTTGCGGACATTAACCTTGATGTGGCCAAGGCGCGCGCCAAAGAATTTGGCGTTCGGGGTGAATCGGTCGAGGATTTGTTGACCGCAGATGACATCGACATCGTGGTTAACCTGACCATCCCAAACGCGCATTCCCCGGTGTCGCGTGCCATCCTTGAGGCCGGAAAACACGCCTTTTCCGAAAAACCATTGGTGTTGTCCCTGCAATAGGGCTCGGAGCTGTGCGATTTGACCGCTGCAAAGAGCCTGCGGGTTGGCTTTGCACACCAGCAGGCGCGCGCCCTGATTGACGATGGCGTCATTGGCGATGTGGTTGCGGGTACTGCGCATGTCATGAGCCACGGAATGGAGCATTGGCATCCGAACCGGGATTTCTTTTTCCAACCCGGTGCCGGGCCGATGTCGGACGTTGGGCCGTCTGGGCGCATCGCCATGCCAACATGGAAATTTACGGTCTGGATGGTAGCCTGTTTGTGTCTGATCCAAACTTTTTTGGCGGTACATTGGAAATGATCGGCTGTGATGGTGACATTTCCGAGGTTGCGGTCTGGGATCACCTGTTTGGCATAGTAAGCCAGAAACATTGTGACGGCATGATGGCGAATTATCGCACTGCCGGGCTTGCTGATATGGCCACCGCAATTGCCGATGGCCGCCCGCATCGCCGCTCAATCGAGCTGGCGGTTCATGCGGTTGACGTGATGACGGCGGTCCTGCACTCTGCTGGAAGCGGCGCATTTGTCGACCTCTCAACCACGTGTGACCGACCCGCAACCCTTGGCCCAGACGAGGCACGCGCACTGTTGGTCTAACCCATAGGAATTGCATATGAATTATCATCCTGCCGACGATCGATATGAAAAAATGGTGTATCGCCGCTGCGGTAAATCCGGTTTGAAACTGCCAGCGATCTCGCTTGGCCTGTGGCATAATTTTGGTGACGACACGCCACGTGACACCAAACGTGCGATCTGCCAGACGGCGTTTGATAACGGCATTACGCATTTCGACCTGGCCAACAACTATGGCCCACCCGCAGGCAGTGCCGAGCTGGCGTTTGGTGATATCCTCGCCACCGATTTCAAGGGTTACCGGGATGAGCTGATAATCAGCTCAAAGGCCGGATATGGCATGTTTGACGGGCCTTACGGGGAATGGGGCAGCCGCAAATACATGATCGCATCCTGTGATCAATCGCTAAAACGTTTGGGGCTGGACTACGTTGATATCTTTTATTCGCACCGTTTTGACCAGGATACCCCGCTTGAGGAAACCATGGGTGCGCTGGATCAGATCGTGCGATCCGGCAAGGCGCTATATGTCGGGATTTCCAGCTATAATTCGGAACGTACCCGCGAGGCGGTGCGCATTTTGAACGAACTGGGCACGCCCTGTCTGATCCATCAACCAAGCTATAATATGCTGAACCGTTGGGTTGAGCATGATGGGCTCAAGGATACATTGGGCGATCTTGGTGTTGGCTCAATCGCATTCACACCCTTGGCGCAGGGCATGCTGACCAATAAATATCTGGGCGGAACACCGGATGGGAGCCGCGCCACGCAGGGCAAATCGCTTGATCCCAACATGTTGTCAGACCGTGCTTTGCATAACATCAAAAAGCTCAACGAGCTGGCACAACGGCGTGGCCAAACATTGGCACAAATGGCGATTGCCTGGGTGCTGCGCGATGGCGGCATTACCACCGCCCTGATCGGTGCGTCGCGTCCGTCGCAGGTTATTGATTGCGTCGGTGCGATCAACAATCTTGAGTTCACCGCCGAAGAACTGGCCGAAATCGACGTTTATGCCGACGAAGAGCAAATCAACCTTTGGGCCTTATCATCTGAGACCAATAAATGATCCAAAATCCCATTTTACCGGGGTTTAACCCGGACTCATCCTTTTGCCGTGATGGCGATGATTACTACATCGCCACCTCGACATTTGAATGGTATCCGGGTGTCCAAATCCATCACTTACGCGACCTGGTAAATTGGGATTTTGTGGGGCGGCCTTTGAACCGGGCCGACCTGTTAGACATGCGCGGCAACCCCGACATATGTCGATTCTTCGGGGTTTGATCCGTCGCTGTTTAACGATGATGATGGGTGCAAATATTTCGTGAATACGCAGTGGGACCATCGCCGGCCGGGCACGGGCGGCAATCTGGCACATGGGTCGTTTGACGGCAGTCCACGTGGCCTGCCCAAGGCTTTGCATATCTTTCAAAGCAACGGTTGGTATTAGCAGAGGGCAGCACCGGGTACGACCATGCGATGACCATAGGGCGCACCCGATCCAGCGAACCGGCCATGGTCAATATGTCGAGACGCCAACAGGCGAGGAGTTCATACATTTTTGATGGGTCGCCCCATTGCCGGGGCAGATAGCACCGGGCGGTTTTGCCCGCTGGGCCGCGAAATTGGTATCGAGAAATGCGTTTGGAAAGACGATGACAGGCTGTATCTGGAACAGGCGGGATGCTGGCCCGCACAAAAGTTCCGGGAATCAGTAATGCAGTGCCGCGCACGCCGCATCCTGAACGTTTATTTCACTCTGATGCCGGTGATCTGGTCCTGACCGGGCGCGAAAGCATCGGCAGCTGGTTTGAGCAATCCCTTGTGGCGCGGCGTCAGGAATATCTGACCTACACCGCCGAAACCTACCAGCATGGCGCCGGGTTAACGACCCATTACAACCGGCACAAATTTCACGCGCTTATACTGTCGTTTGAACCTGAAATTGGCCGTTCACTGACCATCATGCCCTGTCCTGTGGGCTATCCCGATTGTGAGTTGACCTTTCCGTTAAAAGGTCCGGTGCCCGATGGTCCCCTGCGTATGCGGGTCAAGGTTGATCATGCGGTGCAGCGGTTTTATTGGGCCAGCGGTGATGGCGGTTGGCAGCCGATTGGTGGCAGTCTTGATGCCACTCTGATCAATGGCGAGGCGGGCCCCGGCGAACATGGCTCGTTCGCCGGGGCATTTGTCGGTATGATCGCCTATGATATCACCGGCCATGGTCGAGAGGCGCGGTTTGAATGCTTCACTTACATCCCGATGGGGTAGGGGGCAGAAACCAAAAATGGTCGATGTTTGGCTTGGGTTATGTGGTTTTTGTACAAGGTATTGATCAATGCGAAAGCTTTTTGAACTGATTTGTTGTGCTGTATTGCTGATTGCGGCCTTCGGTGCGGCATCCGAGGTGGAGCCTAAATTCACATCCCACTCTGACCCTGCAAGCCAGTGGACTGCGGCACGCAAAGGCGCGCCGGAACGTGTCAACTATTTTGAGACGGTGGCATTTGGAATTTAGGCTTGGGCTTTCTCCGTGTTTTTTGGTGGGTTGATCCAGACGGCGGTTGGGACTTTTGGTGGTCTTGGGTGCCGACGGACAAAACGCTCAGGAGAGGT
>JBLHMP010000090.1:0-14609 GCA_047623555.1 Granulosicoccus sp.
CGTGGGTTTTCACCCACCCTACACCTAAACGTTGGTCGCAGCGTCCCGGATGGTCCGGATGTTTTTGCCGTACACGTCGGAATTTCTGACTGAGCCGCCTTTGAACACAGCTGACCCGGCGACCAGAACATCGGCACCGGCTTTGGCCACCAAAGGGGCTGTGGTTGGGTCAACGCCGCCATCAATCTCAATGTGAATTGGCCGATCGCCAATCATAGCCCGCAGCGTTTTGACCTTGTCGATTTGCGAATGGATGAATTTCTGACCGCCGAAACCGGGGTTTACCGTCATCACACAGATCAGATCAACCATGTCCAACAGATGCTCAACGCTGCTCGCGGATGTGCTCGGGTTCAGCGCCACGCCTGCCTTTGCCCCGGCGCTGCGGATGGCCTGCAATGTGCGGTGGATATGCGGGCCGGCTTCAACATGGGCGGTGATGAAATCAGCGCCGACATCGGCAAAGGCCTGAATATAGGGATCAACCGGAGAGATCATCAGATGCACGTCCATGATGCCTTTGATGTGCGGGCGGATGGCGGCGCATGTGGCCGGGCCAAAGGTGATGGCCGGAACGAAACGGCCATCCATCACATCAACATGCACCCAGTCGGCCCCCTGCGCCTCGATCGCTTCGCATTCCGCACCGAAATTGGCGAAATCTGCGGCAAGGATAGAGGGGGCGATTTTGATTGTACGGTCAAAGGACATGGGACACCTGTGATTGTGGTTTGGTTTGCATATAGGGGCGTCCTGCCCACAATGGTAGAGGTATTAGAGACAACGTCGCCGGAGGTGCAACGTGGTCAGCGGACTGTCCCATATCACGCTGATTGTTACGGATCTGGATGAAATGTGAACGTTTCTAGAGACGGCTATGGAGGCGTGCTGTGTTTATCGCAATGATAAGGTGCAATTGTCGCTGTCTGAGACACGATTTTACACGATTGGTGGCATTTGGTTGGCGATCATCAAGGGGATGTATTGGTGGGTCGCACTTACAATCACATTGCGTTCAAAATTGAGGGTGCCGATTTTGAGGCCTGGCAGGCGCGGCTTGTGGCATTGGGTATTGAGCTGCAACTAACACGCGCGCGCGTGGATGGCGAAGGTCGGTCGTTATATTTTTACGGGCCAAGTAACCATCTTTTTGAGTTGCATACAGGTACGTTAGAGCAGCGTTTGGCTGGCTATGCCCAAAACGTTTGAACGACGCTAACCTGTTAACGGATAGCGCCTAATCAGGTGGAAATGCCCGGTGCCATCTTCGCCGACCAACGCCAGATCATTCAGGTGCAGCGGCTCAGGGAGATGTGTCGCCAGTATTTCGGTTAGAGCAGTTTCAACGCTGGCCAGCGTGTTTTTTGGCAGGCGCCCGGTCAGTGTGATGTGGAACTGGAACAGGTCCATCACATGCGGATATCCCCAGCGGGTCAGGTTGTGGTCTTGTCGCACGGACAGGCCAGAACCACGGCGGCGATCCAATTCATCGGGGGTTGCCGGTGCACGAAACAAATCCAACTCACTGACACATCGGGCGGCCAGTGTATTAAGCGCCTCTGTCGGGCCAGACGGGCAGAGCGCCAAAAACCGGCCCAATCGGCTGACGGCAAGCGATTGCAGCTGAACCGTTTCCTGATCACTGGCCAATGCGGCACAGGCGGTTTTGAGAGCAGCCTCAGTCTGATCTGAGGCCAGCCGAAACGGTGGTTTTAGCGTTGCATGCAACCCGTATCTGCGCGGCGCTTGGGTGATCTCGGATATCGGCAACGGCAGGTCTGCAACATCCGCCTGCGCGACCGTGCGGCCACTGTTCACATCCCAGCCCAGCCAATTTGTGCAAAGCTGTGCCCACCCCGCATCAACGGGCGGAACGTAGTAAATGGCGTAACGGATAAAGCTCACATTGCTGCTCTTAAGTTCGGTAGAACATGTAACGGTCCGGGGCGATGGTGTCGGGGCCTTTGATCATCTCGAACCCAACCAGCGGCTGGCCCGAGATCAGAATGCCACCTGGCTGCATCACACTGGCAATCATCGGGCTTAGGCGGGCGGCCTCGGCCACATCGTCCTCTTTGATGCCACTGCCAAAATCGTAATGTGCAAGGAGCACCTTTACCCCCATACCCGAGAGCTTGTTCAGCATCGGCTCGGCCTCGCCCTCAAGGTAATTATCTTCCGGCGGAACGCACGACGGATGGCATTGCAACACCCGGTCGATGACCCAAATGCGCCGCTCTGGCATGATTTCACGCAGGTGATCATAGGTACGGCCATTGCCAAGACCCAGGTCAAGCGCGTCGCCCTCCTGTCCTGCGATCAGTTGTGCGGCCCAGTTCAGCCCATCACGTTGGGCTGAAAAGCGGCGCAGCATGGAATCAAGTCTGCTCATATCAGGGGTCCTTGTCTGGGGGCGGTCCAGGCGATGGCCGGGCCACGCATCAATCGTGATATCAGGTGTTTGGTAAAGGTCCAGATGGCGGCGTCATGCACCAGGTGGTGGGTCAGAATGCCGTAGGGTTCATCGTTATCTGCGATCCCTGTGCGCCGATCTGCCAGCTGTCGTGTCACCTGAGCAATCAGCGTATTCGGGTCGACCAGAGACTTGCCATCATGCCAGGCTATCGGGTCCAGATGGCTGTTGATGCGGATCAGGCCGGGGGCTGCGTTTGCAGTGTCACGCGGTGTGAACGTGGACAAAGCCGCATAGCCGATTGCTGGCAGTTCAGCGATCAGGTCGGGTGTTATCCGGTTCCACGGCGGCACAAACATCGGGCAAAGCGTAGCGCCAAACCGGCTCTTTAGAATGGTCAGAGACTCGGCAACCTCGTCAATCATATCGTCAATCGACCTGCCGACGGGGTATTCTGCCTTTTTCTGACCGTCCGGGGCATGGTTATGGTGTGACCAGCCATGCACCACGGGGATCAGTGGACTATCGGCAATTGCATCACCCAACGTTTTGTCGAGAAACGCCGGGATGATGGCCAGATGTACTGGCAATCCAAGGTCGCCCGCCAGAGTAGTAAGCTGGTCCAGCGCTGGGGTTGGTTTAACCGCGTCATCATCGCGCCACCAAAGCGGTAAAGTCAGGCCCGCCTGATCCCAGGCGGCCAGTTCTGCGTCCAATGCTGTCCAGTCCGGTGTCATATCCGCGCCTCTGCCATGTCGCAGGCCAATTGCACGGTTTGGGCGGCCCCGTCAAACTTTAGCCCGGTATCGGTGCGGCGGCCTTCGTTCAGAACCTGTTGCAGATTGAGGGTAAGCGTTTGGGGCGTCAGATCGGCGCTACGCAAAACCGACAGTCCGGGCATTGAGGCCAAAGACGTGGCGCGCAAGGTCTGTTCGACCTCGTTGCCGGCATCAAACGGGATCATCACTGCCGGGGTGCCGGCCTGCAACAGATCCAGCGCGGTGTTATAGCCGCACATGCTCACCGAGGCGGCAGCGCCATGCAACATCTGGCGAAAATCCGGGCGGGCGGGTTCGATGATGGTGCGCGTGCCTTTGGCCAGATGGACGAGCTTTGCCACACGATCTGTGGCAAAGCTGCCGCCGACCAACAACCGCCATTGCTGGGTTGGGCTCAGACGGGCGGCGCTAACCGCGGTTTCAAACAGGGCATCGCCAACGCTGCCACCGCCTGCACTGACCAGAATTTCACCAGCCCCGGTATTGCCAGGATGCGCCCCGGCGCTGGGCGGCGCGACATAGCCTGTGTATCGTAAAAACGGCGCCAGCCTATTTGACACCGGCCAGCTTTGGCTCAGCTGGGTGGTTTGTGGGTCGGAATGGACCAAAACTGCGGTGTAATAACGGGCAATGATGTCGTCGGCGCGGCTGGCTTTGGAGGGTTTGGACGGCGGCGCAAGGATATCGCGGATCGAGGACAGGATGACCGGAGGCGTCGGCATCGCCTTGGCTGTATCCAGCAGTGACAGGAATTCGGTGCTTAGAACGCGGCGGCCAAACGGGAATAGTTCGGTGAACAGGATATCGGGTTGGAAAGCCGCTACTGCGCTGTTTTGGGTGTGGCTACGGCTGCTTAGATAGGCCTCATCCGCAGGTGCTCCGGCATTGTCCAGCAACCGGGTAAAGTTGATCCCGTCTGACCGCAGAGGCGGCAATTGCAGCATCTGGATATCGCTGTGATCCAACTGTGGCGCTGGCATCCCGCCCGAGGCGATTTGCACATCGTGCCCCTTGGCAACAAAGGCCCGCGCCAATGTCAGCGCGCGGCTTAGATGCCCGGTGCCCAACAAATGGGTGACGACGATCATCGTTTTCACGATGCGCCGTCGCGTCGGATCAGCCGTACGGGGTCAGGATCGGCGGTCAGGATGCCGTCATTTAGTTGCAACACAAACAGCCGGTTGCGTTTGATGCGAAACGGGGCGGGACCGTCGAAATTCCATCCAGTGGCGCGCGCCATCAGCACCCGCATGATACCGATATGGCAGACCGCAACAGTGTCTTGCGTCAGGGTGTTCAACCACGGGGTTAGGCGGTCTGAAACCTGTTGCGGGCTTTCGCCGTTGGGCGGGCAATAGGACCAACCCCATTGCTCAATATCACGAAAGCCTGACCCCGGTTGTGCCCGTAAATCAACACCGCGTTTGCCCTCCCAATCACCCCAGAACATTTCGGTTAGGGCGGGGATGGTTTTTGGCGCGCGACCTGCCACGATTTGGGCGGTTTCAACGGCGCGTTCCAGCGGGCTGGACCACAGATCGGCGGCTTCCCATGTGGCGGGCAGGCAGTACTGTGCCAATTCGTGGCGCGCGTCATCATCCAGCGGTATATCGCTACGGCCCTGTATCTGACCGGCGCGGTTCCAATGGGTATGTCCGTGGCGAAGCAAAGCAATTTGGATCATGGGTTTGTGTCCAGCAGGGGGTGAACGGCGGACCAAAAGCTATTTGTGGCCGCGCCAATCAGGTGGCTTTCGGCAATCATGGCGCGCCCTGCGGTACTGCGCAAGGATCGCAAACCCGGGTCGGCCAAAAGCTGGTCAAGATCACGTGCCAGTGCCAGTGCCCCGTCCTCTGGTGCGGGATAGACACCGGGTAAAACCACGTCGCGCACGCCGTCGCGGTCTTGGGCCATAACCGGCAATCCGGCGGCCTGTGCCTCAAGGTAGACCATGCCGTATGCTTCGTTCACACCGGGCCACAGAAATAGGGCGGCGTCGCGATAGACGGCGTTCATACCATCGCGGTCCAATTGGCCAAGGAACTGAACGCGGTCGCCGAATGGGGCCATCAACGCCTCGACTTGTGGCCGGGCCGGGCCGTCTCCGGCGATGTTAAGGCGCCAATCGGGCGTGCGTAGATTGGCAAGGGTCTCCGCGATTACAGTGTAGGATTCCAGTTTGTCGCGTTTGCGCATCATGCCCGCGGCCAGCATTGGGCCATCGGAAGAATAAGTGTTGGCGGGCAGCGATGTGATCGGCAGAAACGGCCGCAACAGGGTCAGGTTTTGTTGTTTGGTCTGATCGCGTTTTAGTGTCTGCAGGTCCAACTGAATGAGGTAAAAGATCAAATCCGCCGAATCGCTTGCGGCTTCGGCTTCACGCGCAAATTCGGACCATGGGCCGGTCAGGCGGCTCTTGGCGCGGCTGGATTCGATCTGGATATACGGGATGTTCAAAGCCCGCGCAACAGTGGGGCCGATCATATCGGGCGCTTTGTAATAGCTGTGATAGGTCACCCAAAGACGCGTGTCAGTGGCCGCCAATTCGTGGATCAGGCGCGTGGCCTCGACTTTGGCCAACCTGCGCAATTGCGCCTGTTTACCTGGGTCACCGGCCGAGTCATGAACCCGCAATTCTGACACCAGATCGACGGTTGCGGGGCCTGCTGCAATCGCCTTCATCAGGCTTCGTGCCATTTCACGATCGCCGGACGGATTTGGATGTGTCGGCGGTTTCATCGGGGCGTAAAACGCAACGCGGATCATCTCAGGGATCGCCGCAAAGCTGGGTCAATCGCGCTGAAAGGCGGGTGATGCCGGGGGTCATGCCAAAGTCTGATTTCAGCCGGATCAGCGCGGCGTCGGCCATGCCCGAGGCTTTGACCGGATCATCGGCGACCGACATAATTGCATCGGCCAGCGCCTGCGGATCGTCGTCGGACAGAACCCCATGGATGCCGCTGTCGATGAATTCCGGGATCGCGGACACGGGTGTCGACAGGATTGGCAGGTGCTGTGATGCGGCCTCCATCAACACGTTGGGCAACCCATCGCGATCACCATCGGCGGCAACCCGGCTGGGCAATACAAACAAATCGGCGGCGTGCATGGCGGTGATGACCTGCGGTTGATCGCAGGCGCCAAGCCAGCTTATCCGGTCGGCAACCCCGGCGCGTTCGGCATGGGCGGTCATGACGGATTTCAGCTCGCCTCCGCCGATATGAGTCCAGCGCCAATCCAGCCGATCCGGCAATAATGCCAGCGCGTCGATCAGCCGATCAAAGCCCTTTTTCTCAACCAGTCGCCCGACAGACATCAGGTGCATCGGGTCGCCTGCCATGCGCATGGGTTTGTCCGGGGCGGGCGGAAAGCGGGTCAGATCGAGGCCATGATAGATCAGGTCAACACGCGCCGGATCACTGGACAGGTCGCGCAAATGTTCCGCGCCAAAGGCGGTGCAGGTGGCGCCAAATGTGGCGCCCAACGCCGGATCGGCCAGTTTTTCGCGTAGCTCCCATTCGGGTGACGTCCAGATGTCTTTGGCATGGGCCGAAAACGCCCAAGGCAGGCCGCGCATGATCGCCGCATAGCGGGCAACTGACGATGGGGTATGCAGGAAATGCGCATATAACCCACGGGTTTCGGCAGGCAATTCGGCCGCCATAACACAGGCCTGACCAAAGCGGCGCACCCGGTTGCGGGTGCGGTCGCGCTGATAATCCGCGCGCCAGATCGCCAGCGCCGCAGCAAAGCCGGGCAGGCGGCGAGCATCGCGCAACGCCCGCAAAACCCGCATCGGTTCCTGATGCAGATATTCGGGCAAATAACGCACCTTTGCCTGTAATCTGTCATGCAACGGGTGGCGTTTGACATCGGTGGGAAAACGCAGCGACCAGATTTCAAACTCATGCCCGGCGGCCTCAAGGGCGACCAGTTCCTGGGCGATAAATGTCTCGGACAGGCGGGGCCAGCCTTTGACCACTACGGCGAGACGCGGGCTCATTCTGCGGCTTGCTCAATCGGGGATTTCAGCAGCTCGGCAATCCGGTTTGTGACGGTGTCCAGCCCATCCAGCAGCCCATCAGGCATCGCCTGAGACGGCGGATTTTGCTGCGGCAGATTGCGGATCGCGGCGATCATCGCCTGTGGTGTCATGCCGTCGCGGGTTTCGTCCAGCATACGCACCAATCCCAACTGTTCGGCGCGACTGGCGCGAATATATTGCTCAAGCCGGGGCACGGTGCGCGGCACGATCACGGCGCGTTTGTTAAACGACAGCACCTCGCAAAAGGTGTTATAGCCGCCCATGCAAACCACGCCCTGCGCGCCGGCATAAAGCGCCTCGATCTGGGATTCAAAGCCGACGGTACTGACGCGACCATTCAGGTTTTCCACCCGAGTTTCAAAGTCAGCCCGCAGATCACCCGACAAAAACGGGCCGTAAACCAAAATGGCATGCGGCGATAATTCCGGGTCTTGTTCATAGGCGGACAACACCAGATCAACCATCGCTTCGCCATCGCCGCCACCGCCCAGGGTGATCAGGATATAGGGCTGATCGGGTGTTTCGACTGGCGTGGTAAGTTCGCGTTTCAGATAACCGGTCCACACCATGCGGTCGCGGACGGCTTGGCTGAAATTCAGGCCAGAAGTTGGGTCATAGATTGAGTGAAGCCCATAGACCCAAAGTTCGTCATAATAGGTTTCGGTGGCCTCAATCGCGCCTTTGCGATCCCATTCAGCGGCCAGAATTTCCGGTTCGTCCAGAACGTCGCGCAGCCCCAGAACAATGCGGGTGTTGCCGGCCTCGGTCAAAAGATCCAGCGTCGGCAGCAGTTCACCACGAAATCCGGTGGGTTCTTTATCAACGATTAACACATCGGGTTTATACTGCTCTGCGGTAGACCGGATCAGACCGGCCCGCAATGCGGTGGTTTCCTCGATGTCCATGCCCATGGTTTGGGACGCATAGCTGCCATCGCTGCGTTTGGTAACACCGGGCAGGCGCACATGGTCGACCCGCTGCGGAAAGGTGAACCGCCCCGCCACAGGCGATCCCGTTAAGATCAGTGCCGTGGCTAACGGGTTGGCTGCGGTGATCGCCCCGGCCAACGCCCGCGAGCGACGCAGATGGCCAAGGCCAAAGGTGTCGTGGCTGTAAAGCATGATCCGTGGCCCGCGAGGCCCGGCTGTTGAATTTAGTTGATGTGTTGTGCCCGTCATACGTGTGCCTGAAACCCTAAAGTTCTGTCTGTTATTTCAAAATTTACACTGAATTCAAACAAAATTGTTTCTGTAGTGCCCAAGCAGCGATTGACAGGTCGCGCCGGGCGGTCAGAACACGCAGCAAACAGGTGTGTATTCATTGCGCAAAGCGCTGGTTTCGTCAATATGCCTACGGCCATAGTTCCAGCCCTTTGATCCGTCTGGTGTCGCTTGCGTATCGTGGCTGACGCCGACGCTGAGCCGGTAAATGGATGCCGTTCTGCGAAATTGATATACTAGTTACATTGAGCATGATTGCAAACCAGTATTTGCATTGCGCTTTTACCCTCGCTCAACCCTTAGTGGGTATATCAACAGACATCTGGTATTTACCGGGTGCCGCAAGTGTTGCACGTTCCTGTGTCGGTTTAATAACAAACACCTGCAGAGCCGCATGATGTTTGCACCTTGAATCAGGCTCCTGTAGCTTTCAGTGAAACAGTTTTTAGACAAGGCCGACCTATTTATGCTGCAAAATCTATTCCGCCTGACGTTGGTTGCCATCATCGCGATGATGATGGCCTTTGCTGTTTCAGCGCAATCGTTATCGGGCCTTGGTCTTTTGACTGGCAGCAAAAGCGAGACCAAAAACACGACCGACCCCCAAGAGGAAAGCGATCTGGCAGCAGCCATTCGGCAAGCGGCTGACTCTGGCGTCAACGTCATTGTTCTGGATGGAAATGGCCGCGTGGCGATTGCCGATGGCGCATCCAAACCAGAAGAGGCACCTGAAACCGCGGCTGATCGTATGGAGCATGGCTCGCGGCTGATGCAGACCCAGTCTGAGGTTCGGGAATTCCGGGCCACCTTGGACAAACGCCTGCTGGTATTACCGGATTCCATCAACGAAGTTCTTTTCATCCTGCGTGCAACCAGCCCCGATGGGCGTATCGGAACCTATGTCGAGGTGTTGGTGTGGTGTTTGGTACTGCTGGCGGCGGGCATGGTGTTTGAACGCGAAATCTATGGCAAACGGCTGGCCAAACGCTTCGTTTTGGCCCGCGTTGCTGAGGCCCCGATGGGCTATCGCGAAAAGATGCCCTATCTGGTGTTTCGCTTTCTGATGGCGGTGATTGGCATTCTGGTTTCGATCCTGGTGGCCTATCTTTTGGGGCTGCTGATCCTTGGCAGTTCCGATGATAGTTCTGTAATATTCACCGCAACAGCGATTTATACGACCTATGCGATCAGTCGGGTTGCCATCAGTATTTGGCGCATGGTGTTGTCACCTTTTCGGACGCAATACCGGATACCTTCGTTCTCAGATCACGACGCACTCAAGCTGTTTCGCTGGCTTGGCGTTCTGGCCTTTCTGGATGCGACCGCGATCATGTTCAGTACCTGGATCGGGGATTTCGGGCTGAACTATGATGTTTATTCGCTAATGTATGGGGCGTCTTCGTTGCTGTTAGCTGTGCTGAACGTCCTGATGGTGCTGAGCAATCGCCGCGCTATTTCGGACGCTATTTGCAACCGCCAGCGCCCCGAGGACGTTGCCTGGATCAACCGCTGTGTTGCCTATTTATGGGCCCCTTTGGTGATCAGCTACATTGTGTTTGCCTGGCTTGAACTGGCCTTTGATCTGGTGCTTGAGCGACCAACATCAATCCCGCTGATTGCCGGGGCATATGGTGTGACCATTTCAATTCTGGTGGTGTATGGGCTATTCAACTACCTGATTGAACAGTATTTTCACCGCGCGCGCATTTTGCGCCAAATGAATCGGGGCGATGAGGACTGGAGCGAAGAAATGGGCCGCAGCCCACTGGTTCAGCGTCGCCATGTGATGACAACATACGAACATCTGGCGCGCCGCGTGGCTGGTATTTTGGCCTTTGTGGCGGGCAGCTATGCGCTGATCCGCATTTGGGAACAGCAGAAAATGATGCTGCATGAAAGCGGCCTGGACCGGTTTCTGGACGTGGTGTTTGTGATCTTTGTTGGCTACATCATCTATCATATCTTTCGCATATGGATTGACAGCAAGATCGCCGAAGAAACCGGGGAGATGCCGTCGGCCGAATTGGGTGACGAAGGGGCCGCCTCTGCCAGTGTCAGCCGTCTTGGCACGCTTTTGCCGCTGTTTCGCAATTTCATTCTGGCCGTGGTTGTGGTGTCGATTGCATTGATCACGCTGCTAGAACTGGGCGTTAATGTCAGCCCGCTATTTGCCGGTGCCGGTGTGGTTGGGCTTGCCGTTGGCTTTGGGTCACAGACGCTGGTGCGCGACATCTTTTCTGGGGCGTTTTACCTGTTTGATGATGCGTTTCGCAAAGGCGAATATATTGACATTGGCCTGGTCAAAGGCACCGTTGAGCGGATTTCGGTGCGATCCTTTCAATTGCGCCATCACCTGGGCGCGCTGCACACCATTCCGTTTGGCAATATCCACGTGTTGACCAATTATTCGCGCGATTGGGTCATCATGAAACTGCCTTTGCGGGTGACCTATGACACCGACGTGGAAAAGGTGCGTAAGCTGATCAAGAACCTGGGCGTTGAATTGCTAAGTGACCCGGTGATTGGTGACAATTTCATTGAGCCGCTGAAATCTCAGGGCGTTATTGAAATGCAGGACAGCGCCATGATCATCCGGGTCAAGTTTATGACAAAACCGGGCGATCAGTGGTTGGTGCGCAAAAAGGTCTATGAGGACATTCGTGCCCTGTTTGCCAAAGAAGGTATCCACTTTGCTCACCGCGAGGTCACGGTTCGGCTGGCCGATGGCAAGGTAGAGACTTTGAACCCGGAACAGAAAAGGGCTTTGACCGGGGCGGTTCAGGCCACAATTGATGCCGACGAACTGCAAGACGGTGGGACTTCGGGTGACGATCGTTAAACAGATATGCCATGCCGTTTGATCTGATCCTGCTGGTCGCGGCCATCGGTCTTGGGGCGATGTTGCAGGTTGGTATTGGCATCGGGTTCAGCATTATCGTCGGTCCGCTGATGTTTGTGCAGATCGGAACCCAGGCGGCTGTGCCGTTGTTGCTGCTTTTGAATGTGGTGCTGCCAGCATCCGCCGATGGAAACGCGCATTTCTACCCATTAGCGGCCTGTCGGGGGTGGCGACGGTCTGGGCGGCAACTCCGGAGCCGTTGATGGCGTTGGGGTTGATTTTGTCGGATTATCCGGCGGCGATTATGCGCAAACTGGTGCAGCCTATTGCGCTGATCGGCTATTCGGTGGCCTTTGGGAGCACGCGATTGGCGGATTTGAGATGCACCCGATGCTGCCATTGTTTCTGGCGGTCACGGTGTTGGAGAGCATCGTCGGCCGCTGGATCGGGCCAAGCCTGCCACGGCAAGTCATCACATCGGGCATTGGCAGTATTTCGCTGCTGGCCGGGCTGCAGCTATACCGGGCGATAACGATAGGTGGGATACCATGACAGATATGTTTAAAACGCTGGACAGGTTTGCACGAACCAAGCTGATCGGCGGGCTGACTCCGCTTGAACGGCTATCGACGCATCTGGACATAGATCTGTGGATCAAACGCGATGATCTGACCGGGCTAGTGCAGGCGGCAACAAGATCCGCCAGCTCGAGTTCTATTTTGGCGATGCGTTGGCCAAAGGGGCTGATACCATTCTGATCACTGGCGCGGTCCAGTCCAACTATGTCCGCGCGGCGGCGGCGGCGGCAAAGCTTGGTCTTGGATCGGTGTTACAGTTGGAAAGCCGGGTGCCGGATATGGGCGCGCTTTATCAAACTTCGGGTAATGTGTTTCTGAGCCAGTTGCTTGGGGCCGAGCATATGCATTTTGCCGAGGGTGAAGATGAGAACGGGGCGGATGCAGCCCTGCACACTAAGGCGTGCCGCTGGAAAAATACCCTATGTGATTCCTCTGGGCCTGAACAACAAACCTCTTGGTGCTTTGGGCTATGTGCGCGCCGCGCGTGAAATTTTGCAGCAAAGGGCTGATTTTGATGCGGTTGTGGTCGCCTCAGGAAGCGGCGCGACACACACATGGTGGATTGCTGACGGGACTGCGGGCTTTGGGTGCAAGGATGCCGGTTTACGACATTCTGCGTGCGCCGGGACGCAGCGCAACAATTGGCGCGGTTGCAGGTGGCGTTGAAGATGATGGCGCATTACGAAGGTCTGTTTCTCGATCCGGTCTATACTGCCAAAGCCTTTGCTGGGGTTCCGGGGCTGTTGCAGGAAGGGCAAATCCAGCCGGGTATGCGGGTTCTGTTCATCCATACCGACGGCGTACCAGCCCTGTTCGCCTATCAGGACGAGCTGGCTGATAACACCGATGAGCGTGGGTTTTCACCCACCCTACGCCTTAGGTCAGGTGTCAGTCGGAATATGGATCCAGTGAATCCCGCAGACCGTCGCCGAGGAAGTTGAAGGCCAGCACGATTATGATGATCGGTAGCATCGGAATGGCGATCCATGGGTAAATTTCGACCGATGTCAGGTTTTGTGCATCGTTCAGCATTACCCCCCAACTGACTGCAGGTGCGCGCAGGCCAAGGCCCAGGAACGACAGCGCGGTTTCGCCCAATATCATTGCCGGGATCGACAGCGTGGCACTGGCAATCAGATGTGACATGAAATTCGGCAGCAGGTGTTTGCGGATGACGCGACTGGACGAGGCGCCCATCATTTCGGCCGCGCGCACGTATTCCTCTTCCCGGAGGGACAGGAATTTGGCCCGCACAGATCGCGCGAGCCCGGGCCAGTCGAGTATTCCTAATATCACCGAGATGATAAAGAACACTGAGACGGGACCCCAGTTTGACGGCACCGCTGCGGATAGCGCCAGCCACAATGGCAGCTCTGGCAATGATCGCAGAACCTCGATCACGCGATTGATGACCCAGTCGATGTGACCACCGAAATAGCCCGCGATGCTGCCCAATGAGATACCCAGAACAAACGACACGGTGATGCCAATCAGCCCCACGGTTAGCGACAGCTGCGCGCCATATAAGATGCGGCTAAAGATGCCGCGGCCCAGTCTGTCAGCCCCCCAGAGGAACACGGTTGCCCCCTCGGGCGCGCAGAACAGATGGCGGCTGGTTGGGATCAGCCCTGCCAGTTTATAGCTGTCTGCGGTGCAGAAAAATTCAAGCGGCATGGGGCGTGTTGCGTCTTCAACAAATTCCCACTGGAAGGTTTCCAGATTGGCCTCGGACACGGTTGGATAGACAAAGGGCCCGACGAATTCGCCGTCGTGGTAGTAATGTATCGTTTGCGGTGGAGCATAGAGGTATTCGGAATTGCGTTCGTTCGCAGTATAGGGCGCGATAAAGCCGACAAAGGGCAACATGACATAGCAAAACAGCAGGAATACGCCCGATATCAGGCCCAGCCGGTGCTTTTTGAACTTGCGCCAGACCAGCAGCAGATTCGGCGCATCCAGATCGGCACGATCCAGAGTTTGCACATTTGCATGCGGGTCAAACGGTTCATCGTCGACAAATCGACCATCGGGAAGCTGTGTCATCTGTCGCGTCTTTCATATTGAATGCGCGGATCAAGTAGCATCAGCAGGACATCCGAAATCATTGTGCCAAACAAAGTCAGCATAGCCACAAACATCAAAATAAATCCGGCCAGAAACTGATCCTGTGTTTTCAGTGCAGTAAGCAGGGCAGGCCCAATGGTCTGCAATCCGAGCACCACCGACACCAAAACCGAGCCGGAAATCATCGACGGCAACAGGTTGCCGATATCGGCCACAAATGGGTTGAACGCCATACGCAGCGGGTATTTGGCCAACATGCGTGGCGGGCTCATGCCTTTGGCGATGGCGGTTTCTACGTAGGGTTTGCCCAACTCGTCCAGCAGGTTGGCGCGCAACCGTTGCATCATTGCCGCCGCACCAGAGGTGCCGATGACAAAGGTGGGCACGATCAGGTGGACCAGGATCGATTTGATCTTATCCATGCTCATCGGTTCGCCCTCAAACACTGAGTCCATCAGGCCGCCAATCGGCAGATCGAAATATTTGTGACCATAGTAGAACATGATTAGGGCCAGCAAAAAGTTGGGCGTCGCAAGACCCAGATAGCCAACGAATGCTGCCGAATAGTCCACCCAGGTTTTGGATTTTGCCGCCGCCAACACGCCCAAAGGCAGGGCCACCAAATAGACAAACAAAACCGCAGCCAGATTGACCAAAACCGTCAACCAGAG
>JBLHMP010000091.1:0-14532 GCA_047623555.1 Granulosicoccus sp.
GAAAGAACGGGGTAAGGCGGGACATCTGGGCGTCTGTCAGCCAGAAAAGATCACTCATATCATTGCTCCTGTTTGGGAACAGTGATTCAGACTTCCATCACAATATCAATGGGTCCTGACCCTAGCCAAAAAGTGCCAGGATCATATCAATGGCATTGGCGGTACTGTCGATGTCGAGTTCTATGGCCGTTGCCATTTTCACGTCTTCCCTAGGCTGTTCGACCCCTTAACCTGGGCAGCCAAACAGGTGCATATTTGCGATCTTTTTGGCTGCGGATACTGTCCGGACCAAGGAATGCTCAGGGAAAATTTCCAGACTTTGTGTTGTTGGTGGCAGCAATACGGCATTCAGAACACGCAGAAATCAGCAGATTAGTGAGTAGCTTGGGCCGCCGAGCCTTATGAAAACTCATTGTCACAAAATGTGAATACGCTTAGTCTATCTCGCATGCCCCTATGTTGCGGACACCTGAAAGGGCCGATTTTGATTTCCTGTCAAATTAGAAAGTCATTTCGATTTTTACCAGTTGTAGCCCGCCGCAATGACCAAAGGCCGCGGACCATGCCGCTGATAAATGTGACACCGCTGTTGTTGTCTGGCGTGTTGTCGATCCTGCCCGGTATTGCCGTCGCACAAGTCAACGACAGCGCCCAAGAGGTTGCGGATCCAAGCGACGCCCAGAATTGGTCGCAAAACTGGTCACAAAGCTGGAAAGACAGGCGCAGCCGCTGGAGCTCAGCAAACCACAGCCTGACGCATTGGCAATTGTCTGAGCGTTCGCTGCTCACGTTCTACGGGCAGATCAACATCGGCGAGCTGGATTATTTCGATGGCTTTGAACATCACACCCAAGCCCGCGACAATCCGAACTCTGCAAGCCGCGCTGGCCTGCGTTTGGAAACCGATTTTGACAATGGCAAAAGCCTGTTCCTGAACATCGAAACCGCCGTTCCAAAGTCGGTGTTTAACCGATTTGTAGACAACCCAAACGACGCCGGAAACGACAATGAGTGGGACAAATCCATGCTGCGAAAGGCAGAGGCACGATTAACTGTCCCCAATGTCGGATATTTTTCAGTCGGTCAGGGAAGCATGGCAACCGACGGTATTACCGGTTTTGATTTCTCAAAGACAACTGTTGTGGCCTCAAACAGCGTTGGCGATACCGCGTCGGGTTTTCCGGTTCGGCTGACCAGCGGAACCACATCAGGCACAGATATTTCATCCTTTTATCCAAACTATGACGGGGCGCGGCGGTTTCGATTTCGATATGATGGGTTGGCAAAACAGGGCTTGTCCTGGGCGGCCTCTGTGGGGCGCGAAGTGCTGACATCGGGCAACGACAACACCTATGCAGACATCGCCATCCGCTATGAAACCCACTGGCGCAGGTTCGGCATCAAAGGCGGCATCGGCTATAGCCACAATGGTAAATTTTCGGATTTTCTATCCGGGTCCGTTGCCGGCCTGGATTCAGACACTGGCCTGAACTTTGCCATCGCATTTGGGGCCAGCGGGTCCGGAGGCGAATATGTTTATGGGAAACTGGGGGTGATCCGCAATGTCATCAAACCCGGCTGGACCGCAATTTCGGTTGATTACTACACCAGCCACGACCCGCTAAGCATTGCCAACAGGTCAAATTCCTGGGGCGTGGCCGTGGTGCAAAAGATAGATGCCTATGATCTGGAACTTTACGCAACCTATCGCAATTACAGCATTGATGGATCGGTTGCGCAATTTGCCGATTCGGATGCAGTGTTTGTTGGGGCGCGGTATAGTTGGTAAGCGAACCGATCAGTTAAACAGGAACTTTACGCCGATATAAGGGCCGTGTTCGATAACATCATAGGCCATGACCCCGTTGGAAAGAGTCGTGCTGAAATCCATGCTGAAGTACTGATAGCCGAATTCAATCGAGGTGTTGTCCCAGGGTTGAACGTCGAACCCGAGTTTGGCTCCGACTTGCAGTTTGTTACCGCCGGCCCCAAAACCACCCAGATCAATCGACGCAATTGTGGTCCACTTGTCGTTCAACCGCCACATCCCGCGCGCGCCGATCACCGCCTCTACCCATGTTTCGTCTCCACCCGCAGTCGAAAGAGCACCAGTCGAAGCCTTCACATTCAAGGTTTGGCGCAGCGAATTCAAACGTGCGCCACCTTGGATATCAAAAGTAAAACGCTGATTGTTTGCCCCATAAGTGCCATCCGCCACGCGGTAAGCCGCCATAAGCGCCAGCCATTTCTGTCTGACTTTGACTGAAAATGTATCAGTTGGTGTATTTGGTAGCGGTCCATCGGCCCCAAGAGAGACATAATTTGCATCGACTATCAGGCCCAAATTGCCTTTCCAGGCTTCGAATCTTCCAGCAAGGGCGAAATCTAAAAGGTCTAGAACGTCGCGCAAATTTAGATCGACAGGCACCGAGATCCCGTTAATGGTAGAGGTGCCCGTGGTGCTGACCGGCATAAAGGCATAAAGGCCCAGCGAATACCGCCAGTCAGTCTCGCTTTGCCCCCGCCCCGGCATGGATTGGGCCGAAACTGAAATTGCGGTGAAACAGCCGATGCTCGCAGCACAGGCCAGTGTGAGGGCGCGAAAGACAGGCATCATTGGCGAAGCTCCTATTTGCAGAATCGAAACAGCTTCGCAGTAGGAATGCATTTAGACCATAGCAAAACTGCGAAACCATCGATTCAACTATACCGAAAGTCTTGAAAGCTCTGCGATCATATAAAAATTCACCATTCAAAGAAAGATGTACTTTAGTCAAAGTTTTCCCAAACGCAGCTGTATCAACAGCGCGCGTTCAGAAAAACTCTTACTAATGAATTGCATGGCGCCCTTACGCCACAGCGCAGCGGGTCAAAGTCTTAGCTTTTGTTCGGAACCACAACGATATCGACGCGTCGGTTTTGCGCCCGGCCCTCAGCGGTTAGATTAGAGGCCACCGGTTGTACTTCTCCGCGCCCGATGATCTGCAGGCGACTATAGGTCACCCCATCTGCTTGCAAAATATCCGCCACCGCATTGGCGCGGCGCTGTGACAGTCCAAGGTTATAGGTCGCATCACCTTCGTTGTCGGTGTGGCCGATGACCTGAACGGCAGAATTCGGATATTTGATCAGATGCGATGCCACTTTGCCCAGATCAGATTCCAAAGAAGAGCGCACCGAGAAACTGCCGGTGGCAAAGGTAATGTCCTGCGGCAAGGACACGATCAGGCTGTCGCCGGTATTGGTGATAGTGATGCCGTCATTGGCTAACTCGGCACCCAATTCCGCCGCCTGTTTATCCAGATCATTGCCAATAAGGCCACCCGCTGCGGCGCCTACTGCAGCACCGATTAACGCCGATTTGCCTTTGTTCCCACCTGCGGTGAGCAGGCCAATTCCGGCCCCAAGGGCGGCACCCAACAGTGCGCCTTCTTTGGCTTTTTGGTTGGGGTCACTGGACCCTAAAGTAGCCGGATCGGTACAGGCGCTAAGGCCAATAATTACCGAAAGGGCCACAGCGAGGGATGGTTTCAAAATCATGTGTTTACTGCCTTTGCTCAATTCCCGTTGATCGGGAGCCGTTGGCTCTAGTATAGCACATCCGCGACTCATTTTCGCAAGACCGCAGTGTAGCACCGGCAATCCTTTGCCCACGCAGGTAACGTTCCGGCTCTGGCGGCCCGCCTAATTGTGCAATACTGCTGTGTCACCCGAACGCAAGGCCGCCAAACTGAATGCCGATCCTACATTTAGCTGACAAATTTGCCGCTCAGGCGAATGAAACCGATGACAGCCGCGCCGAAAAGAATGCGATCTTTCTGGCGGCGATTTCGTGTTGTCTGGCCGGGCTTGTTTGGTCGGGCATGTATTACGTGGTTTTCGGAGCGGTCCTGGCCACAGCCCTGCCGTTGGTTTTTGTGGTTTTGGTCGGCGGGTCGCTGATCTGGTCCCATTTCACCGGTACCCACCGCTATGCGATCACCGCGCAGATCGCCTGTATCATCTGCGTGCCGACCGTCCAGCAATGGTCCATTGGCGGGCTTTACGATTCCGGGTTTTTGATGACCTGGGCGTCAATGGGACCATTGATTGCGCTGATGTTCTTTACCCTGCGCCAATCACTGGTCTGGCTGGGTCTATTTCTGATCAACGTTGCCCTGACCACCGCTTTTGACGGCTACTTTTCCCAGCATGCTCTGGTCGTGCCCGACACTGCGCGGCAGTTTTTCTTTGTGATGAACCTGAGCGTGCCAGCCATCATCATATTTGCCTTTGCCAGCTATTTCATCCGCTCGGCCCGGCGGGAACGGCAAAAGGCCGATGCGCTGCTGCTCAACATCCTACCGGCCAAAGTTGCACAACGCCTGAAATCTCAGCGCGGTATTGTGGCGGATGAATATGATGACGTCTGCGTTCTGTTTGCCGATATCGTCGAATACACCGCCTATTCGCACCTGATGAACCCCGTTGATCTGGTGTCCGAACTAAATGATATCTTTCAGATGTTTGACGGGTTGGCACAGAAATACGGGCTGGAAAAGATCAAGACCATTGGCGATGCCTATCTGGTTGTTGGCGGCTTGCCTGAACCTTTGCAGGATCACGACAGCGCCATTGCAGACATGGCGCTGGATATGCAGTCCGAGATTTCAAAGATTATCAAATCTGACGGCAAACCGTTTTCATTGCGCATCGGTATTCATTGCGGGTCGGTGGTGGCCGGGGTGATTAGCAGCAGCAAAATCGCCTATGATCTGTGGGGCGACACCGTCAATATCACCAACCGTCTTGAGGCCAGTGGCGAGCCGGGTATGATCCATGTTTCGGATCAGTTTCACCAGCGGTTACAAAACCGATTTGCCTTTCAGAAACGCGATATGATTTCGGTGCGCGGCAAAGGCAGCATGCAAACCTATTTTCTGACCGGGCGCCTTTAGGCCCTAACCTTCGGCCCTTGCCGACTCATAGGCCAGCATGGCGCGTTTAACCGGCAATCCCCAGTGATAGCCGCCCAATCCACCGGATTTGCGCAACGCCCGATGACACGGTATCAGCCAACTAACCGGATTGCGCCCAACAGCCGTTCCAACCGCGCGCACCGCACGTGGATTACCCACCGCCTGCGCGATCTCGGAATAGGTGGTCACGTGGCCCGACGGAATCGACAATAACGCCTCCCAGACCTTGATCTGAAACGGCGCGCCAATCAGGTAAAGCGGCGCGGTGCTTAGCGCCCCATCGCCTGCGCCAAACGCCGCGCTCACCCAAGGGCGCAACATCGTCGGGTCCTCAACGAATTTGGCCTTGGGCCAGCGCGAAAGCAAGTCTTCCATCGTTGCCTCAGCCCCGGTTTCTGCGGCAAAACCAATGCCACAGATGCCCTTGTTGGTGCCCATGACCAGCGACGCACCAAAGGCGCTCTCAAACCAACCCCAATAGATCACTAGCCCGGCGCCACCAAGCGCGTATTCGCCGGGGCTCATCGATTCCCAGCGCACAAACAGATCATGCAACCGCCCGCTGCCGGACAGACCGGTGGCGAGGCTGGTTTCCAAAGTGGTGAAATGATCGCGCATCAGGGTTTTGGCATGGCCAAGCGTCAGGTATTGCTGAAAGCGTTTCGGCGACACCCCAACCCAACGCGAGAATAAACGCTGAAAATGCGCCGGGCTCATGTCCATTTGGGCGGAGAGGGCCTCAAGTGTCAAACCCTCTCCGCCCTGATCTATCAACTCGATCGCCCGGCGCATGACGCCGTAGTGATAACCTTGTTCCTGGGGCTGCATTGTCATTGGCTCTCTCCGTGATCACAGCTTGAATTTAGCCTGTCAGAGGGCCTGATGCGACCCGGAACTTGCGGGTTAGGAAATGTTGGATCGCCTCCGGCGGAGGTATTTGGGACGAGAAGAATGAGAAGGTTATTGTTTTGAGGCGAGATAGCTGTAAAGCGCGGCGCGATGGTTGGGGCGTGCGGTGACCTCGGCCACCAGAAAATCTCGAACGTCGCGCAGAACATCCTGTGTTTTGTCTTCGATGATATCGCCATGGGCCATCAAAATCCGCTCAAACGGTCAACCGCATATTTTGTCTAACTGTTTTGCGGCGGCGGTGGCATCCGTTGTGTATGACCTGAATTCAGGCGAGGGCAGCGGACAGCCAAAAATGTGCCCCATCTTGGCCGCGGCTTTGGCGATGCTGCCTTTGACCGTTTCGTCCGATAGATTTTCAACCAAATCCGCGACAATCAGTGTTTTACTGGCGCTATGAAAAAACACAACTTCGCAGAAGAACACGTTTCCTTTGGTTGTCAGCTGATCCATGATATCCGCCCAATCGGCATGCGGTGCGTCCCCCAGTGTACCGGCAAAGGCGATGTCAGACCGACGTTCCACCGATCCCGGCGAGGCCCATATTTGCGCCGTGGGATAGGCATTGGCAAAGCTTTCGAGCCCCTGATTATGGATCTTGTTGGCTGACAGGACGTGTTGCACCGGCCCCAGAGCCTTTAACGCGGTCGCCAGTTCATCTGTCAGAACCAGCGGCGAGATGATTGCCAGACCGCCATTGGTCAGGCGAACCACGCTCATCCTTGTCTGAATTTGCGCGCCATAAAACCGAACATCTGCGGCGCCGTACCAAAGCCCTGCACCTATTTCGCTTAACATACCAACACTCTCCCTTGATACCAATCAACTGTGCCGCCTTGTCGCCGTTTACACAACCAAGCGAAGGTTGCCCGGCGCACCGATAGCGGGCATACGCACGGGATGGAAAAGCAACTTGACTATCATACCATGCGCGAGATTTTTACGCGGTTTCACGAGGCCGAACCCGAACCCAAGGGCGAGCTGGAACATGTGAACGTCTATACCTTGGTCGTGGCCGTGGCGCTATCTGCGCAGGCCACCGATGTTGGCGTCAACAAGGCCACGCGCGCCTTGTTCAAACTCGCCGATACGCCGCAAAAGATGCTTGATCTGGGCGAAGCCACGGTGATGGAGCATATCAAAACCATCGGCCTGTATCGCAACAAGGCCAAGAACGTCATCAAACTCTCGCGCATGTTGGTCGACGAATACGGTGGCGAGGTGCCGAATTCTCGCGCCGCCCTGCAATCGTTACCGGGTGTTGGGCGTAAGACCGCGAATGTGGTTTTGAACATGTGGTGGCATCAACCCGCACAGGCGGTGGATACGCATATCTTCCGTATCGGCAACCGCTCTGGCATTGCGCCGGGCAAGGATGTAGAGGCGGTTGAACGCGCGGTTGAGGACAATATTCCGGCTGATTTTCAGCAACACGCACATCACTGGCTGATCCTGCATGGCCGGTATCATTGCAAAGCACGCAAACCGCTCTGTGGCACCTGCCTGATCCGGGATTTGTGCGAATACGAGGATAAAAACCTGTGAAAACTTATGACCTGGTGGGCATCGGCAATGCCGTTGTTGATGTAATCAGCCGCGCCGACGACAGCTTTCTTGACAATATGGGCATCCAAAAGGGCATCATGCAGCTGATCGAAAAGGATCGCGCTGAGGTTCTGTATGGCGCCATGCATGATCGGATTCAGACCCCCGGCGGATCGGTTGCCAACACAATTGCCGGGGCTGGTGCTTTGGGGTTGGGCACCGCGTTTATCGGGCGGGTGCATGACGATGGGCTGGGTCGGTTTTATGCGGATGCGATGAATGATGTGGGCATTGATTTCGTCAACGCGCCGGTTGCGGATGGTGAATTGCCATCGTCGCGGTCAATGATTTTCGTGTCGCCCGATGGCGAACGGTCGATGAACACCTATCTGGGGATTTCATCCGAATTGAGCAACACCGATGTGCCCGAAGACGTGGCGGGAAACGCCAAAATCATGTTCCTCGAAGGCTATCTGTTTGACAAAGACAAAGGCAAAGCCGCGTTTCTTGAGGCCGCGCGTGATTGTCAGGCGTCAGGCGGTAAGACCGGCATCACCATTTCTGATCCGTTCTGTGTTGACCGTCACCGGGCGGATTTCCTGTCGCTGATCGAACATGATCTGGATTTTGTCATCGGCAATGCAGCCGAGATCAAATCGCTGTTTGAAACCGATGATCTGGAACAGGCTTTGGCGCAAACTGCGGCGCTATGCCCGTTGGTGGTCTGCACCAAATCCGGCGACGGCGTGACCATTCTGTCGGGCGGCGAACGCCATGACATTGCGGTGCAAGCCGTGGTTCCTGTGGATGCGTCAGGCGCGGGCGATCAGTTTGCCGCCGGGTTCCTGTATGGCCTGTCGACGGGCCGTGATCTGGAAACATGCGGGCGCATGGGATGTGTGGCTGCTGGCGAAGTGATTGGCCATTTGGGCCCACGCCCTATGGCCGATGTTAAGGCATTGTTCACCGCTGCCGGGTTACTTTGATCTGATGTTGGGCGCTGGATTTTATGACGTTGAACAGGGCAAGATTGCCACCGTTGTCACACATCTTCAGATGGCTGAGATGGCAAAACAGCGCCCGGTTTCGGAACCCGACGGGGTAAAGCTGGAACATGTCGATGCGACTGCGGACTGGTACCGCGACTTGTATCGCCGCGTTGGCGGGCAGGATTGGCTGTGGTTTGCCCGCATTGGTATGGACGATGCCGAGTTATCGACCATCCTGAGCGACCCGAATGTCGAGGTCTATGCCCTAGTCAAGGATGGCGTTGCCGAAGGGTTTATGGAGCTTGATTATCGGGTCACAGGCGAATGCGAACTGGCCTATTTTGGGGTGACATCCGCACTGCTGGGCACTGGCGCGGGTCGTTATTTGATGAACGCGGCGATCCGGCAAGCCTGGCAAAAACCGATCCAACGGTTTCACGTACATACCTGCACGCTGGACCATCCCGAGGCGCTTGGCTTCTATCGGCGCAGCGGCTTTACGCCCTATCGCCAACAGATCGAAATCGCCGATGATCCGCGATTGCTCGGCCAATTGCCGATGGATGCAGGGCGGCGAGTACCGATTATTCGCTAGGATTTGCCATAGGTCGGGTGGAACATTCCGCCCGGCGACAAGGTGAATATTTCCACGCCTGTCGCGGTTACGCCGACCGAATGCTCAAACTGTGCGGATAGTGATTTATCGCGGGTCACCGCCGTCCAGTCATCGGCCAATGTCTTGGTTTCTGGTCGCCCAAGGTTTACCATCGGTTCAATCGTAAAAAACATGCCTTCTTCTAGCGTTGGCCCGGTTCCGGGGCGCCCGTAATGCACCACGTTGGGCGGCGCGTGAAACACCCGGCCAAGCCCGTGACCACAGAAATCGCGCACAACGCTCATCCGGTTGGCTTCGACATAGGTCTGAATAGCGTGGCCGATATCACCAAAGGTGTTGCCGGGTTTGACGGCTTCGATACCGCGCATCAGACTATCATGCGTGACCTGGATCAACCGTTCAGCAGGGCGCGGTAATTTGCCCGCGACATACATGCGGCTGTTATCTCCAAACCAACCATCAACGATGACCGTAATATCAATATTCAGGATATCCCCATCCAACAAAGCATCACTTTTACGCCGCTTCTCAAGGTCCCTAGAGATAGTCTCGGACGCGTTTTTGGGAATTGGCGCTCCGGGAATGCCATGGCACACCACATGATTAACCGAAATACAGCTGGCGTGTTTGTAACCCTTGTATCCAATCGTCGCCGAAGTTGCCCCCGCCGCATCCACCATATCGTTAATGGCTTTGTCGATCGCTTCTGTCGTTTTCCCAACGAACACATGATCCGCAATGTCGTCTAGAAGACGCGCAGCCAAGGCCCCCGCTGCATGCATGCCAGCGAATTCGGATGTGTCAAATATGCGAATGCCGTCTTTGGTCATACGGCCACGAGGTTCATTGTTCACCTGAACAGCTCCATCTTTGCGGGTTTGGCGCCTATTTAGGCGCCCTTTGTCGATTGTACCAGAGGGGTCAGACAATGATGCGAATGGCCGTGCCAAGATCGACACCCTTGGGGGTTATCCGCGTATCATAACACAATACTTCAACCCCTGCTGCGCGGGCGGCATCAAATGCGGCTGCATAGGTCGGGTCAATGTCGCGCGCCAGGTCAAAACGGTCACTATCGGTACGCTGGATCAGATAAAGCATCACCGCGCGATGCCCCTCGGCCACCATCATCGAAAGTTCCCCCAAATGCTTGGTGCCACGTTTGGTCACGCTGTCGGGAAATTCTGCAAGACCGGGTCGGCGGCTAAGGGTGACGCTTTTGATTTCAACA
This sequence comes from Granulosicoccus sp., assembly GCA_047623555.1. Classification (GTDB taxonomy): domain Bacteria; phylum Pseudomonadota; class Alphaproteobacteria; order Rhodobacterales; family Rhodobacteraceae; genus NORP181. The sequence continues at coordinate 10,249 of JBLHMP010000091.1, forward strand.
TAAGCGTTCGGCAGACCCGGCTGGCTGAGCAGGAAATCAATGCGGCTGTTGGTGCCGTATTTCACTTCGGGGCGCACCGTTTCATAGGCGGCCAGCGGTGCAATCTGCTGCGCCATTAACGCGGCACGCAGGGCACGGTTGGGCACCGATGTATCAACACCGGTAAAATGACCATTTTCATGATCGACCAACCGCCAGCCGAATTTCAGCTTTTTCTTGGGATCGTCATTGGGTTCCAGCCAGATTTTCATACCCGGCTCTGCCAATCCCATCATCGAGCCGGGATTGGGGCAATGAACGATGACTTCGCGGCCATCGTCCAGCGTACAATCCGCCAAAAAGCGTTTATAACGGCGGATAAGCCGTGCAGGGATAAGATCGGTTTGAAAGCGCATGTGACTGGGCCTATACCTGCGATGACCACCATTCAAGAGAGGCCGAACATGTCTAACCCAACCGCAGCCATGCTTGTGATCGGCGATGAAATCCTGTCGGGACGTACCCGAGATGCCAATATGTACCATCTGGCCGGCGAGCTGACCAAACACGGCATCAATCTGACCGAGGTTCGTGTGGTCAGCGATGACCCAACTGCGATCACCGCCGCGACCCGCGCGCTGTCGGATGGTTATGACAATGTGTTCACCAGCGGCGGCATCGGGCCGACGCATGACGACATCACAGCCGACTGTATTGCAGCGGCTTTTGATGTGCACATTGACGTGCGCGATGACGCACGGGCGTTGCTGGCGGCGCATTATAAACGCACTGGCGCAGAGTTGAATAGCGCCCGCCTGCGCATGGCGCGCATTCCGGATACGGCGACGTTAATCGACAATCCGGTGTCGATTGCGCCGGGGTTCACCATTGGCAATGTGCATGTGATGGCCGGTGTGCCTGCGGTGTTTCAGGCAATGGTGGCCAGCGTGCTGCCAACCCTGACAGGCGGCGTGCCGTTAATATCCAAAACCCAGCGGATCGAGAAGGGCGAAGGCGATATTGCCGGACCACTGGCCGCCTTGGCCGCTGATTTCAGCGATCTTTCAATTGGGTCATACCCGTTCCGACAAGACGGCGTTTACGGCGCCAACATCGTGGTGCGCGGCAGCGATGGCGCGCGCGTAGATGCGGCAATGACCCGGTTGGCGAAAGAGTTTGACCTATGAGCCTGTCGTCTAAAACCCTGTACGAAGTGATCGACAACACCTGGCCCGCAGCGACCAAAACCCGCGTTGGGGACTGGACAATCCGCGACGGCCAAGGCGGCGGCCAACGCGCCTCAGCGGCGACCGCCGAACAGCCGGGTGGTGATATTGATCAGGCCGAAACCGCAATGCGTGATCTGGGCCAAACGCCGCTGTTCATGATCCGCCGCGGCGACGATGATCTGGATCAACAACTGGCCGCGCGTGGCTATGTCATCAAAGATCCGGTGACGGCATGGGCCTACCCTGCGGCGTCGCTTACCGATAAACCCATTCCGCGCGTGACCGTGTTCACGATCTGGGAACCGCTTATGATGATGAACGAAATCTGGGCTGCGGGCGGCATCGGCTCCGGGCGTCTTGCCGTGATGGACCGCGTAGCGATGCCCAAGACCGGCCTGCTGGGACGGCTGAACGAAAAACCCGGCGGTGTCGCCTTTGCCGCCATCCATCAGGCCGTTGCAATGGTGCATGCCGTTGAAATCGTGCCCTTTCAGCAGCGTCAGGGCATGGGCGCGTGGCTGATGCGCGGTGCGGCATTTTGGGCCGTGGTACATGGCGCTGAAACCCTGTCTGTCATCTGTACTAATGCCAACCACGCTGCCAATGGCCTCTATGCTTCCCTAGGGATGCAGGTTGTGGGACAGTATCATTATCGTATCTTACCAACTGAAACGGACACCAAGTGAGCAACAAAAACCAACCCTCCGCCCTTGATCTGCCAATGGTCGATCCGCTGCCCGAAGCCACGCAAAAGTATTTTGACATTTGCACCGAAAAGCTGGGCATGATCCCGAATGTTCTGCAGGTCAACGCCTTTGACATCGACAAGTTGAATGCCTTTGCCGCAATGTATAACGACCTGATGCTGGCCCAAAGTGGCCTCAGCAAACTTGAGCGCGAGATGATTGCCGTGGTCGTTTCCGCCATCAACAGTTGCTATTATTGCCTGACCGCCCATGGTGCTGCCGTGCGCGCATTGTCGGGCAATCCGATGTTGGGTGAACAGTTGGTGATGAACTACCGGGTCGCTGATCTGGATGCCCGCCAGCGCGCCATGCTGGATTTTGCCGTCAAAGTGACCACCGCCAGCGCCACGGTTGAAGAAGCTGATCGTCAGGCCCTGCGCGACGTAGGATTTAGCGATCGTGACATCTTTGATATCGCCAACGTTACTGGGTTTTATAACATGAGCAACCGGGTCGCCAGCGCCATCGATATGCGCCCCAATGACGAGTATCATTCGCAAAACCGATGATCCAACCAATGATCCGGGCCGCGATCCTGTCTCTGGGACTGGTGCTAATGCCACAGTTGGCATCGGCGCTAGACCTGAGTCTGCCCGGTGGCGCGCAACAGCTGACAAACCGGGTCAGCCCGATGGACAGCTATAACCTGCCAACCGGGCCATTTGCCGTCGGTACGGTGCCCGTGCGCCTGCTTCAAGGGCAAATGGATCGGCAAACATGGCGCTTGGGGGCAAGTGCCGTGACCACGTTACAATTGATGGCACCGCTGCGCGAGCAGATCAAAGCCGCAGGGTTTACCTTGTTGTTTGAATGTTGGGACGAAACCTGTGGCGGCTTTGATTTCCGCTTTAACACCGAGGTTGCCCCAGCTCCGGACATGTATGTCGACGTGCGCAACTATCGCTTTCTGTCCGCAGTCAGGGCGAGCAACGAGGCCATTAGCCTGCTGGTCAGCGTCAACCGCAGCGCCGCCTATTTGCAGATGATCCAGGTTGCCCCGATAGACAGCGCGGCAATCCAGATCACCCCGGACCAGCCAAATGTCGGCCCACAACTGGTCGAAAATGCCCTGAGCGCGAATTCGGGTTTGATCGAAACGCTCAAACAGACCGGCCATGTCGTGCTGGGCGATCTGGAGTTTGAAACCGGCGCCGCGCGGCTTGGCAAAGGCCCGTTTGCATCGCTGACCTTGCTAGCCGGCTATCTTACCGACACTGCGAACCTACGTATTGCGGTGGTTGGCCATACCGACAGTGTTGGCAGCCTCGACACAAATATTACCCTGTCTAAACAACGTGCTACTGCAGTACGTGATCGCCTGATCGACACCTACAAAATTGACCCTGTGCGCATTCAGGCCGAGGGCATGGGCTATCTTGCCCCGGTGGCATCAAACCTGACAGCCGATGGCCGAGAAGCCAATCGCCGGGTCGAGGTGGTTTTGCTTTCGCAGTAACAACCTGTGACAAGACAGGCAGGTTTTAGAATTCTTACCGAAAGAGTCAAGTGCCCGGTCTGAGCCCATCTTGACAGATGCTGCGCTGTGCTTGAATGTTGGCTTTGCGTTGAAACGAAAGTGAAAGACAATTGGATTCGGGGTTTCTCAGTACAAAAGGAATTTTGGTATTGGCAGTTGCTATATGTGTTTGGAACAGTCCAGCATATGCGCAGACCTTAGAGCTGAATTTCAGTGATTTATTCGAGCGCTGTAGGTCATCTGTCGAAACCAGTTTAACATTTGATAGTGGCGGCTTGAGAGCAACTGAGGTCGAAAAACGCCATGAGCGTTCATTGGGCGCAATGACAGACCAAACAGGGTGGTCGTTACCCGTTTCCGAGTTGTACGTAGTACTGACTGCATGGACTTCTCATGATGGCCCCACGCGACATATGTGTGATATCCACGTAAAGGATGAAGAACGCCTTCTGGACGCATCTGAGCAGGGGTTGCTGTTACGACAGTTCCTGATCCACCAGACAAAACTGATCGGTGCTAGGACCCACGAGATTGACAGACAATTGTCTCCGATACCTCCAATCATAAATGCTGCGTTTCTACTGTCGGAGAGCAATCCAAGAGGTTGCACAGTAAACAATACACTTGCGATGTCTCCTGATGGCACGTTCTTTTCAGCAGGAAGTGGAGAACAGGGCATAAAAGAATGCGAAATCAGGTAAACGTAGATCTGCTTGCCTGAGTTAAACGGAAGTACCAAAAGCAGACACCCGGCCAATTCCAGCGAACGGCATGTGTGGATGGCTCCTGCATAGCAAGACATTTTTGATCAGATTTGTGCATTTGTCAGAAGCAGTCATGTGTCCCGCTGCCG
>JBLHMP010000092.1:0-13422 GCA_047623555.1 Granulosicoccus sp.
GCCATACCGCTCTGCAAGACCCCATGCAGGTTCGTCGCTCGCCTAGATGGCAGCCCGTATCTTAGGCGTTGTTGTCGCCTGGCTATGAAGATCGATCAACATTTAGCGCCCTTCCGAATGTCACCTAGAACCGATCTTGCCAAGAAAAATGCAGAACGGAGAGGATCTATGTGATCATCCAGGATGGAACAGATGATAGCCTAAAATCTTCGGTTTTTGAAGAAAATACGGAAATGCCCCATTTCTCTGGCGCTAGACGGGTGCAAAATTCTCTAGGAAATTATCAGCAAACTGGGCTTTTCCCAGAATTTTGGCAAAGTTAGCTTACTCGGGCACAACAATAGGGCCAGATTTTTTTCTGGTGCGGTAAAACCGACTCATTAGTCTCAATTAGAGAATCCTTGCGCGAATCACTCACCAGATAGTTCCGACTTTACCTTCAGCACAGGATGCTAGCGTTCAATGCGGAGTTCGCAACTTTAGAAATTTGGTAACTTCGCCGGCGGTTGGAAAGTTCTCGTCCCGAACAGGGCGACTGACTTTCAAAACTGCTGTGGCGTTTGCCTGTTGGACCGCCAATATTTCTGACTGCCCTTGGGCCAGTGCCAAAGTAAAGGCACCGTGCCAAACGTCCCCCGCGCCAAGGGTATTCACCGCGTTTACCGGGTAGGTCGGAACCCGGATCAGGCGTATTCCGTCGTGACAAAGCACAGGTAAAGCACCGCGCGTCACGGCACACCACGCCCCAAGTTGGTGCGCCGCTTTTTCCAATGCTAGCGCGTCGCAATCACCGATATAGTCAGTTAACCCCTGCTCTGAGAACACGACATGCGTTGCCAACGACAGGGCAATTTCCGCCTCGGTGACCGGTGCCTCGGCGTCGATCACCGCCGGTATTTTCGCGTACCGCGCCGCGCGCATAATTTGTGCTGCGCCGTCGGGCCATCGGGTGTCCACCAGGGCGGCATCAAATGGGAATGACACTGGCAAGGTGAAATTATTGGGGACCAATGTGGCATCGCGGTGGTTTATGATCGTGCGATCACCATCAGGATCGATCAAAATCGCAGACCGTGACGTCCCCACACCCGCAAGTGCGCCCACGTATTGGTCGTCAATCCCACGCTCTGTCATTTTCTGGCGCAGAAAAGCCCCAAAATTATCGTCACCTATTGCGCCCACAAGACTGGCATTGCCGCCAAGGCCTGCGATGGCAGAGGCGGCATTCATTGCGCCACCGCCGGTAATCATCTGCGACGCCGATGCCCTGTTTTTGGTGCCTTTGCTGGGAAATCCGGCAACCTCGAACACAATGTCAGCGGCAATCAGGCCTGCACAAATGATCCTTGGCATTGCGTATAATTTCCTTTTCGTTTCGGCATACCGCCATGATAAGCCATCTAACATGTTAGATTGACAGTCAACGTGTATCTAGTAACATGCATAGAGAATCTGGCGTAAAGCCGAACCATAAAAAACACGGGGCCCACCATCGCGCATTTCGGTATCTCAACGGCTTTGCTCACTCCGTTTCATTCGGATGGCAGCCTGAACCTAACGCTTTTTTGCACACATGCGAATGCGATGCTTGGTAACGGCGTCCAGGGTGTCACGCTATTTGGAACAACTGGTGAAGGCGCCTCAATCGGGTTGGACGAACGATCCCACGCGATCAAAGCTATGATCGACAGTGGGATTTCAGCCAACGTTATGACGCTTGGATTATGTGCCTGCGCGGTCACAGATGTTGTGGCGCAGGTTGCACAAGGTCTCGCATTTGGCGTTAGCCAATTCCTGCTTTTGCCGCCATATTATTTCACCGATCTGGATGATGCCGGGTTGTTTGAGTGGCACGCCAAGCTGTTTGAATTGGTTGATCCACGGGCCAAATTTGTCCTCTATCATATCCCGCAGGTCACGCAGGTGCCGCTGTCGGTTGATTTGGTCATGCGATTGCGCAGCACATTTCCGGACCGCGTGATCGCCATCAAAGACAGCTCGGGAAATTGGGACAACACAAAAGCCCTTATTGAAACCGGCAAGATTCCGGTTTTGGTCGGCGACGAACGGCTGTTGCACAAAGCAGCTGCGATTGGCGCAGCCGGTTCGATTTGTGGTGTCGCAAACCTGTATCCTCAGCGGATGAACACCCTGTTTGACAGTCAAACAGAGGATACCGATCTGTCTACCGACGTTGATTTTATTGTGTCGGTTCCGGTCATCCCGGCGTTAAAGCAAATAATGGTTGCGATGACGGGCGACGCGAGCTGGGGTAATTTACGTGCGCCGCTGCAGCCGCTAACGAGCGAGGCCAGCGCCAAAATTTCTGCACGGTTTTCCAAAGGGGCTGCCACGTGACCAAAACCTCTGCCCTTCGATTGCGCGACCACGCCTATTCTAACTTTACCGAAAAGCTGTTGGCGCGCGATATACGACCTGGGCAGATTGTGTCACAACGTGAATTGGTCGAACTTACCGGGATGCCGCTTGGCGCCATTCGCGAAATGATCCCACGTCTTGAGGCCGACGGTCTGATCAAAACCGTACCAAAACGCGGGCTACAGGTGCTTTCCATCGATCTTGACCTCGTGCGTAACGCCTTTCAGCTGCGCAATATCATCGAAGGCGAAGCGGTTGCTGAATTTTGCAAATTAGCAACAACCGATGAGATTGAGCGTCTGGAGGCCGAGCATCGAAATATCCGCGATGCCGCCGCTGCAAAAGTGACGCCCGAAATTCTGCTGTTAGCTCAGCAGGTGGATTGGGCGTTTCATGACCGTATCATCGACGCGATGGAAAATTCGATTATTTCCGATATCCACCGGATAAATGCGATAAAAATCCGGCTTATCCGAAACTCTGACACCCGAATGTTGCCAGAGCTGGTTGTCCCGGCTATCACCGAGCATCTTGCAATTCTTGCCGCCCTAAAAAGGCGCGATGTGGCTGGTTCTGTCGAGGCAATTCATTCACATATTAACAGCGCCAAAAGACGCGCGTTGGGCATGTAGGACGACTTTCGGGGGCCTAACGATCGCTCGCGAAACACACAAGCGGTACAGAAACCGCATTCTAAAGGGAGGACCTTAAATGATTACGAAATTCACAAGACGCGCCTTATTGGCTCTGACGGCTGCCGCAATTGCAGCGCCAGTTTACGCGGCCGATACGATTACTTTGCGTTTGTCGACACCAGCCTCAGAAACCGACCAGCGCTCGGTGGCATTGGCCGACGTTTTTGCCCCAGCTGTCGCAGGTTTTGCAACCTACGAGCCGCATTACAACGCATCGTTGATCGCGCAAGGGGCCGAGTTGGAATCTATTGCCTCGGGTGATCTGGAAATGTCGATCACTTCGGCACAGGAACTGGCACAGTTCTTCCCCGAATTCTCAATCTTTGCCACCGGATATGTGCATCAGGACGCCGCCCATCAGGTTGCTGTTTTCAATGACCCGCTGATGGATCAATTCAAGAAAAAAGCCGAAGACGAACTTGGCGTGAAACTGCTTGCGGTTATGTATCTTGGTCAGCGTCACGTGAACCTTCGCCAAACCAAAGAAGAATTGACAGTGACAACCCCCGCCGATCTGGCAGGTGTCAATCTGCGGATGCCGGGCACAGACGCATGGCAGTTTTTGGGCAAAGCGCTGGGTGCCAATCCGACACCTATGGCCTTTACCGAAGTGTATACCGCGCTGCAGACCGGATCGGTTGACGGGCAGGATAACCCGCTTCCAACTGTTGTTGACGCCAAGTTCTACGAGGTGACCAACCAAATCGCCCTGACCTCGCATCTGGTTGACCTGAACTATGTGGCATTTTCAAAGGTCGTTTGGGATGAACTGAGCGAAGAGCAACAGGCAACCGTACAGGCCGCCGCAGATGCCGCCGCCGAGAGCGGTCGTCAACAGCAGCTTGAGAAAGAAAAGAGCCTAGTTTCATTCCTCACAGAAAAAGGTTTGGAAATCTATAAGCCGGATCTGAATGCGTTCCGCACCCATGTTCAGGGCGAATATGCAGGGTCTGACCTTGCAGCCAGCTGGCCTGAGGGCGTGTTGGAAAAAATCAACGCACTTGGCAACTAAGATAACGCTGCCTTGGCATGGAAGGACGGTTTGCGCCGTCCTTCCATTATGATTTACCCACGGCCTGTATCATGTTGGGTCCTGCGTTACTGGAAGTTTCGATGAAAAAGATTCAGACCGGTTTGCGCCATTTCGCCCAAGCCGTTGCTGCGGCGTTGATGGCCACGATGTTCCTCACATTCATGTTGCAGATCGTTGTGCGATATACCGCCCGACTGGAGTGGTTGCCCTCGTATTTTCCGTTCCTTGAGCCAACAAACTATGGCTGGACGCTGGAATTTTGCCTGCTGCTTTGGGTCTGGCTGGTGTTTTTGGGCAATGCATTTGTGGTCAGAGAACGCGATCACGTCACCTTTGATATTCTGTACCTTGCTGTGCGCCCGAGCGTGCGGCGCTGGTTTGCGATCATATCTGGTGTTGCGATTTGCGGGGCGCTTATTCTTTCAGTCGAACCAACCTGGTCGAAATTCTATATTCTGCGGCTAAAGAAAACTGCGACGTTATCAACCGTGTTCGGAGACTGGATTCGAATGCGCGAAATTTATTCGATCTACATCGTATTTCTGATCGCTGTCTCGCTCAGATATGCTTGGGCCGTCTATCGCGCGATCCGGTTTGGAGTGGACGAACCGGCAACTGAATTCCACGGAGATGGACTGAAATGAGTGTCGAATTCCTTGTCTGTATTGGCACCCTTTTCTTTCTTGCCGGGATAGGAACGCCGATCGCCTATGCGATCATTATTGCGTCCATCGCCTATTTGTTTTCCGCCGGGCAAGGCATCGGTATTGTCGGCAAGGTTCTTATGGATGGGCTTTATCAAAGCTTTATCCTGCTGGCTGTGCCGCTTTTCATTGTCGCCGCCAACATCATGAATGCGGGCTCGATCAGCGATCGGTTGCTTAACTTTTGTGTGGCGTTGGTTGGTCGGTTTCGCGGTGGCCTTGGGCATGTCAATGTCGTGGCTTCGCTGATCTTTTCGGGCATGTCCGGGTCTGCCGTTGCTGATGCGGCTGGCATTGGCAAAATCATCATCCAGATGATGACCAAAAGTGGTCACTACACCCGCGGATACGCCGCCGCGATCACAGCCGCATCTGCCACGATCGGCCCAATTATCCCGCCCTCGATTCCAATGGTGCTGTATGCGTTGGTGTCCAACACATCCATTGGCTACCTGTTTTTGGGCGGTATCATTCCCGGCCTTATGATGGGCGCGGTTCTTATGGCTATGAACACAGTTTTGTCCCACCGCCGAGGCTTTGCCATTGAAGAAGCCGTGCCATTGTCGGAATTGCCCCGGCGCACGGCCAATGCCTTTCCTGCGCTATTGATGCCGGCGATCTTGCTCTATGGCATCTATGGCGGGGTGACGACACCCACCGAGGCCGCAGCCGTCGCCGCCTTTTACGCGCTGATGCTGGCGGCGTTTTTCTATCGTGCGCTAAGTCTTCGCGCGCTTTACGGTATACTTGTTGAAAGTGCGCGATCTTCTGCGGCGGTTGGTCTGGTCATTGGCGGGGCGCTGATCCTGAACTATGTGGTCGCGTCAGAAAACATTCCCACCATTCTAGCGGCACATTTGATCGGGATTGATGTAGAGCCTCTCACATTCCTGCTTGGGGTTACCGTCTTATTTTTGCTGCTTGGCTGCGTATTAGATGCAACCACAATCATCCTAGTGATCATTCCACTGTTCTTGCCGACCTGCCGCGAACTTGGCATTGATCTGGTCCATTTTGGCGTTGTCTCGGTGGTAAATTGCATGATCGGGTTAATCACACCGCCCTATGGTATTCTTTTGTTTGTTCTGAACGCTGTAACGGGTATTCCATTGTCCGAAATCATCCGCGAAATCTGGCCATTCCTGATCGCGCTGCTGTTGGCATTGTTGGCACTGGTTCTGTGGCCGGGTTTGGTATTGTGGCTTCCCAGAATGTTTGGATACGCCGGCTAGACCCGATTTGATAGCCGCCGGATCAGCAAACCAGACCGGATAAACACCGCAATAAAGATCACCGTTAGCACCAAAATGATCGTCGGTGCGGGGGCGCTGTCGAGGTAAAAACTGATGTAAATCCCGGCGAAACCGGAAAACATCGTGACGGCCACAGCAATGGGGAGCATGCGTTCAAACCGTTTGGTCAGCAAAAAGGCAATAGCCCCCGGCGCGATCAGCAACCCGATCGACAGGATGATGCCCACAGCCGTCAATGTGGCGACGATGGTCAGTGAAATCAGGGTCAGCAACCCATAGTGCAACAGCCCGACACGCAGGCCAACCGCCTGCGCCTGAATAGGGTCAAAGGCGTGCAGCAGAAAGTCCTGCCGTTTGGCGATGATGATGATGGAAACAAAGGCGGCGATCAGGCCGGAGGTCCACAAATCATGCGCGTTGACCCCAAGCATGTTGCCAAACAGGATGTGATCGAGGTGCACTTCGGTGGTGATTTTGGTGTAAAGCACGATGCCAAAGCCAAACATGCCCGAGAACACGATCCCCATGACGGTATCTTGTTTGACGCGGCTGTTTTCCGACAAAAACCCGGTTGCCAGCGCACAGACCATGCCAGCGCAAAACGCACCGATGATCAGTGGGATGTTCAGCAGATAGGCCAGAACAACGCCGGGCAGCACCGCATGGCTGATCGCATCGCCCATCAACGACCACCCCTTTAGCACCAGATAACAAGACAACAGGCTGGTCGGCACCGCGATGATCATAACCATCAAAAACGCGCTGTTCATAAAGGCGAACTGAAAGGGCTGCAGCAAGGTGTCCATCACGATGCCTCAATCGCTTTGGCGGCACGACGGCGGGCTGCCAGATAGCCGTGTTTTGGGGCAACAAAGAACACGACCAGAAAAATCAGTGTTTGCAACGACACGATCAGGCCACCCGTTGCGCCGTCGACGAAAAAGCTCAGGTAGGCGCCGAAAAAGCTGGTGAAAGTGCCGATAGCAACGCTCATCACCAGCAGTCTGGGAAAACGGTCGGTCAGCAAATATGCGGTGGCCCCCGGGGTGACGACCATGGCGATCACCAGAAATGCGCCAACCGTTTGCAGGGCGGCCACGCAAGAGGCCGCGAGCAGCGTAAAGAATACCGCCTTTAGAAGGCGGGTGTTGATGCCGATCGATCGCGCGTGGTTTTCATCAAAGAACGTCACCATCAGGTCCTTCCATTTGGCCAAAAGCACCGCCAGCGTGACAAAGCCGATAATGGCAAGTTGCAGCGTATCACTGGGGGTAATCGCCAGAATATTGCCCATGGTGATGGTCTGAATGCTGACCGATGTCGGCGAGAGCGACACCATAAACAACCCCAATCCAAAGAATGAGGTAAAGATCAGGCCAATAACCGTGTCTTCTTTTAGTCCCGACCGTTCAGTCAAAAACAACATGGCTGCGGCGGCAAGACCCCCGGCGGCAAACGCCCCCAACGCAAATGGCAGCCCCAACATATAGGCCCCCGCAACGCCGGGCACGATCGAATGGCTAAGGGCGTCTCCGATCAGCGACCAGCCTTTGAGCATCAGGTAAGCCGACAAAAAGGCGCAAACGCCGCCGACCAGCGCGCTGACCCACATCGCATTAAACATGTAGCCATAGCTGAACGGCAGCAGCAGGGTCTCGATCATTTCACCCCCTCATCCGCATCTTTGTTGCGGGTATTATTTTGGGCATCATCATAGATAACAAAGGGCCGCTCATCATCGGTGATCACATGCACTTTGCGCGTGTCATCATCGTCGTGCAGGTCTGATCCGCCCAAAACAAAGTGACGTAGCACACCGCCAAACGCCTGTTCCAGATTTTCGCGGGTAAAGGTGGTTTCGGTTGGCCCGTAGGCCAGAATTGTTTCCTTAACCAGCACAGTGCGATCACAATATTCCGGCACCGATCCCAGGTTATGGGTCGAGACCAGCATCACCCTGCCCTCGTCGCGCATTTCGCGCAGCAACGCGATTATCGCCTCTTCGGTTTTAACATCAACGCCGGTAAACGGCTCATCCAGCAAGATGACTTTGCTGTCTTGCGCCAATGCGCGTGCCAGAAAGACCCGTTTGCGTTGGCCACCGGACAATTCGCCGATCTGACGGAGGCGAAACTCGGCCATGTTGACCCGATCCAAGGCGGTCGTTACTGCGTCTTTGTCGATCTGTGAGGGGCGGCGCAAGAACCCCATATGGCCATAGCGGCCCATCATCACCACGTCTTCGACCAAGACCGGAAAGCTCCAATCGACCTCTTCGGCTTGCGGCACATAGGCGACGACATTTTTGCGCAACGCTTCCTTTACCGGCATACCAAGCACTGTAATTGCGCCCTTGGCCGCAGGAACAAAGCCCATGATTGCCTTGAACAGGGTCGATTTACCGGCACCATTCACCCCAACAAGCGCGGTAATCGTGCCGGTTGGAATCTCAAACGTTGCGTTGCGCAGCGCGGTGTTGCCGTTGCGGTAGGTAACGGTGACATCCCGCGCGACGATCCCGGTGTCGTCGGTCATTCTGTCAGTCCCTTTGCAATGGTTTCCGAGGTGACGCGGAGCAGATCAATATAGGTTGGAACCTCGCCATCCGCCTTGGTCAGACTGTCGACATAAAGCATGCCGCCATAGACCGCATCGGTTTCACGCGCCACCTGTTTGGCCGGCGCCTGCGACACGGTGCTTTCACAAAATACCGCGCGAATATTATTGTCACGTATCCCGTCAATCACCTTGCGGACCTGCTGCGGCGTGCCCTGCGCATCAGCGTTGATCGGCCAGAGATACAGTTCGCGCATGTTGAAATCGCGGATCAGATAGCTGAATGCGCCTTCGCAGGTCACCAGCCAGCGCTGCTCAAACGGCACCGCCTGAATGGCGGCACTAAGCGGGGCTATGGCATCGGTAATCTGCTGTTTATAGGCGGCTGCATTGGCCGTATATGTCTCGGCGTTTTCCGGATCATGCGCAACAAAAGCGTCGCGAATATTGTCGACATAGATCAACGCTCCGGACAGGCTCATCCAGGCATGCGGGTTTGGTTTGCCGGTGTATTCGCCCTCGGCGATACCCATCGGTTCAATCCCGTCGGTCAATGTCACACTGGGTACATCAGACAGGTTTGCGAAAAACTGCTCGAACCACAGTTCGAGGTTCAGGCCGTTCCACAGGATCAGATCGGCGTTTTGCGCGCGAATAATGTCGCGTGGCGTCGGCTGATAGCCGTGGATTTCGGCGCCGGGTTTGGTGATGCTCACAACTGTCGCGACATCCCCCGCCACGTTGCGGGCCATATCGGCGATGACGGTAAAGGTTGTGGCCACCTTGAATTTGTCGTCCTGCGCCAAGGCGCCGGTCACCAGCGAAACAGCGCCAAAGACACCAAGAATAACAGAGCGAAACGAGGATGCGCGTCTATGCATTATATGTGAACCTTTGAGTAAACCAATTTTTCTAGTTGTTGCATATGCGAATTATTCGCAACTGTAAACTAGAATGATAACGATTCTCAAAATCAGTGACCTAGCTACAGGATGCCCTAAATGGTGCTATCTATGGCAAATCTGATGCCCTGGCGGTGTGAATGCGTATTCTATCTGCGCGAACAACCCCCGCAATATGTGCGAGCTGGGCCGCCAAAGGGTTGGTCTTTCGCCAAACCATACCAATTGTCCGCGAAGGCCGAGGCCGCGCCAAACGGTCAATGGACACCGATGCCGACCGGGTCTCAATTGGCACCGCCATATCCGGAATAAGGGTCACACCAATTCCTGCTCCGACCATCTGAACCAATGTCGACAGAGAGCTTCCCTCCATCAAATGGCTTGGCAAAGGGGACGACAATTTGCAAAATGACAGCGCCTGATCGCGAAAACAATGACCCTCTTCGAGCAAAAGTAGCCGCATTTCGCGCAGTGCTTTGGAATTTGGAACCGGCTTATCCGCGTCCTGGATTGGGCGAACCAGAACAAATTCTTCGTCAAACAGCGGTTCTTCGTGCAACGACGGCTCTGACACCGGCAATGCGACGATTGCGGTGTCCAGATTACCGTCTAGGAGATCATCAATAAGCCGCTGGGTTTTTGCCTCACGCGGGTGCAAGTCCAATCCGGCATACTGTTTGGTCAGGCTGCCGATGAATTGCGGGAGGAAATAGGGCGCGACCGTCGGGATGACACCGAATCGAAGCCGCCCAAGCAAGGGACTATGTGACGCACGCGCGAGGTCGCCAAGTTCATCCACCGACCTGAGAATCCCGCGCGCGCGGAGTGCAAATTCCTCGCCAAAGCGTGTCAGTCGAATGCGTTTTGGCCCCCGCTCAACAAGAGGTGCGCCAAGAATTTCCTCTAAGTCTTTCATCTGCAACGACAATGCCGGTTGTGAAATTGCACAGCCTTTGGCGGCATGGCCAAAATGGCGGTGCCGGGCCAGCGCCTCAAAGTATTTGAGATGTTTCATGGTGATGCCGATCATGAGAAATAATTATCACAACCATTAGAAAATGCAAATTTACCTAATCGAACAATTGGTCCATATTCGGCGCAAATGGTCCTGCTGATCGCAAACCTGTTCACCTCCCGGCACAGTCCCGGATCCCGAGCAATAAACGAGCGGCAGTCATTTCCATTATTTGCAGCGTAAAATGCCACGATAGGAGATCAAGATGGACGGAAACGATATGAACAAATGCCCGGTGATGCACGGCGGCAATACCGTTAGCAACCAGTCAGTTATGGAGTGGTGGCCAAATGCGCTTAACCTGGACATCCTGCATCAGCATGACAGCAAAACCAACCCGCTGGGTGCCGATTTTGATTACCGCGACGAGCTAAAATCGCTGGATGTCGACGCGTTGAAAATGGACATGCATGCGCTGATGACCGACAGTCAGGACTGGTGGCCTGCGGATTGGGGTCATTATGGCGGTTTAATGGTGCGTATGGCCTGGCATTCGGCCGGGACATATCGTTTGGCGGATGGCCGTGGCGGTGGTGGCACCGGCAACATGCGGTTTGCGCCGCTGAATTCCTGGCCGGATAATGTCAGCCTCGACAAAGCCCGTCGCCTGCTGTGGCCAGTCAAAAAGAAATACGGCAACAAAGTCAGCTGGGCCGATCTGATCATCCTTGCCGGTACTATTGCCTATGAATCCATGGGTCTGAAAACCTTTGGTTTCTCGTTTGGCCGCGCCGACATCTGGCACCCTGAAACCGACACCTATTGGGGTGCGGAAAAGGAATGGCTTGCCGATAGTGATGGCCGGTATGGCGATCTGGATGATCCGGCGACAATGGAAAACCCGTTGGCCGCTGTGCAGATGGGCCTGATTTATGTGAACCCAGAGGGCGTGAATGGCCAGCCCGATCCGTTGCGCACGGCGTTGCATATCCGCGAAACTTTTGCTCGGATGGCGATGGATGACGAAGAAACCGCCGCGTTGACGGCTGGTGGTCACACCGTTGGCAAGGCACACGGCAATGGTGATGCGGGCGTGATTGGTGCGGCACCAGAAGGGGCCAGCATCGAAGAGCAAGGCCTTGGCTGGAGCAATCCGAACGGTTCCGGCGTTGGTCGCGAAACCGTTAGCAGCGGCATCGAAGGCGCATGGACAACACATCCTACACAATGGGACATGGGGTTCTTTAAACTGCTGTTCGGATACGAATGGGAGCTGACCAAAAGCCCCGCAGGTGCCCAGCAATGGCAGCCTATCGACATCAAAGAAGAAGACAAACCTGTCGATGTCGAAGACCCGTCGATCCGCTATAATCCAATGATGACCGATGCCGATATGGCCATGAAAATGGACCCAATCTATCGTGAAATCTGTGAGCGGTTCATGGCTGATCCGGACTATTTCGCCGACACCTTTGCCCGTGCTTGGTTTAAGTTGACCCACCGTGACATGGGGCCAAATGTTCGTTACCTCGGCCCGGATGCCCCAACCGAAAACCTGATCTGGCAGGATCCGATCCCGTCGGGCAACACCAGCTATGATGTTGCGGCGGTCAAGGAGCGGATCACGGCAAGTGGTCTGAACCTGGACGAAATGGTTTCGACCGCTTGGGACAGTGCCCGCACCTATCGCGGTTCGGACATGCGGGGCGGTGCCAATGGCGCGCGCATTCGCCTAGCGCCGCAAAAGGACTGGGAAGGCAACGAACCTACGCGTCTTGTCACGGTTCTGGCCGTCCTTGAGGGCATCGCAGCGGACACCGGTGCGAGCGTCGCTGACGTGATCGTTCTGGCTGGCAATTGTGGTGTTGAGCAGGCGGCCAAAGCGGCCGGGTTTGACGTGACTGTGCCGTTCTCGGCGGGTCGTGGCGACGCCACTGAGGCGATGACCGACGCGGCGTCTTTTGATGTGCTTGAACCGCTGGCCGATGGCTTTCGCAACTGGCTCAAAAAGGACTATGTTGTCAGCCCAGAAGAACTGATGTTGGACCGTGCGCAACTGATGGGGCTGACCGCAAGCGAGATGACCGTTCTGGTTGGCGGCATGCGGGCAATGGGCACCAACCAAGGCGGAACCACGCATGGCGTGTTCACCGACAACGTTGGCACATTGAGCACCGATTTCTTTGTGACGCTGACCGATATGGCCTATTCATGGCATCCGGTTGAGGGTGGCACCTATGAAATCCGTAACCGCAAAACCGGTGAGGTAAAGTGGACAGCGACGCGGATGGATCTGGTATTTGGATCAAATTCGATCCTGCGGTCCTATGCCGAGGTCTATGCCCAGGACGACAACGCCGAAAAGTTCGTGAACGACTTTGTCGCCGCCTGGGCCAAGGTCATGAACGCAGATCGCTTTGATCTGGCGTAGCTAAAACAGGCCTCTCCGCAGCCAATTCTGGCGCTGCGGAGAGGCCATTCAATCCGTCGAATTTGGTTATACTGACGGGTCGCCGCGTTACCGATCATGGAAACCAATCACAAAACACGCGCCGTTTATGCTCTCGTTCAGTGCTATTGTTCCGCGATGGGCCGACAGGATATTACGCAGGATCGAAAGCCCCATTCCAGTGCCACCTATGCTGCGTTTTGTGGCAAAAAAGGGCTCAAAAATGCGGGACTTGTTGCCTTTGGAAATCCCGGGACCATCATCCGTTATGACAAGTCGGGTTTGACCGCCAACTGACTGGGCAGACAGGTTTACGTTTCCTGCCCCGATCAGCCGCGGATTGTCCCGCAAATGCCGCAGAATGATTTTCAGACCATCCGCGGACAACTGGATTGGCACATCGTTGCGGCCGTGTTGCACAGATCAACTGCAACTTAGAACGCGCCCTACCGGCGACGGCATTCAGGCGGTGCGTTCAAAACTTGGGCGGCCAAGT
>JBLHMP010000093.1:0-13294 GCA_047623555.1 Granulosicoccus sp.
AACCCACGCCTGTGGCCACGCCAGCGTGGGTTTTCACCCACCCTACACCATCACGCTAATTGCACCGCAAAAGTTTCAAGCAACTTATGCTTC
The DNA here is from genome assembly GCA_047623555.1 of Granulosicoccus sp. Classification (GTDB taxonomy): domain Bacteria; phylum Pseudomonadota; class Alphaproteobacteria; order Rhodobacterales; family Rhodobacteraceae; genus NORP181. Next base: position 94 of record JBLHMP010000093.1, read on the forward strand.
AGGATTTTTCCTGTTGGAGCTGCCGGCAGGGACGTAGCCAGAATGATCAAACTGGGGCGTTTGTACCCCGACAGCCTTTGCGCCGCAAAGTCGCGTAGCTCTGCAATGTCCGGTTCATCCCCTTCGGCCACCTGAACAAAGGCCAGCACCTGTTCATCGCCATCTTTCATCCGGCCAATCACCGCAGTTTGAATCACCTGCGGGTGATCGTTCAGCGCCGCCTCGACTTCGGGGGGATACACATTAAACCCACCGTGAATAATCAACTCTTTTGAGCGCCCAAGAATGTGTAGCATTCCACGTTCATCAATCCGGCCCAAATCACCAGTGCGCAGCCAGCCAGCCGCACTCAGAACCCGCGCAGTTTCCGGCGCGTTGCGGTAATAGCCCTTCATCACCATCGGCCCACGCACCAACACTTCACCCGATCCCTGGCCATCACCTGACACACCCTCGTCAATGCGGATGTCGACGCCACGCATTGTCGGTCCAACCGAAATATCCGGATCGCCAATCGCATTCATCGTCACGCACACGCCCGCAGTCGTTTCCGTCATGCCATAGCCATTCTGCAATGCCACACCGTAAAACGCCTCTGCCTCGCGCTTCCATGCCGGATCAAGTGGTGCCGCGCCTGACGACACATAACGCAAAGTTGTGCTGTTCAGTGCCGCAAGCCCCTGTTCCTTGGTGTATTGCATGACCAGCGCATGCATCTGTGGCACCGCCGACAACATCGTCACCCCATCGCGCAATGCCACGTATAAATGCGCCGGCGAAAACCGCGCCTCGAGCCGCACCTGCGCCCCGACATGCATAACCGCCATCACCACCGAAGCCAGCCCAAACACATGCGTCAACGGCAGCACACCGTAAACCACATCATCGCGGGTCATCTGCCGTTGTTCGGCCGAAACCACCCCCGCTGTGCACACGTTGGCGTGGGTCAACATCACGCCTTTGGGTTCGCCCGTGGTGCCGGTTGTATAGAGCATCACCGCCACGTCGCACGCCTCGTCTGGATTGCTGGAAAATGGCGTTGCCAGATGCAAAATCCCAAACGCACCGCTAATTTCACCCGCTTGCAATTGGTCCGCATGCGCCACCGCATTGGCGGACGCCGCTGTGGTCAACAGCACCGCCGCCGGGCGGGCATGCTCTACGATGCGGGACAGTTCGGCCCAAGTTTGCCGGGCATTGATCGGCACCGCGACGGCCCCCAGACGCGAACAGGCAAATTGCCCCGCAACTGCCGCCGCACAATTTTCGGACACGATCAACACGCGATCGCCGGGGGCAACACCTGCCTTGGTCAGCTCGCTTAGTATTGCGTCACAGGCGGCACTAAGCCCCGCATAACTCCATGAGGTGCCGCCATCATCGCTGACCGCTTGCGCCTCTGGCCGCGTGGCCACTTGATGGTCCAAAAACCCGTGCATCCGGTCCATATTTTCGCCCTTGTTCAACCCAGATCACCAAATCGGGGTTTGCGTTTTTCTAGAAAGGCAGCGATTCCTTCGGCGGCTTCGTCCCCACCTGCGGCCCGTGCCATTGCGTTGCGTTCAGCGTCCAACTGGTCGGCCTCGGCCATCTCATAGGCGTCCGCCACCAAACGTCGGATGGCGCCAATACTGTCGCGGGGGCCTTGCGCCAAAGCGTCGGCCAAGGCATGCGCCGTTGCCGCAACCTGATCAACGGGCACCACCGCATTCACAGCCCCCAATGCCTCTAACCGTTCCGCCGTAACAGGCCGCGCCAGCAGGCACATTTCCATGGCCAAAGGGCGTGGCAACATCCGCGCCAGGGATGACGTAAGCCCCGCGTCCGGCACCAACCCAGCCTTGACATAGGCGGCAGTAAATTTCGCACCCTCCGACGCCACAATCAAATCACAAGCCAACGCAAGCGACGCCCCCGCCCCGGCGGCACCCTCTTCGACGGCGGCAATCACCGGCACCCGGCAGGCGCGAATGGCACGAACCAGATCGTGTAATTCGTCCACCTTATTACGACGCTGATCCTCGGAGAGTTTGCGCCGCTCAATCAGCACATTCAAATCGCCACCCGCGCAGAAAAATCCGCCTTCTGAGGTGAGCATTACCGACCGGATACGCGGATCATCCGCCCCAGCCAAAGCCTGCCCAATCGCCGCGTATAGATCAGGCGACAACGCACCCCGCCGGGTTGGGTTCATGTTCACCACAACCAACCGGTCGCCCCGGTCATCCACGCGCGCCAATGTCATGTTTCTGTCCTTTTTCGGATCGCCTTGAACACGCCCATGGCCGTGGCCAGCAAGTTCCCCGCCTCGTCCCTTATTTCGGAATCGGCATAGATGATTGAGCGGCCACCGCCCTTGTGGGTTCCGGTCGCAATCACCTGGCCACCAACACCCGGAGCCAGGAATTGCGTCGTCAACGACAGGGTTACCAGTGGCAGATTCCCCGCGTCCGACATTGACAAAGACGCCGCATAGCCAGCGGCAGCATCCAGCATCATGGCGAAAATGCCACCATGCAGGCTACCGTTTCGGTTCAGGTGCTGCGGCCCGATATCCAGAATGATCCGGGCCTGTCCAGTGCTGAAATCAATATCATAGCCGACCAGGTTTTGTGCGCCGCTACCGGTGCCCTTGGGCCCCTTAGGCGGCGCTGAGGTCAATGAAACGCTCCAGATGATAGTCGGTATCGCCAAACCGGTGATCCGTCATGATGATGCGTTTGGCGATATGGGCCAGTTCATATTCCTGCGTCATAGCGATGCCACCGTGCATCTGAATCGCCTCTTCGGCCACCAGACGACCAGCGCGACCAATCAGGTTGCGGGTGGCAGCGATGTGCAGATCGCGAATGCGCGCGTCGCCTTCAAGGTGGCCCGCCGCATTGATCACCGCAGAGCGTGCCTGTTCAAGCTCGATCAACAGATCCGAGAACCGATGCGCCAGCGCCTGGAAGGTGCCAATCGGACGGCCAAACTGTTTGCGGGTCATCAGGTATTCGCGGGTCAGTTCGGTCGCGGTTTCCATCGCACCCACCGCCTCGGCAGTGAGAGCAACATTGGCCGCAGCCACCTGCGTTTCAATGGCGGTAAATGCACCCCCGGCAACCCCCAAACGGGCAGAGGTCGGCAGACGCACGTCGTCCAACGTTACCTCGGCAGCACGTCCGCCACTGAGTAGCGGATAGCCCTGCAAGGTCACGCCAGCTGTGTCCGCCGGAACCAAAAACAGCGAGATACCGTTGGCATCATCGGCCGCACCGCTTTCGCGCGCTGACACCAGCAGATAACCGGCGGCCTCGGCGTTCACCACCACGGCTTTGCGCCCGTTCAGTACGATATCATCACCGTCGGTCTTGGCCGTGCTGCCCACCCGGTTCAGGTCATAGCGGCTTGTTGGCTCGCCATGTGCCAAGGCCAGATGCAGCGTGCCTGCGATCACCTCCTCGACCAGTGCTTTCTGCGTGTCGTTGCCAAGGGCTGCGATCAATCCGCCGCCCAAAATGCCGGTGTCCAGAAACGGTTCCACCACGCCCGCGCGGCCCAATTCTTCAAACACGGTCGAGATGTCGAACCCAGCGCCGCCAAAGCCGCCCTGATCTTCGGTGAACAGCGCACCAACGATGCCCAATTCGGCCAATTCGGTCCAGATTTTGCTGCTAAAGCCGCTGTCACTGTTGATAATGTCGTTGCGCACAGAGGTCGTATAACGATCAGCCAGAAACCGCCGCAGCGTGTCCTGAAGCATTTGCCGTTCTTCGGTCAGGTCAAAATTCATCTGCTCAGCCCCCCATCTTTACTTTGGCAATAATGCCGCGCTGGATCTCGTTTGAGCCTCCAAAGATCGACAATTTGCGATTGTTGAAATACTGCGCCGCAACCGGCCCAGCGTAATCCGGCCCGATTGGCGCGTTGTCGCCTTCGACCGCCTCGGAGACAAATGGCATCGCGTAGGGGCCAGCAGCCCGGCGCGCCAAGTCGTTGATTTCCTGACGGATAATCGTTCCTTTTACCTTGAGCATCGACGCTTCGACACCGGGTGCCTGCCCCACGGCAGCCTTGGAAACGATCCGCAAATTGGTTGTCGACATCGCCATCAGGTCAATTTCGACCTGCGCCACACGCGCCGCAAACAGCGCGTTCTGCATCAATGGACGCCCACCAGAGATTTCGGCGTTTGCCGCACGTTTCACCGCCGCAAGTCCGGCCCGAGAAGAGCCGACACCCGCGATATTCGTGCGTTCGTGCGTCAGCAGGTATTTGGCGTAGGTCCAGCCTTTGTTCTCTTCGCCGACCAGGTTTTCCACCGGCACGCGCACATCGGTGAACCAGACTTCGTTCACTTCAGCGGTGCCATCAAGCAGGATGATCGGGCGCACTTCGATGCCCGGTGTGTCCATGTCGATCAGCAGGAAACTGATGCCTTCCTGGTTTTTCACTTCGGTGTTTGTGCGCACCAGACAGAAGATCATGTTGGCGTATTGGCCCAGCGTCGTCCAGGTTTTCTGACCGTTGACCACATAGTCGTCGCCATCCCGCACAGCACGGGTGCTCAGCGACGCAAGGTCAGACCCGGCACCCGGTTCGGAATAGCCCTGACACCACCAATCGTCCCCCGCCAAAATGCGCGGCAAGTAATGTGCGTTCTGCTCTTTTGAGCCGAATTTCTGCAACACAGGCGCCAGCATTGACAGGCCAAACGGCACAACACGCGGGGCGTTGGCAAAGGCGCATTCTTCTTCAAAAATATGGCGCTGAACGGCGTTCCATTCGGCCCCGCCGTATTCTGCCGGCCAATTCGGGGCCAGCCAGCCCTGTTTGTTCAGAATGGCATGCCACTGCTCTTGGCCCTCTTTGCCCATTTCCTGACCCGCGCGGATTTTGTCCGACATGTCTTTGGGCAGTTTATTGGTAAGAAAGGTTTTCACCTCAACGCGAAACGCCAGTTCTTCGGCGGAAAAGCTCAGATCCATTGTTGTCTCCGTTCATTAGAATAATTCATGCGGCGGCCTCTTTGTTAAGGTCGTCAAATGTGCGCCCTTCGGCAACCAGCTGTTCCAACAGCAGTGCAGGTTGCCAGAAATATGGGTCGTTTTCGGCATATGATTTGATGTCGGCCAGCAATTCGGGCAGCCCCTGAAAGTCAGCCCATTTCAGCGGTCCACCGTGATAACGCGGGAACCCATAGCCAAACAGCAACGTCATATCGACGTCCAAAGGTCGGCGCGCGATGCCGTCGCCAACCACACGCGCGGCCTCATTAACCATGGCGGCCATATAGCGGCGCACGATGTCTGTATCGCTAAATTCTTGCGGGGTGATGCCCAGTTCGACGCGTTCTGCGGTGATCAATTCCATGATATCCGGGTTTGGCACGCCACCACGTTTGCCACCGGAATAGTCATAATAACCTTTGCCGGTTTTCTGGCCAAAATGGCCATCCTTGCAAATCTGGTCGATATAATTTGGCACCCGTTCGCGCGCATCCCTTGTGGTGGCAAGCCGCTTGCGCATCGCCCAACCGATATCAAGCCCGGCCAAATCCGCCACAGCATATGGCCCCATGGCAAAGCCAAATTCGGTCAACGCTTTGTCGATCTGATAGGGGCTGGCGCCGTCCAAAATCATGTGATCCGCCGCCGCGCGATAATAGCGCAAAATCCGGTTGCCAATAAAGCCATCACAGACCCCGGCGCGCACCGACACCTTGCGCATTGTTTTGCCAAGCGCAAAGGCCGTCGCCACCACGTCAAGCGCGGTTTCGTCGGCAACAACCACCTCAAGCAACTTCATCACATGGGCCGGTGAAAAGAAATGCAGCCCGATCACGTCACCGGGTCGCGACGTTGACGCCGCAATTTCATTGACATCCAGATAGGACGTATTGGTCGCCAAAACCGCGCCGGGCTTGCACGCGGCGTCAAGTTTGGCGAACACTTCTTTCTTGACCGACATTTCCTCAAACACGGCTTCAACCACCAGATCAACATCGCCCAGCGCCGCGTAATCCGTCGACAGAACCAAGGCCTTGGTCGTCATTGCATCGTATATTTCGGCACTGATTTTACCGCGTTTCAGCGCCCCACCCAGATTACCCTCGATCCGCCCGCGTGCGGCCTCGGCGGCCTGCGCAGTCATCTCAATCAGCGTCACATCCAACCCAGCCAACAACGCCGACGTGGCAATGCCTGCGCCCATCGTGCCGCCGCCAATGACACCAATCGCGGCGATCACACGTGGTTCAACGCCTTTTAGTTCCGGCAATTTGCTAACCGCACGTTCCGAGAAAAACGAGTGGATCAGTCCCAACCGCTGATCGGTCGCCATCAGCTCCATAAACAATTCGCGCTCGCGTTTCATGCCTTGATCGAACGGCAATTCCACCGAGGCCTGAACCGCGCGCATCGCCACAGCCGGAGAAATCTGCCCCCGGCCCTTTTTCAAAATCGTCTCGTATACTGCATCAAAATCAAGCACTTCGGAGGCGGGCAACTCACTTGTAACCCGACGCACAGCGCCCTGATCCAGCAGTTCGCGCGCATAGGTCAGCCCGTTCTGGAGCGGTGTGCCATCGGCGATCTTGTCGATAATTCCCAAACTTAGCGCCTCGGATGCGCCCACATGACGACCGGTTGTAATAAGATCCAGCGATGCCTGTGTTCCGATCAGACGCGGCAAACGTTGGGTGCCACCAGCGCCCGGCAGAATGCCCAACAGCACCTCGGGCAGGCCCACCTTGGCGGACGCCACTGCGACGCGATAATGCGTCGACATCGCCACCTCGAGCCCGCCGCCCAGCGCCGTGCCGTGCAAGGATGACACCACCAGCAACGGTGACGCTTCGATGCGATGACACACATCGGTCAAATACGGCTCGCGGGGTGGCTGGCCAAACTCGCGAATATCTGCACCGGCAAAATAGGTACGACCGTCGCCATAGATCACAACAGCTTTGGCGCCATCGGCCTCGGCCCGTTCGATCCCGGCAACCAGCCCGACGCGCACATCATAGCCAAGCGCGTTCACCGGCGGGTTCTGCGCCCTAAGGACGGCAATATCGCCCTGTAATTCATAATTCACGGCATTGCTCATCCGGGTGTTCCTTATCTTAGCGCCCAACAATTCGGGTCTCTTGCGCCAAGTCTTACCCGTCGCAGCCAACGCGGCAAACCCGGATCAAAGCGCGACAGGTTTAACCTTACGTCATTCGTTTCGGTTGAGCAGCCCGTTATGCCAACAGCGGCCTATGTCAGCCGGTTTTGCCGGAATTAACGGTGCCGTCGGCAACCCAGGCGTCAAATACCGCTAGCGCCTTTGCACTGAATTCAGCGTCGTTAATGTGGCAATTCAAGGCGTGCAAATCAACATTGGCCGGGATTTTCGCCTTAATCTCATCACAAAACGCGGCCAACCCATCGGCGTCATGCAGATCGGCACCCGGCCGATCCCATTCATTGCCACCGCCCTGGGGCAACAAAAACGCCACGCGCGCGGTTGCTGTCGCCAGCTTGTCGCACATGGTGCGCGCCACCAGTCGCCGCTCCTCAGAATTCAGAACCGCCGAGGTCAACAACCGATTATGCGCGTGCATTGTCCGATCAGAAAAATGCGCCGGAATCGGTTGCCAGCCAACCAGATCAACCAGATCATAACAGCCCGTCCCGATGATCTGAGGCGTGCCGTTCAGCCCGGCATTGGTCATCCGGTCCGGCCCTGCCGACAGGCCACCAAACAGGTGATTTGACACCTCTTGTGGGGCGAAATCAAACACACAGGCAAAGGACCCTTCGGCGGCCAGCGCCTCAAACGCGCGGCCTCCCATGCCGGTGGCATGAAACACCGCAACCTCATATCCCCGCGCCTCAAGTGCGGGTTTCAACGTCACCATATAGGTGAGGGCGGTTTTGCCAAACGAGGTCATGCCAATCAACGGTCGCTGCCGCACCGGGGCCTCAACCGCACGCGCAGCCCCTAAAACCGCGCCTGCGGCTTGCGACAGCGACGCTTTGCAGACCGAATTCAGGCCATACAACCCGCCAGCCCACAGGATCATCTGAATATCCGCCGCCATCCGGTCCGGCGGCATGATCGGCGAAAACGCAACCGTCGACACCACGTATTTCGGCACGCCCACAGGCAAAGCCGCACACAGGTCCAGCGCCAGATCGGTACCCATTGAGCCACCCAAAACGATCACCCCGTCGATCCGGCCATCCCGGTGCAACGCCCGTGCTTTGGCCGCAGCACCCTTGGCCATGATCTGCATGGCTGTGTTCTCATCACCGCTTTTGATTGCCGCCTCGATCGAACTGCCACCGGCCTCGGCCACGTCGTGTTTGCTGACATCGGTCGGGGTCGACGGATCGCCCAGAACACTGACATCCATACTGCACACAGCACCACCCTGCCCGCGGATCACATCGGCGAGATACAGCAATTCGTCGTCTTTGGTGTCATAGGTTCCAACCACAAGGATGGTTTTCAGATCACTCATAACTGTATCCACGCTGTTTTCAGATCGGTGTATTTGTCCAGCGCATGCAATGATTTGTCGTGGCCATTGCCCGATTGCCCCACCCCGCCCAAAGGCACCGTATTATCCGCGCCACCATAGGTGTTCACATGCACGATCCCGGCGCGTATGCCCGCCACCATCCGGTGTGCCCGGCTAAGGTTTGATGTCCAGACCGCCGCCGCCAGCCCGAAATCGGTGGCGTTGGCCAAGGCCAAGGCTTCGGCTTCGGTTTCAAACCGGGTGACGGATAACACCGGGCCAAACACTTCGCGCTGGAACAACGCCGCATCGCGGGTGACGCCAGTGACAATTGTTGGCGCCATATAGGTGCCGCCGGTCTCGCGTAAAATACGCGCACCACCGGTGACCACACGACCGCCCTCGGCACGGGCCATATCAACAAAGGACAGGTTGCGCCGCAACTGTGCCTCGGAATTCACCGCGCCGATCTGGGTGCCGGATGCCAGCGGATCACCGACACGCAACGCTTCGGCCTGATCTATCAGCATGGCAACAAATTCATCGTGGATCGAGGCCTCAACCAACAATCGCGACCCGGCCACACAGACCTGCCCGGAATTGCGGAATATGCCCGCAGCCGACACCTTGGCCGCCTGCGTCAGATCGGGTGCGTCGGCGAATACGATGTTTGGCGATTTGCCGCCCAGTTCCAGATAGACCCGTTTTAGATTGGACTGCGCAGAGGCCTCAAGCAACCGCCGCCCGGTCGCGCCCGAGCCGGTAAAGGCGAGCACATCAACCCCCATCGACACCGACAACGCCGCGCCCGTTTCGGCACCCGATCCGGTAACCACGTTCAACACCCCATTCGGCAGCCCGGCCTCGGTGGCGATCTCGGCCAGCCGCAGCAACGACAAAGACGCGGTTTCGGCCGGTTTGAGCACCACCGAATTGCCAGCAGCCAAGGCCGGAGCCAATTTCCAGGCGCCAATCATCAACGGGAAATTCCACGGTACAATTGCGCCGACCACGCCCACCGGAACCCGGTGCACGAGGCCCAAAATGTTCGGAGCGGTCGGTGCGACCTCGCCCGCGACTTTGTCGATGGCTTCGGCGTAATAACGGAAGGTGCCCGCCACCGATCCGGCCTCAGCTTTCAATGCCATCGCCAGTTCGGTGCCGTTATCGCGCACGCCCAAAACCGCCAGCGCCAACGCGTCGGCCTCGATCCGGTCGGCAATAGCAAACAGCACCTTTTTGCGCACCGCCGGGGCCAGCCCGGACCAACGCCCATCCTCATACGCCGCCCGCGCCGATGCCACGGCACGTCCCACATCTGCGGCATCCGCGCCCTGCAAAGTGGTTAATTCACTGCCGTCGATAGGCGAAGTGACATCAACCGGCGTTCCGGCTCCAGCCTGCCACGTCCCGTCAATAAACAGTTTTTGTGGGGCGATAGGGACGGCGCGCAATGCGTCGATGCTCGATTGATTTGCCATTGGGATATCCGCTATTGGTTCATTATTCAAACCGATGGTTCTAAAACAGATTGACAGACCACCCCCTTATCCGTCAAGAAAAATGCGTATCGCTTAGGGAATCAAATCATGGGAACCGTCGCTAAAGCCCTATCGCTGCTGTCGCATTTCAACCTGTCGCGCCCGGAAATCGGGCTAAGCGACATGGCGCGGCTGTCGGACATGAACAAAGCAACGGTGTTTCGGCTGCTGAGCGAACTTGAAACCGGCGGTTTCGTTGAGCAAATCGGAACCACGCGCGCCTATCGTCTGGGCAGTGGATTTTTGCGGCTGGCAACGCTGCGCGATGCGGCGGTGCCGTTGCGGTCTGTCGCGGGCGCGGTGCTGGACGCCCTGTGCGCCGCAACCGATGAAACCGTGCATATGTCGCTGCTACAGGGTCAACATCTGAACGCTTTGGCACATAGATATAGCGGCACCCACGCCACCCGCGTCACCATGGAGGACGCCGCCGAATTGTCGTTTCACGCGACATCGTCGGGGTTGGCGGTTTTGGCCTTTGCCGACCCTGCGTTTGTTGACAGCGTGTTGTCGTCGCCTTTGCGCGTTTTTACCAAAGATACCAAAATTAACCCTGACCAAATCCGCGCGGCACTCGGCAGCATCCGCCAGACCGGCGTCGCTGAATCCATTGGTGGCTTTGAAGTCGACGTACATTCGCACGCCGCACCGGTGTTTGGCCCCGATATGCGCCCCATTGGCGCGTTGGCTGTCGCGGCACCTGTATCGCGCATGACCGGGCGAACACGGACTGTGATTCAGCAGCAAGTGGCCGAGCAAGCGCTAGAATTAACCAAACAAACCGGTGGGTTTTGCCCGCCTGATTTCCCCATTTCGCACGATTAACAAGGAGCCTCCCCGATGAAAGATTCCAATTTCCTGAAAGAACACAACGCCCGCTCGCTTTGGCATCCCATGACACATCCGGCGGACAGCCTGGCCAATCCGCCAACCATCGTCACCAGCGCACAAGGCGTGCGGATCACTGATGTGGATGGCCACGAAGTTGTCGACGGTGTTGGCGGATTGTGGAACGTCAATCTGGGGTTCTCATGCCAGCCGATAAAAGACGCGATTGCGGCGCAGCTTGAGCAACTGCCGTATTATTCGATCTTTCGCGGCACGACCAATGATGCGGTGATCCAGCTGGCCGAAGAGCTGCGTGATTTCTTTGAACCCGACGGTCTTAGCCGGGCGTTTTTCACCTCGGGCGGGTCCGATAGTGTTGAAACCGCGCTTCGCCTGTCGCGCCAGTACCACAAAATTCGCGGCGAGTCGGCGCGTACCAAATTCCTGAGCTTGAAAAAGGGCTATCACGGCACGCATATGGGCGGCGCTTCGGTCAACGGCAATGCCAATTTCCGCACCGCATATGAACCGCTGTTGGCCGGATGCCACCACATCCCGGCGCCTTATACCTATCGCAATCCATTCAATGAATCCGACCCGGAATTGTTGGCGCAGAAATGTCTGGCAGCCCTTGAGGATGAAATCGCGTTTCAGGGCGCGGGCACGATTGCGGCATTTATTATGGAGCCTATTCTGGGTGCCGGCGGCATTATCGTTCCACACAAAAGTTTCATGCCGGGGGTGCGTGATATCTGTACCCGCAACGGTATTCTGCTGATCGCGGACGAGGTGATTACCGCGTTTGGCCGCACTGGCAGTTGGACCGGATCGCGCCATTGGGGGGTACAGCCCGATCTGATGTGTACCGCCAAGGCGATCACCAATGGCTATTTCCCGTTTGGTGCGGTGATGCTGTCGGATGCCTTTGCCGAGACGTTTGAGAAAGACAAAACCGGCAAGGCCACCGTTGGCCATGGCTATACCTATTCAGGGCATCCGGTTGGGGCGGCGGCGGCGTTGGCCTGTTTGAACGAAACGATCAAGCTGAACGTTCCGGCGAATGCGGCGGCACGCGGCGCGCAGCTTTATCAGGGGATGTTGGATTTGCAGGCCAAATATGACGTGATTGGCGATGTGCGCGGCGGCCATGGATTGATGTGCGCAATGGAGTTGGTCAGCGATAAAGCGGCCAAAACCGCGATCGACAAAACGACCATCAACGGTGTGCAGGAACGGACCTATCAAGCCGGGGCAATGGTGCGCGTATCAGGGCCAAATATCATCCTGTCTCCACCTTTGGTGCTGACCGAGGCCGATGTGAGTGTGATTTTGTCAGCTCTGGATAAGGGGTTGGCAGCAGCATAATCTGGCGGCTGGTTTTGTCAGGGGGGCGCAAGCGCCTAAACTTTAGGCATTTCGGCAAAAACTGGCCGTAACTGCCTGTTATCCTTCTGCTTTTTCGGACAAAATCTGGTTTTGTTACAAAGTCGGGTCATGTTGGACCTGACTTTGTACATTTGCCCACGCTGGAGCCAGCCATCCCGCCTCTGTCTGCCCTTGCTGCACCCCATGTGCCTTTGCCGCCTCAGCCTCGTGCCCAAGGCGTTGGGCATGTGCGCACCAATATGCACGATGGGCAGACCGTGTTGGACAAGCTGCATCAACAAGGCTCCTTAAAACTGTTGTTTCCGCGCTCGCGTGGCACAACGCTGGATGCCGTCATGCTCAACACTGGCGGCGGCATTACCGGTGGCGACCATTTTCAATTACCGGCCAGGCGAGGTTGGGCGTGTCGAAACCACGGTGAATGTTGCGGCTAGCGCGCGGCTGGATTGGCTGCCACAGGAAACGCTGTTGTTTGACGGCTAGGCGCTGAACCGGCGGCTAAGGATTGAACTGGGCTTTGTTGCACAAATCGGGTGAAGTACGTTCTTGTCCTTTCCCCAGACGTACTTAGCCTACCGGCTCAGTGACGGGTATACCAAGAGCAGTGTAGCGGTTCAGCGATGCGGACTAGGGTTTCCGCGACTTGCCTTTCGAAGTCCCGCGCCATCAGCGATTGGCCGAGTAGTTTCATACAATGCATCCACTGACCGGCAGGGTTATGTGCAGCATGATCCCGAGAGGTTTCGTTTCGACGCGGCTTCTGCGGGATCATCGCGTGGGCATCTCGGGCGGCAATCGCCTCGTGGCATTTGCGCGTGTCATAGGCCCGTCTGCGGTGACACTGCTGATGACCTGATCGGCAGGGATTTGGTTCAAACGTTCCGGCAATACGGGAGCATCCCCAATATTGCCAGTGGTGACTTTTACGGCCCGAACCTCCAGCGTTTCCTCATCG
>JBLHMP010000094.1:0-13173 GCA_047623555.1 Granulosicoccus sp.
TCTTCGTCTTCTGTAATCCCGTGAACTTGAAAAACGTTCTTGGCCAGATCAAGGCCGATTGTGGTAACTTGCATGGGCTGGCTCCTCTCATAAGCAGATTTCAACACCTGCAGTATAGCGCATTACGGCGCTGGTTGGAGCAGGAGCCATCCACCCCATCAGCTCATTGGTGTCCTCAGTAAGGGCATTCGTCGCCTGCGCCAGTATCCGCAACCCCGGCGCCACATCAGTCAGAAACGCCCGCCCCATCGCGGTCAGGCTGATCGCATTGCTTTTGCGTACAAACAGCACCGCGCCCAGATCTGCCTCAAGGTTCTTGACCTGATGGCTGACCGCACTTGGCGGTCACGTGCAACACATCCGCCGCCCGCGAAATGCTTTGGTTCTCGGCCACGGTTGCGAATACACGGATGGCATTCAGGGATATGTTGCGATGTGTCTGCATTAGTTTTTTAGATGCTGCTCCAATTTTCCTCTTTTGTTTTAGGGCACCAAACGGTCGATGACATCAATTCATTGATTGTGAGGCAAGACTGATAATGACCAACAATGCCAAAGCCATCCTGTGGGTCACACTGGGAACCGCGCTGTTCACGCTGGTCTTTGCCTCGGGTAAATTCGCCGTCGGAACGGCCGCTCCGGTTCAGGTGGTGTTCCTGCGCCACCTAAGCGGCTTTGCCACAGTTGTCGCCGTAACAGCGGTATTCGGCGCGCCCTTTGCACGGTACAAAAGTACACGTCCACAGGCGCATTTCGCCTGCGCAGTTTTTGACTGCTATGGCGGGGTTGGCGATCATCTGGTCACCGGCCAACATGCCCATTCTGGACGCCACCGCGATTAGCCTGCTTTACGTCATTATTATCGTCGCCCTTGGGGTCGTCCTGCTCAAGGAACGTATCGGCCCGTTGCATTGGCTTGCCATTATCCTGTCCACGACTGGCGCCATCTTTGTCATGGCTGCGCGCGGTGCCTTCACTCACTTTGATCTGTCCTATCAATGGCCCACTGCCATCGCCGTTGCGGGCGCGCTGCTTGTCGCGTTTGAGGCGATTTTGATCCGCACCCTAAGCCAGTCGGAAAAATCTCTGACGGTGCTGCTACATGTAAATTTCTTTGGTATCTTTTTGGTGGTGATTCCCGCAGCTATGACCTGGCAGTCGGCGACCCTAACCGAGGTCGGCCTGATCCTGCTGCTTGGTCCGCTGGCCATTTTCGCGCAATATTGCGTCATCCGGGGCTATCGTTTGGCCAAAGTTTCGGTTGTTGGGCCGATTGATTACTCGTGGCTGATCTTTGCCGGCATTCTGGGCTATTGCTTCTTTGACGAGGTACCGACCAGCGGCGTGCTTGCCGGAACCGCGCCAATCGGCGTCAGCGGCCTGATACTGGCGCTTATTAAACCCCGCGTTACCAACAATCCACCTTAGCAGGCCCTGCGCCGGTTAGTCCGCAAGGTTGCGACAATCGCACCTTTCGCCTTGGTGTGCGGCTGACTGTCAGGCTGCCCAGCGCGAAATGTTACGCGGCGCAGGTCGAAAAGGAACAACGTTGGCTACCAATTCTTGCGCCGCTTTTGCCGGTCACTATTCCTACGCCCGTCCCGATTGGCCCTTGCTGCTTTGGATCACGGCGATGATCCGCGACCACGATCTGGCAAAAGGTGCTGTTGATTTTGACGCATCAGTTCAAGCAAAAAACATCAGAACGACCGGCTGCCGAGGTTCCAAAGCTGGTGTTAGAAGACGACAGCATGGCCTAGGCTGTTATTTGCATCTGACCCTGACAGAATAGGAAACACCATGGCCATCATCGTTGATCTGGAGCACCTTGCAGGGGGCTATTCCGTGTCCAGGCTACCCGCCGATCAGCCGTTGCCTGATTGGGTGACCGGGCCGGGGCTGGTGAATGTGACCTATGCGCCGGACGAAATATCGGTCGTATGCCGTTCCGATAGGGTGCCTGCGCAAACCGAAACATCACCGAGTTGGAGCGCCATCAAAGTGTCGACCAAGTTTGATTTCGATGAGGCTGGCGTGGTACTATCGGTCGTCAAACCCATTTCAACCGCGGGATTGGGCGTATTTGTGGTCTCGACGTTCTACCGTGACTATCTGCTGGTGCGTTCAGATGAGTTTGAGACGGCAAAACGGTTGTTATCAGATACAGGCCATCGCTTTGTGGACGTCTAATTCCCAGTTGACCGCCCTGCCACACAGTCCTAAAACGCGCGCTTTACATCAGCACAGGAGATCATCACATGGCACGTAAAGGACGCGACATTTCCGGTTGGCTGGTGATCGACAAACCTGCTGGCCCGACATCGACGGCTGTGGTGAACAAAGTGCGCTGGGCGTTGGGTGCCAAAAAGGCCGGACACGCAGGCACATTGGACCCGGACGCGACCGGAGTTCTGGCGATTGCCATTGGCGAGGCGACCAAAACCGTGCCCTATATCACCGACGCGCTAAAGGCCTATACCTTTACCGTCACGCTGGGCACGGCCACCAACACCGACGACGCCGAGGGCAAAGTGATCGAAACCAGCGACACACGCCCGTCTGACGATGATATTCGTGCGGCTTTGGGTCAGTTTGTTGGAGATATCATGCAGACCCCACCCAAGTTTTCGGCGGTCAAAATTGATGGCCAGCGCGCCTATAAGCTAGCCCGTGATGGCGAAGACGTGACGCTGTCTGCCCGGCCCTTATGGGTCGAGGAACTGGTGATGACCGACCGGCCTGACGCCGATCATGTGATGCTGGAAATGACCTGTGGCAAGGGCGGTTATGTACGCGCCATTGCCCGCGATCTGGGGCAGGCCTTGGGCTGTTTTGGCCACGTGCAATCCCTACGCCGCATCTGGTCCGGTCCGTTTGAGGCCGACGATGCCCTGACCATGGAGCAGGTCGAAAAGATGGCCCGCACCCCGGAACTCGACACTTATCTGCGACCGTTGGAACAGGGTCTGTGTGATCTGCCGGAATTGCGCTGCACCCCCGAAGGTGCAGCAAAGTTGCGCAATGGCAATCCGGGCATGGTGTTGGCGTCTAACGTGGAATACGGCGACGAATGCTGGGCCTCGCTGGATGGGCGCGCCGTGGCGGTTGGGGTTTACAAGGCAGGTGAATTGCACCCAAGCCGGGTGTTCGTCCAGTCCTGAGGTTTCGCTTTTGGCCCGGTGGACTGTCGCCTATACCAGCACCATGATCACCCGCACCCATACCAAAGGCGACGC
Organism: Granulosicoccus sp.; assembly: GCA_047623555.1. GTDB lineage: Bacteria > Pseudomonadota > Alphaproteobacteria > Rhodobacterales > Rhodobacteraceae > NORP181. Next base: position 3,237 of record JBLHMP010000094.1, read on the forward strand.
GCCTTCGACGGCCGTGTATTCTGATTGCGAACGCTATCGGTATAGCCTGACACGCATTTGGGATCCGCAGGGGCGCAAGGCGCTGTTTGTCATGCTGAACCCGTCCACCGCCACCGAAGTGCAAAATGACCCCACCGTTGAACGCTGTGAACGGCGCGCGCGGACCTTGGGGTTTGGCGCGTTTCGGGTCACTAATATTTTTGCCTGGCGCGATACTGATCCGCGCAAAATGCGGGCCGCGGCTGATCCGGTTGGCCCCGAAAACGATGTCGTCCTTTTGGCTGGTGCGGATTGGGCCGATCAGGTGATTGCCGGATGGGGCACCCATGGCGCCCATATGGCGCGCGGTGCAGCAGTCGAGGCGTTGCTGCGCACAAACGATATCGCGTTGCATAACCTTGGACTGACCAAAGACGGACACCCAAAACACCCGCTATACATTGCCTACCGACAGACCCCGGTGCCTTGGCCAGCCTGAACCAACGGTTAACCAATTGGCTGGAATATGTTTGACCCAGAACGTTCGGTGTGGCTGGATAGCACGCGGTGGGCCCTTTGGCTGTGGAGTGATGAAATGTTGTGGTTGGCTAGTCTGTTTGGTCTGATGGCAGTAAGTGGCATCACCTTTGGTGATGAGCCCGAGGAATCGGACGACGAAATACCCGAAGATACCCTTGAGAATAGCCCGGGATTTGGCGAAATCTTACCCTCGGTTACGTCCATTTTTCCCACGCCCGGGTCTGATAGTGGTGATCCTGTTGGCGAAATTATAGTCGGAGCCCAGAACGATCAGCACCTGCTTGCTGGTGATGGCAACGATCAGATCAATGGCTATGATGGCGACGATACAATTGATGGCGGCGGCGGGCGAGACGATCTTTATGGCGGCACCGGGGTGGACGTGATTGACGGCGGCGACGGTGCCGACACCCTGCATGGCCAAGATGGTGATGACATCCTTTTTGGCGGCACCGGCAACGATAACCTTTATGGCCACAATGATGATGACCAGTTGAGCGGCGACGCGGGCGATGACACCCTGCATGGCGGCATGGGCAACGACATCCTGTCCGGGGACGCCGGCGATGATGCGGTGCATGGCGGCATCGGCGACGATACCCTAACCGGCGGCGACGGTCAGGACACCCTGTTTGGCGGGGCGAGCAATGATGTGATTATGGGCGTGTCGTCTGTCGATGGCACCTCAGATAGCGATGTTGATTATCTGAATGGTGGCGATGGTGACGATCAGATCGTTGCTGGCGGGGCCGATGTTGTCACCGCAGGGGATGGCGCGGATACCGTTATCTTTGGCGACTGGATCACCAAAGATGCCGCCGCCAGCCTGATAGATTACGATGCGACCGAGGACCAGTTGGTCATGGTTTGGGATTTACAAAGCTTTCCCGACCCCGAGATTGAGGTTGTTGCCGATGACGCGGTTCCGGGGCTTTCGCAGATTCTGGTGGATGGTGTTGAAATCGCCACGGTAACAGGCGACCAGACCGTCAATGTAGGCGACATTGCCTTGGTCGATCACAGTTATATGGACCTCATCTGGTCCAACGCCGTCTGATATCGACTCCGAATCCCTTTGCCATCGCAGAAAAATGCGCCTATATGCGCCCATCCGCAGTGATTCCACCGTCTTGGTGGGATGTTTGCGGATATCTCCACGGGCCTGTGCTGGACGACATCCCGGCCTGCGCCATTCATTCTAACCTTTTTAAAAGGAGCCCCCGATGTCGATTACGAAAGAAAACAAAGCCCAAGTCATGGCAGAATACGGCGCCAAAGAAGGCGACACAGGTTCGCCCGAAGTTCAGGTTGCTGTACTTAGCTCGCGGATCGCAACTCTGACCGAGCATTTCAAAATCCACAAAAAAGACAACCACGGTCGTCGTGGCCTTTTGAAAATGGTTGCTCGTCGTCGGAAGCTGCTGGATTACGTCAAAGGCAACGATGAGGCCCGTTATCAGGACCTGATCAAACGCCTGGGACTGCGTCGCTAACAGCGTCGCTGATTCTGTACTCTGGTGAAAACTGGAGACTGACAAAACAAAACCGCGCCTTAAACGGCGCGGTTTTTTTGTGGCTTTGCGGGCAACGTCGCATCAAACAGCGTCCGACGTGGCTACTATCTAATATTCAGAAGCCATGTCCCGGCCCTTGCAGAAACCTATTTGCATTTGTTTTCCACTTTGACCGCAAGAATTACCCTAGAGTCAGTGAGGCCGGATACCCACTATTTCTAGTTGTTTGCGACTTCCCCTTGAAAACCACCGCACACTCCCCTAAATGGCCCTTGCAAACGTTTTTCTTTTTCGACCACTGTCTCCTATAATACGGCGCTCAGTCTTTCGATCCAGACCGACCACGCCATGCTGTCGCATTCTGCGGGCAGCGCATATTTGGAGACTACGGAAATGGCTACTGGCACCGTAAAATGGTTTAATACTACCAAAGGCTTCGGCTTTATCGCACCCGATGGCGGCAGCAAAGATGTGTTTGTACACATCTCCGCAGTTGAGCGCGCAGGCCTGACCGGTCTGGCCGACGACCAGAAAGTGACTTTCGACATCGAGCCCGGCCGTGACGGTCGCGAATCGGCTACGAACCTGGCCCTGGCATAAGCTAGCGGACGGACGAACTATCGGAACGCGGCTCTTTTCAAAGAGCCGCGTTTTGCATGTCTGCCCTAAAGGTGACAGGGCAGCTTGGTCTGCAGGACCTCAACACCGATCTCCCCCAGCCCCACAAGGTGCAGTTCACGCCAGCTTGATCAGCAAACGCGAACGATTGGGAAATTTGATCTGTCCTTAGCAATTGTAATCGCCCAAATTCCTGCCCCCTAAATCCTGGCCCAGGCGCGTAACACCTTCCCATCGCGACCAATCTGTTGTATGGCCGCAGAATCTGAAATCGGGTGCCCAGACTCCAACGCCTGATAGGAATAGATAACGGAGTCAGGGGGAATTCGCCCCCTATGCAATGGCCAATTGGCCAACTTGAGGAACGTAGATGTTCAATGTAGTTAAAAAATCAATCGAGTGGGGCGAAGAAACGCTGACACTCGAAACAGGCAAGGTTGCCCGTCAGGCGGATGGCTCGGTTATCGTCACGCTGGGGGAAACCTCGGTCATGGCGAACGTGACGTTTGCCCGCAAACAAAAACCCGGTCAGGATTTCTTTCCTTTGACCGTTCACTACCAAGAAAAATATTACGCTGCGGGCAAAATCCCGGGCGGCTTTTTCAAGCGCGAAGCGCGTCCAACTGAAAAAGAAACCCTGACAGCCCGTCTGATCGACCGTCCGATCCGTCCGTTGTTTGTACCTGGCTTCAAAAACGAAGTTCTGGTGATCTGTACTGTTCTGTCGCACGATCTGGTCAATGACCCGGATATGGTTGCAATGATCGCCGCCTCTGCTGCGCTGACCCTGTCAGGCGCGCCGTTCCGTGGTCCGATCGCTGGTTGCCGCGTTGGCTTTGAGGGTGGCGATTATGTGCTGAACCCAACAGTTGACGACATGCAGGACCTGCGCCTGAATCCTGATCAACGTCTTGATCTGGTTGTTGCCGGTACCAAAGACGCCGTGATGATGGTTGAATCCGAAGCCTATGAACTGTCCGAAGCAGAAATGCTGGGTGCGGTGAAATTCGCACACGAGCAGATTCAGCCAGTTCTGGACCTGATCATCGCCGTTGCCGAAGACGCTGCAAAAGAGCCGTTTGATTTTACTGCTCCTGACTATTCGGACCTGTCCGCTGCTGTTAAGGCCGCTGGCGAAACCGAAATGCGCGCTGCATTTGCGTTGACCGACAAACAGGAACGTACCGCCGCTGTTTCCGCAGCCCGTGACGTGATCAAAGCAGCCCTGACCGAAGAGCAGCTGGCTGACGGCAACCTTGGCTCCGCTATGAAGGGCCTTGAGGCCGGTATTCTGCGCGGTGACGTTGTCAAAACCGGCAAGCGTATTGATGGTCGCGGCACTGCTGACATCCGTCCGATCGTTTCGGAAACTGGCCTGTTGCCACGGACCCACGGTTCGGCTCTGTTCACCCGCGGTGAAACGCAGGCGATGGTTGTGACCACTTTGGGCACCGGCGACGATGAGCAATTCATCGACGCGCTGCATGGCAATTTCAAATCGAACTTCCTGCTGCACTATAACTTCCCTCCCTATTCGGTTGGCGAAGTTGGCCGGGTGATGGGCCCAGGACGTCGTGAAATTGGTCACGGTAAACTGGCATGGCGGGCGTTGCAGGCCGTTCTGCCAGCTTCGACCGATTTCCCATACACCATCCGCGTTGTCTCCGAGATCACTGAATCCAACGGTTCATCCTCGATGGCGTCGGTTTGTGGTGGTTCGCTGTCAATGATGGACGCGGGCGTTCCGCTGAAGTCGGCCGTTGCCGGTGTTGCAATGGGTCTGATCATGGAAGACGACGGATCATACGCGATTCTGTCCGACATCCTGGGTGACGAAGACCACCTTGGCGACATGGACTTTAAAGTGGCCGGTACCGCTAATGGTATCACGTCGCTGCAGATGGACATCAAGATTGCTGGCATCACGCCAGAAATCATGGAAAAGGCCCTGGACCAAGCCAAAGATGGGCGTCTGCACATCCTTGGTGAGATGGCCAATGCCCTGACCGAAGCGTCTGATTTCAGCGTTCATGCTCCTCGCATCGAGACCATGCAGATCCCAACCGACAAGATCCGTGAAGTTATCGGATCGGGTGGTAAAGTGATCCGCGAAATCGTCGAAGTGTCCGGCGCCAAAGTCGATATCAACGACGAAGGCATCATCAAGATCGCATCGCCAAACGCCGATTCGATCAAGAAAGCCTATGACATGATCCACTCGATCGTGGCCGAGCCAGAAGAAGGCATGGTCTACACCGGTAAAGTCGTCAAGATCGTCGACTTTGGTGCGTTCGTGAACTTCTTTGGCAAGCGCGACGGCCTGGTACATGTGTCCCAGATCGAAAACCGCCGCCTGAACCATCCTTCGGACGTTCTGAAAGAAGGCCAGGAAGTTAAGGTTAAGTTGCTAGGCTTTGACGACCGCGGCAAGGTTCGCCTGTCGATGAAGGTTGTGAACCAGGAAACTGGCGAAGAAGTTACCAAGGACGAAGCAGAGGGTTAAACCCACCGCTTTATATGTCTGAGAAACAAGGCCCCGGTGGAAACGCCGGGGCCTTTGTTGTGTTTCGGGCTATCTCTAATAGATTGACCAGCATCAAGAATTTACTCAACCAGATATTCCCCAAAGCCTCTTTAAGAGAGGGCCAGACAAGCGTAAACTTGGCACCAGCACAGGACGCCAAATCGAATTTCCAGTCCTCAAATCCAGATACATAAATATGCAATCTTATATCATCCATCTCACTGGCGACACACGGCGCCAGATCAATGTGCCAACATTGCTGTCCGCCCTAACAGACCCCATTGTTGTTGAGGCCGTCAACGGCGACGATGCCATCGCGCAGGGGGCCATCGCCATCCGCCCCGGCGATCTGCGCCAGCCCGCCTATCCATTCCCTCTTGGCCCCGGCGAAGTTGGTTGTTTCCTTAGCCATCGCGCCTGTTGGCAGCGGATTATCGACAGCGGCCAGGACTACGGTCTGATCGCCGAGGATGATCTGGCGTTTGATCCGGTCAACTGGGTCGAGGCGATGGATTTGATCGAAGCGCAGGCCAATGCTGACATGTTCATCCGCCTACCTGCCAAGCCAAGCGAAACACCGGTTCAGGTTGTCGGGCAAAACGGCAGCGCCCGGCTGTTTCTGCCGCGCGTCATCGGGTTAAATTCGGTCTGTCAGGTGGTTGGCCGGAATGCGGCACAACGGTTGTTAGCGGCCAGTGAAACGCTGGATCGCCCGCTGGATGCGTTTTTGCAGATGCATTGGGTCACGGGTCAGCCGATCCATACGATCCTGCCCAATGGGGTGTTGGAGTTGACCGATGAATTGGGTGGATCAACCATTCAAAAGAAATCCCGCACCAGCAATGTGCTGATGCGGGGTATCAATCGCCTTAAATATCGGGCGCAGATCAAAAAGCGCCCGCAAAACCCTAGCTAGGGTCGGCAGTGGTGCGCAGATACGGCAGAACGGTTTTGAAATCGCCAAATTTGGCCTTGGCGTCCTCATTGCTGACCGTCGGCGGAATGATCACGTCATCGCCAACAGTCCAGTTTGCCGGTGTCGCCACGCCTTTGCTGGACGATGTCTGCAACGCATCCAATGCGCGCAATACTTCGGCAAAGTTGCGACCCACAGACATCGGATAGGTCATCGACAGTTTCAGCTGCTTGTCTGGCCCAATGATGAACACCGACCGCACTGTGGCGCTATCGGCAGGGGTGCGACCGTCGGGCAAATAGGCCTCGGCTGGCAGCATGTCGAATGCTTTGGACACGGCCAAACCTTCGTCGGCAATAATCGGGAACCCGGCAGTGGCGCCAGCAACGGCTTCGATGTCACCTTTCCACTTTTTGTGGTCCTCAACACCGTCAACGGACACACCAATCACCTTGGTGCCGCGTTTGGCCCATTCGTCAGCCAATTTGGCAACGGCGCTAAATTCCGTGGTGCAAACCGGTGTAAAATCCTTGGGGTGGGAAAACAGAATCGCCCAGCTATCGCCAATCCAGTCATGGAACTGAATGGTGCCTTGATCCGTTTCAGCCGTGAAATTCGGAACAGTATCGTTAATGCGCAAACCCATGTTGGTCTCCTTGGTTTCAATCAAATTCGACTCTCGTCATGGATAACCTAGTCTCTCTGCGCGCGGGTTTCATCCCCTGTCTTGCCCCCATCTTACTCCGGTGACAGTGTACGGTCGAATCACTGACCGCACGGTCAGGAGATTCTGCCCATCCAAGGAGATTATCATGATCGAGAAACGTGACTTTTACATCAATGGCCAGTGGGTCGCCCCTGCTCAGTCAAATGATTTTGAAGTGATTGACCCGTCAACTGAAGAACCCTGTGCGATTATTTCGCTGGGTGGTGAGGCAGACACAAACGCCGCTGTTGCAGCAGCCAAGGCCGCATTGCCGGGCTGGATGGCAACTCCGGTTGAGGACCGCATTGCGATGGTCGAAAAGCTGGCGGAAATCTACAACACCCGTGGCGAAGATCTGGCTCAGGCGATGAGTGCCGAAATGGGCGCTCCCATCGACATGGCGCGTAGCCAGCAATTTGGCGCAGGTGGCTATCACCTGAAAAATTTCGTTCGCGCCGCCCGTGCGTTTGAATTTGACCGGCCCTTGAATGATCGCTCGCCCAACGACCGGCTGATATTCGAAGCCGTTGGCGTTGCCGCGCTGATCACCCCTTGGAACTGGCCATTGAACCAGATCACCTTGAAGGTTGGCGCCGCGGCCGTTGCTGGCTGTACCATGGTTCTGAAACCATCCGAGCAAAGCCCGCTAAACGCGATGATCTTTGCCGAAATGATGGACGAAGCCGGGTTTCCTGCCGGTGTGTTCAATCTGGTGAATGGTGACGGTGTTGGCGTTGGATCGACCCTGTCCGGTCACCCGGATGTGGATATGGTCAGCTTTACCGGCTCTACCCGCGCAGGCACTGCCATTTCCAAAAACGCCGCGGATACCCTGAAAAAGGTACATCTTGAGCTGGGCGGCAAAGGTGCAAACGTTGTATTTGCCGATGCCGACGAAAAAGCGGTCAAACGTGGTGTCATGCATATGATGAACAACACCGGCCAATCCTGTAACGCCCCATCGCGGATGCTGGTGCAGCGTGAAATCTATGACCAAGCCGTAGAAATTGCAGCTGCAACTGCGAGCAAGCTGACCGTGGGCAGTGCCCATGACGAAGGCCGCCACATCGGCCCCGTAGTCAACGAACTGCAGTTCAACAAGATCCAGGCATTGATTCAGGTTGGCATCGACGAAGGCGCGCGCCTTGTTGCTGGTGGCACTGGTCGCCCCGAAGGCATCAATCAGGGCTTTTTTGTCAAACCAACGGTATTTGCGGATGTGAACAACGACATGACCATCGCCCGCGAAGAAATCTTTGGTCCGGTGCTGGCAATGATCCCCTTTGACACCGAAGCGGACGCCATCGCCATCGCCAATGACACGCCTTATGGCCTAACCAACTATGTGCAGACCCAGGACGGCGCGCGCGCCAACCGTATGGCCCGCGCATTGCGGTCCGGCATGGTTGAAATGAACGGTCAGGCACGGTCCGCCGGGTCACCGTTTGGTGGCATGAAGCAGTCCGGCAATGGTCGCGAAGGCGGCATTTTTGGCATCGAGGATTTCCTCGAGGTCAAAGCCGTCGGCGGCTGGGCAGCAGAATAACCGCTGCTCCCCCAACCAGGTAAAATCGAGGCGAGCCATAATCAGGCTCGCCTCTTTCCGTTCAGGCCCAGTTTAGATGATATCCAGCACCAGATGCGGCACCCCGTCTGACGTTTTGCGCATTGTTCGACCATCCTTGCCGATCACCGCAGTCACCCGCTGGCGGAACGACGAGAAACTGTCGAAGGTCACCACATCCACAGCCTCATCGAAATGCAGCATGATCCGGGTTTGGTCACCATTCACCTGAGTTAGACCCAGAATACGGCCCACAAACGGCTGGTTCAGATAGCGGCCACTGGCCCGATCGCCCACGGCAAGAACCGGCGGCTCATTGCGCAAGGCCCGCGCACTAAGCGTGTTCCAGTCCCGCGCGCCATGCTGGCCTGCGATCATTTCCAAGGCTTCACTGTGGCTGACCTCTGTACCGGACTCGCGCAGTTTTGCACGCAGGCGTTTGGCCTGAGCCTTATAGTCGGTCACCAAATTGGTTTCAGTATAGGTATTCATGTCGCACCTCGATCAGGAACGGCCACGCGGTTACAGAAGGGGCTCGCATTACCAACAGGGCGTTTGCCGTATCGGAGGTCACAGACAGTACACAGGGGTTTCACCAAAGCCATATAGCTTGCGAGCGGCAGGAGACCCAAACCTGCTGCGCACATAGGCATTGTAATTGGTTCCGTCAACACCCTGCAAATATTGGTCGCCCTGTCAGCGGGGAAAATCAATACCGATCCGGTTCCAGATCAACTTCGATTGGTTGGCAATACCGATCCTCGACATCTGGATTTACGACACTCTGACACCGGCCCTCAACCTGTGCCTTCCTGTGCAACTGGCTCTAATTTGTGACCTTAAGCGCTGTTAGACCCTTATCGGAAGAGTCTCCATTTTGAATGTTGAGATATTCAGCCAATCGCTTTGCCCGGATCAAGGGGCAAATCAGGTCACGGTCTTCATCAATATTGGCCCGAACCACGGTCCAACCCTCACCCAAATCCATCTCTTCAGCCTTGTGAAGCCTCTCTAACATCCAAAACTTATCGGACATGTATTGCTGTATTAGTCCCGTATCGTGACGCGAGTACACAATTCGTTTGATATAGAAATCTTCAAATTTCACAAAACTGGGCTCACCACTCCCGTTATCATGATAAATCTGTTTAGGAACTGATGCATATTTCCGCCAATTGTCCGAATCATATGGCGCAACAACCAATCTGGGCCGGGCATAATCCAGCTTTGTTTCGAGCGGAACACGGTCGCCAATCGTCGAACGCATCCCCCTGCCATCCTAAGTTAGGGTGACTGAGCCACGTTCTGGAATGCCCAGAAAATACGGATCAAATGGGGTGTGTTTGATTTCCAGCGCCGCATTGGCCTTTGCCCGATCATGGACAATCCCGCCTTGATAATCAAAGCCGAACAGCATCGCGACGCGCATCCTGAACCTTGAAGTAGCCGGAAAATTCGGACGGCGTGCTAAGATGTATTCAACCCGAACGAATGGATACGAGAATGATAAAGGAACGGAGTTTTACAGGCCAGTTTAAAGCCGCTGTGGCGCTTGAAGCGCTGCGCGGTGACAAGA
>JBLHMP010000095.1:0-12909 GCA_047623555.1 Granulosicoccus sp.
GAACAATTCGCCCGCAAATGGCACCCTGCTTGGCAACTGGCAGGATTACATCATCGCCATGTGGTCGGGTCTGGATTTGACCGTTGATAGCGCCACGCTGGCGTCCAGCGGTGGGATTTACCTGCGGGCCTTTCAGGACTTGGATTTTGGCCTGCGCCACGCCGAGTCCTTTGCCTATGGCCGCAATTACGTCTGATCCTGAATTGATCTGAATTCCCTGTGCGTCCCGATGGTCGGGGCGCACGTTCGGGTCTGGATCACAGCGCGGATAGTGTCCGCCGATCAGGCCAGCGTTTCACAAAAGGCACCTCTAAAATGAGCGACACAAAGAAAGAGTCGGGCGAATTGTCCGTTACCCTGAAAACCGGATTTACACGCGGCGGCAAGACATATGTTGCCGGTAAAGTGGTCAAGATGGGTCCCGGTCTGGCGCAGCGTCTTGTTGATCGTGGGCAGGCGGTTTTTACCGCTGCCGATGCCAAGTGGATCAAGGCCAAAACCGCCGCCGCCGTTACAGCCGCCGTTACTGCCGCCGATGACATTGCCAAGGGCAAGCAACCCGACGCGATTGACGCCGCTGCCGGTGGTGAGCCGTCCAGCTAATGGACGATTGGGGCGTTTTTTTGACCCCGCCGATTTCGCGGACACTGCGATTTGGGACGTTCTGGCCGGGTCCACCGTAAGCATTGACGGCATTTTTGAAACCGGGCGTGAGGTTGCCCTGTCCGGGAATTCGTCTGGCATTTCTGCGGTTCTTCCCGTCCTGACGGTTTCGGCCCAAGCGATCCCGGACGGCGGCGTGCAAGGCGATGATCTGGAAATTCAGGGCGTGAATTACCGGGTCGCAGACATTCAACCAGACGGGTCAGGATTGACCCGCGTTATTTTGGAAAGGACACTGACATGAGCAGACACCACGGATTTGGTGGCGTTATCAAAGTTGGCGACACAAGCCCGATTGGCGAATTGCAATCGTGGAATATTGACGAACAAGTCAACGTGACCGAGGGCTACTCAATGGGCCAAGCGTGGGCCGACAATCAGGCCACGGTTAAAAAATGGTCAGGATCGGCCACCGCGCGCTATGACGATGGGGACGCGGGCCAGATTTCACTTTCGGCGGGCGATGCTGTTGATTTGCATTTCTATCCGGGGGGCGATGCGTCGGGAAAACCGACAAAATCCGGCCCGGTGATTGTCACCGGATCGCCAATGTCCGCCAACAAAGACGGTTGGACGGAAATTGTGTTCAATTTTGTTGGCAATGGCGCGCTTGCTACCGGCACAGTGGCCTAATCGACACCCGATAAGACACCCAATCAGGCCGCCCACATGGCCTGATTGCCCCCGACCAATCCCCCACCTTGCACATTCTGGAGTCCAACATGTCACAAGCTGATGATGTTCTTAAAATTGCCCGCGCTCATTTTGACAATATGCGCGGCAAGAAAATCAAAATCCCGGAATGGGGTGTATCCAAAGCCAAGCCTTTCATTGCTTTTTTTGACCCGCCAACATTGCGCGTTCGCCAAGAAATCAAGAAACGCAGCGGCAATTCAGAAGCCCGCCAAATCGCTGTCACCGCCATTCTTTGCCTCAAGGATGCCGAGGGCAAAAAGATTTTCACGGATGATGCCCCGACACTGGACACGCTGGAAACGCAAGTCTGTGCTGATGTTGTGGCGCGCCTTTCAAGTCAGGTTCTTGGCCTCACGCGGGGGACAGACTTGGGAAACTGATGGAAAGTGACGACGAAACCCGCACCATTTACCGGATCGCGTCACACCTGAAATTGACCATTGGGCAGGTTTTGGACCTGCCCGCCGAGGAAGTCCGGGGCTGGACGGTCTACCTGTCCACCCACCAATAAACCCGCATTTAAGGAGTCTGTTATGGGCGTTCGTGATCTGTTTTGGAATCTGGTTGCGCGCGACCAAACCGGCGCGGCCTTTGCGGGTGTTATCGGCAGTGGCCGCACGCAGGTTGGCGTGGTCATGGTCGCGTTGATCGTGGAACGCCTCTTAACGATGTTGGTCCGATCTTGGTGAAATGTGTTTGTACGCTGGCAAACAGCAACGACCAATCAGGGTAATCCACATGCGTGGCGGTTGGCATTGCGTTTGCTGTGGCTGATCCTAGATAAAATACGGGTATTTTGACTGGCCGTGCCCGCCGACCGACCACTTTGGACCAAAAATATCGACCTTGCACGCGCCAAGGGTGCAATTCTTTCAAAACCCCGCTTGACGGGGCAGGGGCGGGGTCATACACCGTCCAAACGTTCAGGGCGACTTGGACGAGCAGTGGGCGGTTGTAGCTCAGTTGGTTAGAGTGCCGGCCTGTCACGCCGGAGGTCGCGGGTTCGAGTCCCGTCAACCGCGCCACCGCTGCTAAACCCGGCCCGGGTAGGGTGTAGGGTGGGTGAAAACCCACGCTGAAAGTTAATTGCGCGGTTGTAGCTCAGTTGGTTAGAGTGCCGGCCTGTCACGCCGGAGGTCGCGGGTTCGAGTCCCGTCAACCGCGCCACTTTCACCCAGATTTTCCCACCTGATATTCCCAGATACTCACAGGCCGCAAGAAGGAATCACAGCCTAATAGCTGTATCCCAACTGCGATTCGGTCTTTAGGTCCAGGCTGGCCTTAAGAAATGTTAGATCATCGGCAGACATCTGTGCTGGCGTCTCTGGTCGGCTGTCGACTGAGGAATTGAACCTTGCCCCCAACCGTTTGGTCACCTGGCGAAACGGCTGGTCCCGCGCGGGTTGACCCAGCGCGTTAAGCAGTTGGTCAACACTGGCCTCGGGTGCGGCCTGGGCGTCTTCCATCCGAATCACGATACAGGTACAATCGCGCCGTAAGTGGCTGAACATGCCGTTCATTTTCGCCTGTCGCAAAGCAAAGAGATTGGCAAATGTTTCCCCGGTCATCGGATGCCGGTCCTGTTGCAACGGCTGCCCGATATAGCCAATTTTCCGAGCCTCATCAAAATATCGCGGCCGGTCAATGATCGTGTCCCAGGGCGTGCGAATGAACTCTGCAAACTCAAGCGTCTGCATCTGCTTTGAGGTGTGCCAGGGCTTGGCAAACATCGACAGCGCCCAGGATTCGGCATTGCGCACCACACAGATAACCGCCAGATTCGCCGGTATTGCCATCATCTGCGGAAACCCATGTTTCCAGCCCAGTATCTCGGTGGGCTTTAGGGCCGAATTGCGCCCCAACAGCCGTTTGACAAAATTTGTCCCGGACGAGCGTTCGCCCAGCACCTGAAACCGCTTTGCCAGCGTGCCATTGGATTGGACGTGAAATCCGGTTTTTTCAAAATCAGCAGGCAGCAGGGCGTGTTCCTTTAACATTATGGCGATCCGGCAACTGCGCGCGGGTCATGATAAACTAATGTTTCTCTTATAAGACCATGTTGACTAAGGATAAGGCAATAAAAACCGGGCAGGATAAAGACCATGCAAACAGTGGCCGCTTTGACGATGGTGCGCGACGATACGTTCTTTTTGGCGGCGTGGTTGCGCCATTATGGCGAACTGTTGGGCCGCGAGAATTGTTATGTGGTCAATCACGGTGGCGGCGAGGCGGTAGCCGATTTGGCCACAGGCTGCAATGTCGTCGCAATCCCCGGCGACGCGCATAAAAACTTTGATATGAAGCGCTGGCGGATGCTGAACAATTTCGTCATGGGCCTGCGCTGTTATTATACCCATGTGATTGTTGGCGATGTTGACGAACTGGTTGTGCTGGACCCTGAATCCGGCACCGATCTGGTTGGGTTTCTCGCCGGAGTGCCCGATAAACGCGTGCTGACGCCGCTGGGCCTTGAGGTGATCCACCGCGTTGATGTTGAGCCCGAGGCGATCACCGATACCATTCTGGGCCCACGCCGCCACGTGCGTCCGGCACCGCATTATTCCAAACCCTGTATCGTCTCAATTGGCACCAAAATCGCCCGCGGCGGTCATTATACCCAATATGAAAAACTGCGCACGCCAGACCATCTATATCTGATGCATCTGAAATTCTGCGATGCTCCGGCTTACGGCGAGGTGATGAACCGGCGCAATGATGTGACCGCGGAAATCGGCGCCAATTTCAAAGACGCCTCAATCGGGCGGCATTGGTTTGCGGCTGAACGCGGCGAAGACAACGCCGTGTTTGTGGCCTTTGAGGCGCTTGAGATGCTAGAGGGCTTTGAGATGGGCCCGCTCAGGCGCAAAATGCACAAGACCTGGCGCGAGCGCGGCAATACCGGATATTGGGAATTTGCGCGGCCGGAATACACCACGCAATACCTGCTGCCCGAGCGGTTTTCAGGGATGTTCTAGGACGTCTGTGGGCTTAAAAATCGCAACAAAGCGTCGGCGGTTTGGGTGGGGGTGTAATCGACAAAGAAATGGCCGCCGGGTATGGCGCAGGACCGCATGTCAGACAGGCGATCCGCCCAGGTTGCCGGGATGTCATACAGGTCCGCCATGATGCCATCTGCGCCATACATCACCAATGCCGGGCAGGTGACACGGCGGTCCAGATCGGCAGTGTCGAGTGCAAAATCAACTTCAATCGCCGCACGATAATCGTTGCACATCGCCTGTGTGGTCTCCGCCGAACGCCAGCTTTGACGATAGGCCGCAAGGGCGATGGGATCGAAATCTGCAATCTTGGCAGCTCCCCAGCCGGTCAGACATCTCTCGTAATAGTAGTCCGGGTCATGGCCTATCATGGTTTCGGGCAACGGTGCGGGTTGGGCCAGAAAAAACCAGTGATAATAGGCCTTTGATACCTCTTTGGTAGGATTTCTTAGCAACATATGGGTTGGGATGATGTCCATCACTGTCAGGCTTAGAACTGCATCAGGCGCATCCAAAGCCAGCCGATGCGCCGTGCGTGCGCCGCGATCATGGCCGACCAGATGGAACTGAACAAACCCAAGGTGCGCCATCAGGGCGGTTTGATCCGCCGCCATGTGCCGGAACGAATAGGCGGCAACGCCCTGTGGTTTTGACGACGCGCCATAGCCGCGCAGATCGGCCGTCACCACGGTAAAGCGGCTGGCCAGCAACGGCACAACATTGCGCCACATCGCACGGGTTTGCGGATAGCCGTGCAACAGCAGCAGCGGCGGGCCAGAGCCTGTCACCTCATAGGCGATACTCTGGCCGTTCACATCGGCGGTTAGGGTTGGATCGCCCATTTCGGTGTCCTCACTGGCAGGTGTAAGCTGCGCAAAATGCACCCCCTACAAATTGGCGGTAGAATGTGCATTCTGTGCAGCATTGTTGCAACGGATCAGGCGGTTTTGGTCAGCGCCTCCAGAACCCTTGCCCAGCTGCGCGTGCCTTTGTGAAAGCTCTCCATGTCGTATTTTTCGTTCGGAGAATGGATCTGGTCGTCGTCGCGCCCAAAGCCGATCAACATCGGCGTGGTGCCCAGAATGTTCTGAAACAACCCGGCAATCGGGATTGATCCTCCACAGCCGATATAGGCGGCATTGTCGGGCCATTCATCACTTAACGCCCCCAATGCGGCGGCAAAGGCCGGGCCGCTGGTGTCGGTAGACGAGGCTGGCGCACAGCTGTGGTCTTTGAACTCAACGCTGCAATCGGCGGGCAACAAGTCTTGCACCATCGCGCGGAAACTGGCGCGAATGGCCTCGGGGTCTTGGGTGCCAACAAGGCGAAAGCTGATTTTGGTGCTGGCTTTGGACGGCAGCACGGTTTTGAACCCGTCGCCGGTATAACCGCCGATAATGCCGTTCACTTCGCAGGTCGGGCGCGACCAGATCATTTCCAGCGGCGTGCGACCCTTCTCACCTGCGGGGACGGACAGGCCGACATCGCCAAGGAATTCGGCAGAGTTGAAACCCAGCCCGTCCCATTGCGCCCGCAACTCGTCGGTTATTTCGGGCACGCCGTCATAGAACCCCGGAACGGCGACGCGGCCGCTATCATCATGCAACGCGGCGATGATTTTTGACAGCACCCGGATCGGGTTAATGCCGATGCCGCCGTACATGCCGGAATGCAAATCCTTGTCCGCCCCGGTGATTATCAGCTCTTCGCCCAGCATGCCGCGTAACATTGTGGTGATCGCAGGCACCCGGCTGGCGAACAATCCGGTGTCACAGATCAGTGCCAAATCACTTTTAAGTTCCTCGGCGTTCTCGCGCATGAACGGCACCAGCGACGGCGAGCCTGATTCTTCCTCGCCCTCAAGGAAAAATGTGAGTTTACAGGGCAATGCGCCGTTTACAGCCTTCCAGGCGCGGCAGGCCTCGATGAATGTCATCAGCTGGCCTTTGTCATCGCTTGACCCACGACCGCGGATTACCTGACCTTTGGCAGTGTCCTGAATTTCCGGATCAAACGGATCACGATCCCACAGCGCTAGCGGGTCAACCGGTTGCACGTCATAATGACCGTAAAACAACAGGTGTGGCCCGTCACCCTCCAGATGACCAACCACCATTGGGTGGCCCGGTGTTGTGCGCTTTTCTGTCGTAATGCCAAGGCTTTGCAGGTCGTTCACCAACCAATCTGCGGCACGGTCACACTCGGATTTATAGGCCGGATCGGTGGATATTGACTGTATGCGCAACAGGTCCAACAGGCGGTCTGTGGCAGCGGGGAGATCGGCGTCAATGCGCGCCAGAACATCATCTAATGACATGCGGTTTCCTTGTTGAATTGATGACGCGACCCTAGCAGGGCAATGGGCACTGTCCAGAGGCGCAAACACGCCGCCTGATCGCGCGTGACCTGCGACATGAAGGCACGCGCGCATCTGTTGATCCACATCAATGACAGCTATAAGTTATTCTATAATGTGAATTTAGCGAATAATGCCGATTCCGGGCCTATATCGAACATGTGAGCCCGAACAAATATGATGGAGTGGCCGGTGAACTTTGACGCTATGCTTGACAGTGCGATTGCCAATTTGCACGAAGAAGGCCGCTATCGGACCTTTATTGATATCGAACGCCGCATGGGTGAATTTCCGCATGCCACATGGACGCGCCCCGATGGCAGCGAACAGGGCATAACGGTCTGGTGTGGCAACGACTATCTGGGCATGGGCCAAAACCCCGTTGTTCTTGACGCCATGCACGAGGCGATTGATGCTGCGGGCTCGGGCTCGGGCGGCACCCGCAACATTTCCGGCACTACTGTCTATCACAAACGCCTTGAGGTTGAGCTGGCCGATCTGCACGGCAAGGAATCGGCGCTGTTGTTCACCAGCGCCTATATCGCCAATGACGCGACATTAAGCACGCTGCCGAAATTGTTCCCGGGTCTGATCATCTATTCGGATGCGTTGAACCACGCCAGCATGATCGAAGGTGTGCGTCGCAATGGCGGCGCCAAGCGTATTTTCCGCCACAATGATGTTGAGCATCTGCGCGAACTGCTGGCGGCGGATGATCCTGCCGCGCCTAAATTGATTGCATTTGAATCAATCTATTCGATGGATGGCGATTTTGGCCCGATCGAAGCAATTTGTGATTTGGCCGACGAATTCGGCGCGCTGACCTATATCGACGAAGTCCACGCTGTGGGCATGTACGGACCACGCGGGGCAGGGGTCGCTGAACGTGACCGGTTGATGCACAGTCTGGATATTATCAATGGCACGCTGGCCAAAGCATACGGCGTCATGGGCGGCTATATCGCGGCCAGTGACAAAATGTGCGACGCCATCCGATCCTACGCGCCGGGCTTTATCTTTACCACGTCTTTGCCCCCCGCGGTTGCGGCGGCGGCGGCGGCATCGGTGGCGTTTTTGAAACGCTCACCAGAATTGCGCGAACAGCACCAGACCCAGGCGAAAATTCTCAAACTGCGGCTTAAGGGCTTGGGCCTGCCGATCATTGACCACGGCAGCCACATCGTGCCGGTTATGGTGGGCAATCCGGTGCATACCAAATTGCTTAGCGATATGCTGCTGGAAGAATACGGCATCTACGCACAGCCAATCAACTTTCCAACGGTACCGCGCGGCACTGAACGGCTTCGGTTTACGCCGTCTCCGGTGCATGGACCCAAGGAAATGGATGCTCTTGTTAACGCCATGGACGCGCTTTGGTCGCATTGTGCGCTGAATCGTGCCGAGGCCTCTGCGTAATACGCAAGGTCGGTGTGCAAAATACTTGCACTGTGTTAATGTTGCCGCAACAACAGGTGCAAGCGAATCAAAAAATGATTCCGGACGTTTGAGTTAAGATGGGGCAGCAGGCATGATTAGGCGCAAAAAACCGCGCAAATCACAGGAACCAGAGGACGTCGAACCAAAAGGTTTCGACGATTTTGACCTGCGGCTTGGCGATACCATGCGCGGTGAACGTGCTACGATGGGCAAGTCACTGTTAGATGTGCAGCGTGAGTTGCGCATCAAGGCCGCCTATATTGCTGCTATCGAAAATTCTGATCCTTCGGCCTTTG
The DNA here is from genome assembly GCA_047623555.1 of Granulosicoccus sp. GTDB lineage: Bacteria > Pseudomonadota > Alphaproteobacteria > Rhodobacterales > Rhodobacteraceae > NORP181. The sequence continues at coordinate 8,448 of JBLHMP010000095.1, forward strand.
ATACCCCGGGGTTTATCGCCGGTTACGTGCGGTCCTATGCGCGGTATCTGAACATGGATCCTGACGTTTCCTTTACCCAGTTTTGCGGCGAAAGCGGCTTTACGGTGGCACATGGCATGTCGGCGCAGGCCTCGGTGATCAAAAAAACCGAGAGCCGCATCGGGCGTCAAAAGGGTGTTGTGCGTGATCCTTTGTTGTCGCCCAGCACGCCGTTTATCCCCGCCAAGGAAAGCATGTTTAGCCAGGTTGAACCACGTGCTATCGGGTCGACGTTGATCCTGTTGGCGCTGATTTCGGGCATTGGCTATGGCGGCTGGACGGTGCTGAGACAGGTGCAGCAGGTGCAGTTTGCGCCGGTTGAGCAGACGCCGACGGTGCTGTCCGATCTGGACCCGGTGAACAATATTCCACGGCTTGATACCCGCTCAGACGCGGGGTTTTCGGCGCCGACTGTGGATGCGTTGGACCGGCTTTACCGACCACAGGCGCTGGATGTGCCCGTTATGGTGGCGCGTGATGCGCCGATCTCGACCCTGGATCCCCGCACTGTTGGCTCGTTCCGCCAGCCGTCTCTGACACCACAAGTACAGGTGGCCGGTGCCGCCACGCGCAGCGAAGATCTGGTGCCACGAGTGATCGAAGACGCCGCCCCGCAATTGCGCATGGTGGCGGTGCGCCCATCTTGGGTGCGGGTCAAAGCCGCCGATGGCACCGTGATCTTTGAGGGCATCATGGACAGCGGCCAGAGCTATGACGTGCCCGCAATGGAAGAACCGCCCACCTTGCGGGCCGGCGAATCCGGGGCGATATATTTTGCGCTGAATGGCAAACATTACGGACCAATTGGCTCGCACGGGGCGGTCACCCGTAATCTGACCATGTCGATTGATCTGGTGACTGAGAACTTCGACGTTGCCGACTTTAACAAAGACGAAGACCTGCGCCATTATGCCGAGGCCCAAGATCTGACCGCCGACTAAGGCGATCCTTGCGGAGCGGGTCATTGCGGCTTAGATAATCTCCTGACGATCAACTTCGATCAAACACAGGCCTGACCTCTTATGTTGCTGAATTCCATTCGCCCTTGGCGCAATATCTATCGCCGCAAATCCCGCCAGATCATGATTGGCAACGTCCCCATTGGTGGCGATGCCCCGATCGCGGTGCAGACCATGACCAACACGCTGACCACGGATATTGCCGGCACCATCGCACAGGTGCAGGCCGCCGCCGAGGCCGGGGCTGATCTCGTGCGTATTTCGGTGCCGGATGAGCCGTCCTCAAAGGCGCTAAAAGAGATCATTGCCGAAAGCCCGGTGCCGATTATCGCCGACATCCATTTCCACTATAAACGCGGCATCGAGGCCGCCGAGGCCGGGGCCGCCTGTCTGCGGATCAATCCGGGTAACATCGGCAACGAGACCCGGATCAAAGAAGTCATCAAGGCCGCGCGTGATCACAATTGTGCAATCAGGATTGGCGTCAACGCCGGTTCGCTTGAAAAGCACCTGTTGGAAAAATACGCGGAACCATGCCCCGAAGCGATGGTAGAATCCGCCCTTGGCCATATCCGCATTCTTGAAGATAATGATTTTCACAACTTCAAAATCAGCGTCAAAGCCTCGGACGTGTTTCTGTCCGCGGCCGCCTATCAGGGCATTGCCGAGGCCACCGACGCGCCCATTCATCTCGGGATCACCGAGGCTGGGGGGCTGGTCAGTGGCACCATCAAATCCGCCATTGGGCTTGGCAATCTGTTGTGGATGGGCATTGGCGACACCATTCGGGTGTCCCTGTCGGCGGATCCGATTGAAGAGGTCAAAGTTGGCTTTGAAATCCTAAAATCGCTGGGGCTGCGGCATCGCGGCATCAACATTATTTCCTGCCCGTCCTGCGCGCGACAGGGCTTTGACGTGATCAAAACCGTCGAAGCGCTGGAAAAGCGGCTGGAACACATCAAAACCCCAATGAGCCTGAGCATCATTGGCTGTGTGGTCAACGGCCCGGGCGAGGCACTGATGACCGATGTCGGCTTTACCGGCGGCGGGGCAGGGTCGGGCATGGTCTATCTGGCGGGCAAACAAAGCCACAAGCTTGGCAATTACGAAATGGTTGACCACATCGTTGAGCTGGTGGAGAAACGCGCCGCCGAAATAGATGCCGCAACCGAGGCCGAAGCGGCGCAAGACGCGGCTGAATAGCCGACAATCAAAGGTATTGCGCGGGCCAGATTGTGGCCCGCGCAGGTATCGTTTGAAACCAATTTATCAGTTATTAAGCTTACGCTTTTCGGCCACAATAGCGGCCATTTGTTGGGCCGGAAGATAGCCGCGCAGCATTTCGTCATGCAGCACAAAGCTGGGCGTGCCGTTGATCTGCAATCGCTGCGCCAGCGCGTGGGTGGCCGCCAGTTCGGCGGTGACCTCATCACTGTCCATCTGCGCCAAAATCGCGTCGGCATCCAGATCAAGACCCTCGGCCAAACGGCGCAATGTGACGGCGGTGGCGTCGCCGCCCATGGCCATCAGCGCGTCGTGCGCCTCTTTATAGGCGTCCGCACCGGCCACATGTTTGGTGGCAATAGCAAAGCGCGATGAGATCATCGAGTTTTCGCCCAGAATGGGAAGCTCCTTGATGATCAGACGGATATTGCCGTCGGACGCAATCAATTCTGCCACTTCGGGCATGGCGCGACGGCAATAACCACAGCGGTAATCCAGGAACTCGACCAATGTGATGTCGCCATCTAGATTACCACCGACCCAGGAATAGCCATCGTCAAACAGATCATCGGAATTTACCGCAACCAGCGCAGTATCATCCAGTGCCTTGGTGTCGGCATTGCGCTGTTCCAGCAGGTTCACCGCCTCGATAATAACCTCGGGGTTGTCCATCAAATAGGCGCGGATTTCGGCGCGAAAGGCTGTGCGCTCGGCGTCGTTCATTGAGGTCAGGTCAACCGCCTGAGCTGGGCTGGCTAGCAACGCGATTGCGGTCAAAGCGGGGGCAATAAATCGGATCATCGTTTCTTTTTCCTTTTTTCAAAGCGTTCTGCGGCAATGAGCACATCCTGTGCCCTTTGCCAAGGTGCAGAGCCGCGTGGCAATAGATTAGAGGCGCGTCTGGCCTGTCGTCCGGCGTCCGGCATCCGGCCCTGCAACGCATAGCGTTCTGCAGTGACCATTGCCGCCATCCCGGTTTGACCGGTTTTGGCATATGCAAGCGACAGATCACGCAATACGCGGGTGTCACGAAAATCGCGCGAGCGGGATTTTTCCAGCGGGCCAAGCGCGGTTTTCGGCTGTCCGGATGCCAATATTGCGCGCCCATATCCACCCTGAATCATCGCCTCACCTGGGGCCAGGGATACCGCAGTTCTATAGGCGGCAATGGCACTGGTTGTTTTGCGGCTTTCCATCAGGATCTGACCTTTGAGGTCGTAGTAATAGGCATCATCGGGGCGCAGGGCGATGGCCGCGTCGATGGCCCGCAAGGCAGGGGCTAAATCGCGGTTGCGATGATAGGCGACGGCTTCGCGCATCAGGCGGATGTCGTCGCTGTTTTCTTCATGGGCGCGGCGTAGCGTCCATTTTGGCGCGCGGTTATAGGCCGATAGTTTGCCTCGGGCGCGGGAAAACCAGTATTCGGATTCGGGGTCGGCTTTGGCGGACCCACCATAGGCGGCGACATAGGCCTGTGCGGCGCGAATCCGGTCGCGGGTTAGGGGATGCGACTGCATATAGGGGTCTTGTCGGCCGACGCTTAAGGCTTCTTGACCGTAAAATATCTGGTGCAGATCAACCAGACCCTGCGGGCTGATCCCGGCGCTGCGCAGATAGCTGGCGGCGGTCCGGTCGGCGGCGGCCTCTTCGGTGCGGGTGTGTTTCAGGAACGATCGCAGCGCCGAGGATGAGGTGCCCGCGGCAATGCCCCCGGCAGCCTCGGTTGATCCGGCGGCAGCGGCGACCACCGCGAGCAACATTCCCAACCCGGCTGCGGTGCGTGCGCTTTGCATATTGCTCATACGACGTGCAATATGACCGTTGGCAATATGGGCGGCCTCATGTCCGATGACCGCCTGCAACGCCCCCGCCGACTGAACCCTCTGGATCAGGCCATAGTTCAAAAATATCGTCCGATTGTCGACCACAAAGGCATTCAGTTTGCTGTCATCGACCACCAATATCCGCACCCGTGTCGGACTAAGCCCGGCGGATCGCAGGATCGGCGCCGCCAGTTGGCTAAGCGCATGTTCGATCCCGGCGTCGCGCAACAGTGTAATCGCGCCAACCTGGATCGTTGACATCAGATATAAACACAGCGTCAGCCCGATCATCGGACTTTTAGACAGAACCGGGCTTTTGGACAGTATAGGGTCTTTGGGAAATGGCGAAACAAAGATTGACCCTAGCCGGGATAAGCGCTCAATAAACATGACCTCACAATGAAAGAAACCCATGCG
>JBLHMP010000096.1:0-12675 GCA_047623555.1 Granulosicoccus sp.
ATCCAAGGCGGGGTTTTTGCAGGCGACGGTTGCGTTTGCCTTGGCGCGCGATGATCTGCGTGATGAGTTGTCGCGTTATTTGCGCGAGATGGTGCATCTCGACAAGGCAGCCGAGTGAGCGGCGGGGGCGATGACGTAATGGCAAGGAACGTTCTTGTAACAGGTGGTGCGGGCTATATCGGGTCGCACGCCTGCAAAGCGCTGAAGGCCGTCGGATATACGCCAGTAACCTATGATAATCTGGTGACCGGTTGGCAGGATGCCGTTAAATTCGGCCCATTTGAACGGGGCGAATTGACAGATCGGGCACGTCTGGATGAGGTATTTGCCAAATATCAGCCTATCGCGGTCATGCATTTCGCCGCCCTCAGTCAGGTCGGCGAAGCCATGCAGCAGCCAGGCATGTATTGGCACAACAACGTTGCCGGGTCGTTGTCTTTGATCGAGGCGGCTGTTGCAGCCGATTGTCTGGACTTTGTGTTCTCTTCGACATGCGCGACCTATGGCGATCAGGACAACGTCGTGTTGGATGAGAATACAGCCCAGTATCCGACAAACTCCTATGGGGCCTCTAAACGCGCAATCGAGGATATCTTGCGTGATTTTGAAGCGGCATATGGATTGCGCAAAGTGATCTTTCGCTACTTTAACGTGGCTGGTGCCGACCCGGATGGAGACGTGGGTGAATTTCACCGACCCGAGACACACCTGATTCCGCTCATGCTCGATGCAATTGACGGCAAACGCGACAAACTAACGGTTTTTGGGACGGATTACCCGACCCCTGATGGCACTTGCATCCGTGACTATGTGCATGTCTGCGATCTGGTGGATGCACATGTTCTGGGACTTGATTGGCTCAAGAGCGGCAAAGGCAGCCGGGTGTTTAATCTGGGCACAGGCCATGGATTTTCGGTGCGTGAAGTAATTGACCATTCGCGCAGTGTTACCAACCGGGATGTCCCGCATGACATTGGACCTCGCCGTGGTGGCGATTGTACCAAACTGGTATCCGGGTCGATGCGCGCGGAAACTGAACTGGGCTGGACGCCAACCCGTTCGACGCTTCATACTATGATTGCAGATGCTTGGAGATGGCACCAAACCGGACATTACGAAAGCTAATCCAAGCCTATGAAGCTTGACCTGCCTCCAGCCAATCACCCGACAAGTCAGGGCTGGAATGCGTATCTTCTGCGCTGGAAACGTCGTCGGTTGCTGTGGCGGTCCTGGCGCAGCAGGCATCATTTGTCCGCGGTATCGGATCGCACAAAGCAGATCAAAGCAGGTGATATTCTGGCTGTCACAGTTGTGCGCAATGAAATCGGGCGGCTGCCCTATTTTCTGGCGCATTACCGGCGTTTGGGTGTGGCGCAATTTCTGGTGGTCGATAACGACAGCGACGATGGCAGTGCCGAATTTCTGGCCGCACAGCCCGATGTTTCGCTGTGGCATACACCACACAGCTATCATGCGTCCCGGTTTGGTCTGGATTGGTTAACCTGGCTTCAGATGACTTATGCGCACAACCATTGGTGTCTGATGGTTGATGCCGATGAAATATTGATTTACGCGCATCATGAACAACGCGGCTTGACAGATCTGACCCAATGGTTGGACGGTCAAAAGCGTGCTGTTTTCGGCGCGTTAATGCTTGATTTATACCCCAAAGGGCCACTGAACGCAGCGCAGTATGCATCGGGTCAAGACCCAACCGAGGTGTTGCAATGGTTTGATTCCGGTCCCTACCGTGCCATCAGACAGCCGCCACTTGGCAATCTATGGGTGCAGGGCGGTGCGCGTGAACGGGTGTTTTTTGGCGATGATCCATGGCGGTCGCCAACGCTGAATAAACTGCCGTTGGTGCGCTGGAATCGTCGCTATGCCTATGTGAATTCGGCCCATTCCATGCTGCCGCCCGCGTTGAATACTGGTTATGATGGTCCGGGCGGCGATCAGCCCTCGGGTGTGTTGCTGCACAGCAAGTTTTTACCTGAGATTGTTTCCAAATCGGAAATAGAAAAACAACGCCAACAACATTTTCATACGCCGCAGGATTTTGATGGATATTACGATCATCTTGGCCGCGCTCCGGATCTTTGGCATCACGGATCAGTCCGGTTTGAGAATTGGCAGCAACTGGAGGGTTTGAGGCTGATGTGCGCGGCTGGTTGGCCGCCAGCCTGAGTTAACATTTGCGCGTGGCGTAACTGTTTCTAAACCCATTGATTCATACAAGAAAAAGGTGGCATATTGTGGCACTGGAACAAGGTAGACGGATTGCGTAGAAAACGACGCCGCCAAAATCTTGCAACATTGAGATTGGAACGCAGGTGAGCCTTTGGGAATCATATCGAATGCGACTGCGGCGTAGACGCCGTGTTTTGCGTTCGATACGTAAGTCTCGCGAACTAAATGTCGTGCAGGACTATACCAACACGATCCGTCCCGACGATATTTTATTGGTCACTACGGCCTGGAATGAGCAAATTCGATTGCCGTATTTCCTGCAATACTATCGTGATTTGGGCGTAGATCATTTCCTAATCGTGGACAATGACAGCACTGATGGAACGCTGGATTACCTATCTGGACAAACCGATGTGTCGGTCTGGCACACGCGAGCCAGCTATAAACGGGCCTCATTTGGTGTGGATTGGATGAATTGGCTTCAGCGCAAATACGCCCATGGACACTGGACGCTTGTGGTCGATCCCGACGAATTTTTTGTCTACCCATTTTGCGATACCCGGTCGATCCGGGCGCTGACGGACTGGCTCGACAATTCTTTGATTCGCAGTTTTAGCGCTATGTTGCTGGATGTTTATCCCAAAGGGCGGCTTGATGATGAGCCGTATCAGGCGGGGCAAAACCCGATGGAAATTGCCTCTTGGTTTGACAGTGGCAATTACACGTTGAAACGCAACGCTCTGTACCAGAGCCTGTGGATACAGGGCGGCCCACGTAGCCGGGTATTCTTTGCCGATCAGCCCGAGCTCGCCCCGGCGCTGAATAAAATACCGTTGGTCAAATGGGATAAACGGTTTGTCTATGCCAGTTCGACCCACATGCTTTTGCCGCGCGGGTTGAACCAGGTATTTGACGAATGGGGTGGCGAAAAGGCATCCGGTATTCTGTTGCACACCAAATTTCTGAACACGTTTCCCACCAAAGCCGCAGAAGAGCTCGACCGGGGGCAGCATTATTCGGGTTCGGTCGAATACAAAGCCTATGCCCAGAGCATGAAGGACGATCCCGAACTTTGGTGCAAATGGTCCGAAAAATACATCAACTGGCGCCAGCTGGAAATATTGGGTCTGATGTCCAAAGGTAACTGGGCATGACCGTCGGGATTGTATTGCTGGTTCACGCGGCATTGGGTCGTGCAGAACAGATTGCCCGCCACTGGACCGCTGCCGGGTGCCCGGTTGTCCTGCATGTAGACAAGAACGTGGACCGGGCGACCTTTCGGGCATTTGCTGAAAAGCTATCAGATGATCCGTTGGTCAAGTTTTGCAAACGCTATAAATGCGAATGGGGAACCTGGGGTATTGTTGCGGCCTCGCAATCGGCGTCGGAAATGATGTTGAACAGCTTTACGCGTGTTAGCCATGTTTATTTGGCCTCCGGCTCTTGTCTGCCGCTGCGTCCGGCACAGGAATTGGTTGATTATCTGGTCGACCGACCGCGCACCGATTTCATCGAAAGCGCAACAACCGCAGATGTGCCCTGGACGGTTGGTGGCCTTGATCATGAACGTTTCACCCTGCGGTTTCCGTTTTCATGGAAACGTCACCGCACTCTGTTTGACAAATACGTTGATTTTCAGCGCTGGATTGGGCTGAAACGCAAAGTGCCTGTGGGGCTGGTGCCGCATATGGGCAGCCAGTGGTGGTGCCTGACGCGGCAAACCCTGTCGGCGATCCTGCAAGACCCTGAACGTGAACGGTTTGATCGCTATTTCCGGCAGGTCTGGATTCCGGATGAAAGCTATTTTCAGACGCTGGTCCGGCAATATTCCAGCAACATCGAAAGCCGGTCTTTGACCCTGTCAAAATTTGATTTCCAGGGTAAGCCGCATATCTTTTATGATGATCACCTGCAATTGCTGCGCCGCTCAGATTGTTTCGTTGCGCGTAAAGTATGGCCAAGGGCGGATCGGCTTTATCAGGCGTTTTTGACCGATAGTTCGGCGGCGATGAAACGAACCGAACCAAACCCTGGAAAAATTGACCGGATTTTTGCCAAAGCAGTCGAGCGTCGAACACGCGGGCGTCCGGGCCTGTATATGCAGAGCCGAATGCCACATGTTGGCTGGGAAAATGGCGTCACATCGAACCCCTATTCGATGTTTCAGGGGTTTTCCGAACTGTTCGATGATTTTGACATTTGGCTGAATAAATCCACTGGCGCACGTGTGCATGGTCATTTGTTTGCGCCAGAACGGGCAAATTTTTCGGGGGGTCAGTCACTGGTTAACGGTGCCCTGTGTGACAGTGCCAAAAAACGCGATTACCAACCCGAGGCATTTCTGACCAGCCTGATCTGGAATATGCGTGGCGAACGTCAGTGTTTTCAGTTTGGACCGGGGGACAATCAGGCCATCAATGACATGATCGCCCGTGATCCCAACGCGCAGATTTCGGTTATTACTGGCGCATGGGCGGTGCCTTTGTTCCGGTCCAACCGTAATTTTGGCAGCCTGCGCAAAGAAGCCGCGCTGTTGCAAAAAACTGAAAAATGTCATTTGAATATTCTGCGATCAAGCCATGTCAAGGCACGGATACGCATTTGGACGATGGCCGAATTTATCGAGGCCCCGATGGAGCCGCTTCAGACGATCATTGACGAGATCGGGCAGCTGAATCCGCGCCGCCTAAGCGAAGCACCGACGATGGTTGATTTGGATGGCTTTGGCCAATTCCTGCAAAACCTCAAAAATCAGGGCATGCACCCGTATTTGATGGGCGATTTCCCGGTGGAGCAGGAACTGGTGAACACACCCAAACCTGCCCGCAAACCCTATCTGGTGAGATAAAGCCGCTATGACGGATCGCTTTGACTATTTTGTCGTGTTCGCAGAAATGCGCACCGGATCTAATTTTCTGGAAACCAATCTGAATGCGTTTGACGGCCTGACCTGTCATGGCGAGGCGTTCAATTCGCATTTTATTGCCTACCCGAACACAACCGAGGTTCTGGGCGTTACGCAGGATATGCGCGATGTCTCTCCGCAGCGGCTGATTACTGCGATCAGTGAAGAGCCCGGTACGCTTGGGGGCTTTCGGTTTTTCCACGACCATGATCCACGTGTCCTGGACATTGCACTAGAAGACCCGCGCTGCGCAAAAATCATACTGACGCGCAATCCGTTGGATAGCTATGTTTCGTGGAAAATAGCCAAAGCGACAGGCCAGTGGAAACTCACCGATATCAAGCGACGCAAAGATGCTAAGGCCTGGTTTGTTGGCCTTGAATTCACCCAGCACGTTGAGGCATTGCAGGATTTTCAAGTGTTGCTGTTGAACAAATTACAGACCACTGGGCAGGTGCCATTTTATGTGGCCTATGAAGATCTGCAAAGCGTGGCTGTTATGAACGGGCTGGCCAAATGGCTGGGCGTCGCCAGCCAGCTTGACGGTTTGGACAAAAGCCTGAAACGGCAAAATCCTAGTCCGATCACCGAAAAGGTATCAAATCTTGCCGAGATGACTGATGCATTAACCCGTCTGGACCGGTTCAACCTTAATCGGACGCCCAATTTTGAGCCCCGTCGCGGCCCGGCAGTGCCCAGTTATGTGGTTGGGGTGAAAACACCGCTGATGTATCTGCCGATCCCAGGGGGGCCTGAAGAGGCCGTCGTGGCGTGGATGGCTGCACTGGATGGTGTGGATGTTGAAGGGCTGCAGACCAAGCTGAACCAGAAACAAATACGCCAATGGAAACGTCGCAATCGCGTGCACCGTAGCTTTACCGTTCTGCGCCATCCGCTGGCACGCATTCATACCACGTTTTGCCAACGAACTCTGTCGACCGGGCCGCATAGTTTGGGCCGAATACGGGACACTTTGCGCAACCGCTATAAATTGCCGATTCCCGCCGGTGAGCCAACATCTGGTTATACCCGCGCCGATCACCACAAGGCATTCAAGGCGTTCCTCGAGTTCGTAAAGGCAAATCTGGCTGGCCAAACGGCAATTCGCGTCGATGGTGTCTGGAGCACGCAATCTGCTGTGTTGTCCGGGTTTGGCGATTTCAATTTACCTGACTATGTTCTGCGCGAGGATGAAATCCCCACGATGCTGGTGTATCTGGCGCAGCTGGTCGGTCACGACGCGCCTGAGGAACCCAAAGCCGCGCCTTCGGACACGCCCTATGCGTTGTCAGACATCTATGACAGCGAACTAGAAGAGCTGGCCGCAAGCGTCTATCAGCGCGACTATCTGATGTTTGGGTTTGGCCCGTGGGAAAAATCCTGAACATCAAGGCGGCCAAGATTTAACGTTTGAACTGCTTTAGGCGGCCTGGACCGACTGCGATTCTGTCAAAATGGCATATAGAGTTGTCGGATCCAGATTGGCCCGCAGTTTTGAACACATAGTAGGTTCGCGCAATGTCCGCGATACCAACGCCAGAGCTTTCAAATGCTCAACACCGGCGTTTTCCGGGGCAAACAATGCAAATGCAATGTCGATTGGTTGCCGGTCCACAGCGCCAAATTCAATTGGCGTTTCCAGCATTACAAAGATACCGGCAACGCCTTTAAGATTGGACAGCCGGGCGTGTGGCAAGGCGACGCCGTGGCCCACACCAGTTGGGCCAAGGCTTTCGCGTTCCAGCAAGGCTTCCACTGTAGAAGCGGCCTCCAGATCATAGGTGTTCTGAGCCAGATCGCCTATTTCCTGAAACAGGCGTTTTTTGCTGGATGCAGAGGACAATACCTTAACTGCCTCGGGTTTGAGGATGCTGGTAAGTTCCATTTGTTATTCGCCCCGTACAAGCACCCGTTCAGGCACGTCATTGACTTCGGTTTATGGGTCAATCCAGCCAATGTTGCCGTCGTCCCTACGGTACACGACATTCAGGCCTTCTTTTCCTTCGTTGCGAAAGACTAAAACTGGGGCGCCTGCCAACTCCATTTGCATCACAGCCTCACCTACCGATAGCGACGGTATCTGGGTTTCCATTTCGGCGATGATGATCGGCTGGAGTGATTCTGGCTCGGCGTCCTCTGCCTCGTCTTTCGAGGCGAGGATATACGAGGACGCGCCGTAGAGTTCAACCGGTTCTGCACGATCTCGATGATGGTCCTTTAATCGTCGTTTATATCGGCGCAATTGTTTGTCTAGTTTTTCCTTACAACCGTCAAAAGCTGCATATATTTCATGGCTATGCGCCTTGGCCTGTGCATTTAGTCCAGTTGACAGGTGAATGGTCGCTTCACAAACAAATTCATGCGCCGAGCGGGAAAAGATCACATTTGCGTCCGTTGGTCGTCCGGCATACTTGGCTAAAACACCGCCTAATTCGGTTTTAACGTGGGATTGCAGGGCTTCGCCAATGTCGATCTGTTTTCCACTGATTTGGTAACGCATGTGTTCTCCTTTACATTTTTCACCCGGGATACCGTGCAGTCTGGCGCGAAAATCCTACGTTTGGGTGAAGGGAAATGACATTGTGACTGAATATGTTAGTTCAGAACCTTCACCGAAGGTCGAACCAGAAAATGCATCATTCAGGACAGCTGCCATCCCCCTATTTGAGGCGATATGCGGGGTTGCTGTCAATGGAAGGTGGCGGTTTTTGGCGGGAAAAAATGTCTCAGTGGCATAATGTTTAACTATGTCGTGTAAAACATCAGGAAATACGAAAATTTTCACCTAAATAAACCCGGCGCACATTTTCGTTTTCGACCACATCTTCTGGTGTTCCAGACATCAAAACCTGCCCATCATGCAAAATATAGGCCCGGTCAACGATTTCCAGCGTTTCGCGCACGTTATGATCGGTGATCAGCACACCGATTCCCCGTTGTTTCAGCTGCGACACAAGTTGACGAATATCGCCAACCGAGATCGGATCAACGCCAGCAAACGGTTCATCCAATAACAGATATTTCGGGCCTGCCGCCAGACACCGGGCAATTTCAACCCGCCGACTCTCGCCGCCGGACAGGGCTAGGGCGGGAGCGCGGCGCAGGTGTTCGATTGAGAAATCAGTCAGCAATTCCTCTAGGCGCGCACGCCGTTTGTGGCTGTCACTGACCGTGATGTCGAGAACCGCAGAAATGTTGTCTTCGACACTAAGGCCCCGGAAAATAGACGTTTCCTGCGGTAAATATCCAATCCCCATGCGCGCGCGTCGGTACATTGGCAGCGAGGTGACATTTTGCCCATCAATCGAAACATTGCCGGTTTCCGGAAAAATCAGCCCGGCAATCGCATAGAACGTGGTGGTTTTTCCCGATCCGTTCGGGCCGAGCAACGCCACTACTTCGCCCCGATCCAGCGTCATGCTGACGTCGCGAATGACCATCCGCTTGCGGTATGATTTGCGGATTTTATCAATCCGTAACCCCGAAGTTCCCGGTGTCAGCGTCAGTTCTGGCTTTACCATCAGTCTTTTGCCGTCTTCAATATGGTTTTGACACGCCCAGCCATATTGGCGGTGCCAGTGATCAGATTAATGGTCATTTGTTGCGAGGTCATGGCGTTCTGGCCCTGGGTCAGCAACACATTTCCGGTCATCACAATCACGCCTGATTTGATGGTGTAGTCGGCCTTATCAGCCTCGGCGGCATCCGGCCCACTGACCAGCGTCACGCCGCCTGAGGCGACAAGCCTTTTGATGCCGCCTTCTTCCTGATTGTAGATGACCAGAACCCGTTGGGCCGACAGGCGCATTTCGCCCTGACCAATCAGAACATCGCCAGTAAAGACCGCCGTTCCATCGCTTTGGTTCACATCAAGCCCGTCTGCTGTCACCTCAACCGGAAGCGTCGGATCGGCGGCGATTGTCCCAAACGCAACCTTGGCCCCCTGCGCATTCGCGATCACCGCAGCAAACAAAATGGGAAGACATAAGATAAAGGTACGTAGGTAAGTCACAAATTATCTTTCCAGCTGTTTTGGCGTGTATATCAGTTTCACCCCGCCGTTGAAAAGCATATGCACCGATCCATCGTTAATTTCGGATCGAATTGTCATGTTTCCGGCGGTTAATTGGCCAATTGGGCCATCTCCGGTGACCTGTCCGGGGGTATTGGCATCAATGCTGTTTAACGATGTGTTCAGTAAGTCGGTTTCAAGCACATAGCCGGTGTTTGTTTCAATCTTGACTGATCCGCCAAATGTGGCGCGATTCTCGGCCAAACCCAACGTTCCGGTTTCAGAATTTAGCGTAATGCGAAGCCCATCCGGTGAGACAATACTGGCGTGCAAATCCCGCGCGGTTGCCGGCGTCCCCAAACCGCCGGGGCTGGCCTGTCTTGCGGTGACCGATATCTCGTCGCCATCTGAGGTGGTGCCGGAATACACTGGCGAGGTGATTTGCTTGTCTCGCAGTCGCTCGGCGATTTCGTTTTCGGCAAACGGGATGATTGCAGTTGGGTTAAGGTTACGCGACAACATGAATACAGTGGATAAAAGAGCAAGCGCGGCCAGTGGCAATATTACCTTAAAAATGGCCACCATGCGCGAATAACCGTCCACCGTACTCTCCTTTGCTTAGCCCAGACCGACGCGCAGACAATCGTGAATGTGCAACACACCCAAGGCGACGCGAGGGCCATCGGGGTCAACGACAAACAGGCAGGTAATTTTGCGCTGATTCATGATCGCAACGGCCTCTTCGGCCAGGGCGTCCGGTCCAATTGTTGTTGGATCGCTGTTCATCACGTCACCGGCGGTCATGTCTAGTAACCCATCCATGTTGCGACGCAAATCGCCGTCGGTGATGATGCCGGCAAGGGTGCCATCGCTGCTTGTGATCCCGGCCACGCCAAAGCCTTTCTGGCTGATATCAATCAGGGTGTCGCCCATTGACGTATCCGCCGAAACCAACGGCAATGCGTCGCCGGTATGCATCAGGTCTCGCACTTTGCTAAGGCGGGCGCCGAGTTTGCCACCGGGGTGGAATGCGCGAAAATGTTCCGGCGTGAATGCGCGGTGTTCCATCAATGCCACGGCCAACGCGTCGCCCAATGCAAGGGTCATGGTTGTGGATGTGGTCGGCACAATTCCGGTGCCACAGGCCTCTTCGGCGGCGGGAAGCACCAGCGCCACGTCAGATTGGCTTAGTAAAGTCGATGTGCGGCGGCTGGCCACGCCAATCAGCGGAATGCCAAAGCGGCGGGTATAGGCGACCACATCGGCCAATTCCGGGGTCTCGCCCGAGTTGGACAGAACCAACACGACATCGCCCTGGGCCACCATACCCAGATCGCCATGGCTGGCCTCGGCTGGGTGGACAAATTGCGCCGGGGTGCCGGTGCTGGCAAAGGTCGCGGCCATTTTATGGGCGATATGGCCGGATTTACCCATGCCACAGACGATCACCCGGCCCTTGACGTTGAGCAGTAATTCAACGGCGCGATCAAAGTCATCGTTCAGGCTCGCCTCGAGTTTTGCCAGCGCGTCGGCCTCGATGCGGATCACCCGTCGGGCGGTGTCCTGAAATTTGCTTGCCCCGCTCATGAGTGGGCAAAGATGTCAGAGTCGGGCCAGCCAACAAGATCAAGTTTTGCCCGCGTTGGCAGGAAATCGAAACAGGCCGCAGCCATTTCTGTTCGGCCTTCACGCTCTAGCCGTTTGTTCAGCTCATTGCGCAGTTTATGCAGGTACAAAACATCGGACGCGGCATAGTCCAGTTGCGCGCGTGTCAGGGTTTTGGCGCCCCAATCGCTCATCTGTTGTTGCTTGGATATGTCGACGCCTATCAGTTCGTGTGTCAGGTTTTTCAACCCATGCCGGTCGGTATAGGTACGGATCAGGCGGCTGGCGATTTTGGTGCAATAGACCGGAGCCGCCAGCGCACCAAAGGCGTTGTACATGGCGGCAATATCGAACCGGCCAAAATGAAACAGCTTCAGCACGTCCGGGTTTTTGAGCATGGCGCAAAGATTTGGCGCCTCGGTCTGGCCTCTGGATATCTGCACGATATGGCTGTTGCCATCGCCGCCTGACATCTGGATCAGGCACAATCGATCCCGATGTGGGTTCAGGCCCATGGTTTCACAGTCGATGGCCACGATGGGCCCCATGTCCAGCCGGTCAGGCAGATCGTTTTGATACAGAGTATTGGCCACGTCGGGAGCCCCTTATTACTGCCGTGTTGCCGTCGAGATAGGGGCTTTGGTGGGTAAACTCAACTGCTGCGCCGCGGCGGATGTGCAACAACCGATGCCATGACCCAAGTGGCGCCCGGCCTGTAGGCGTGCGCCACCCTGTTTGATCAGCGCCGCCTGCCGCCACCGCCACCGTTTCGGGCACCACCGCCGCCACGATGACTCACGGATGGGGTATGTGTGGGGCGGGCCCTTTGCTGAGGCCGGGCGGCTGGGGTTGCTTGTGCCGGGCGCTGATGCGCGCGTTGGTTGGCGCGGGTCCTTGATGTGGCATCGCGTGATATGTGGCTCGGCACCCGGTTTGACGCCGCCGGATGTTTTATCGCCCCACTGGATGGTATGCGCGCCGGTATGGTCGCGGGCCGTTTATGATCTGCCGAAGGCCGGGAATGCGCATTTGAGGGGCGTTGTGTCAACGCTTCGCGGCGGGGTTCTTTGGTTCCGGTCCAGCCATTGCCCTGTTTCCACGTTTGCCAGCCGTCATCGGTTTTGCGATAGACGTTGCCATCATGGCCAGCAAAGGTGTTGTCACGCCGTCCGCTGACGCCAAAGCCGCTACCTTTTGAGCTGTCCCATTTGACGCCCTGGCCGCCCTGATTGCTTTGTGCGCCTTTGACCTTCAGATGCTCTGAGCCACGTTTGACCCCGGCCGAACCCCAACTGCCATAAACGCTCGACCCGCCTCTGGCTGCTGCACGGGTGCCAGTGCGCGGATTATATGCGGTTACAAAACCGCGACTGCCACCCGGGCCATAGGCCTTGCCGCCGCGAATATAGGTGCCAGTGCGTGGGCTCCAGGAGGCCCGCGCCTGAATGCCACGATGCGGACCATAGGCATAGCCATATCGGCCATAGGATCCACGGGCGGGGTTATAATACATGCCACCACCATAGGTGAGCGGGCGTGGATAATAGATTGGCGGGCGGCCATTCCAGTAGCCCCAATGAGGATGGTAATGATAGCCGCTGCCATAGACGAGCAGCCCCCAGGCCATAAAGCCCCAAAGATAGCCCGAGTTATACCCATAGACGGTTTGCGTCGGGCTGGAGTCATAGATCCGCACATAGGTCGTGTTATAAACCGGCGACGAGGGCGGAATGTCGTAGATGGTATCGGGAACCACAGAGGCTGCGATCCATGGGCCTTCTGGAGTGTCCGAAACAAACCAGATGCCGTCATAAACCAGGAAATAATTATCCTCGACCTGAATGACCTGTGCTTCGGTGTTCACCGCATAGGCCATTTTCGTGCCTTCGATCGGTTCAAACGCCGGGTCGCCATCATATGAGATTTCCGGCGGGGTGATCTCGGCGGGGTTTACAAATGCCAG
>JBLHMP010000097.1:0-12491 GCA_047623555.1 Granulosicoccus sp.
ACTCAGCGACGGTCCACAACGACCAAGAGGGGAACGGTCCGACCCCCGCCACTGCCCGTCATAAATGACGTGCCGGGCAGTGGCTCCATCATCACACAGGAGCCGGGATGAACATAAGACAAGAGGGCGCGTGGTTGTTGAGGTCCTTATGAGACCGGTGTTCTGTCGCAAAGTTTTTTTGAGCCTGAACTCGTCAGAGTCTTGGATGAATTTAAGCAGCCAGCAGGAAAATTGTTTGGACGGCGACGTGAGGTTGTTGAAATTGTTGTTTTCGGATCATGTGGGTTACTTTGAGGCCGCCAGCCGTCCGATCCCTGGCAGCATGGCCGGCCCCAGCCTTCTGGCCTACGTTCTCGTCTCGAAATTCGACGACCATCTTCCGCTCTATGGCTTGAACGAAATCTTCGCCCGAATGGGTGCCTATATCACCAAGAATTCCGCCGTAATCTGCTGGGTCCCAGAACCAGTCAGGCCCCATCTGTGCGTTCGGCCGATGCGCCCTTCGGCCAAAAGCCTGTCGGCGAGGATGACGGCGGGCACTTCAAAGGGCTCTGAGAAATTGATGCTCCAGATTTGACCTGTTTCAACGATGCACGCTTCGATTTGGCAAGCTCGGCAAGTGTCAAACATCCCGGTTTATCAAGCATCACATCTTTGCCATGCCGCATTGCCTGCATCGTCAACTTTGCGCGCGCGGCGGGTGGCGCAGCGACAATGACCAGGTCGATGCTCTGGTCCTCGAGCACCCGCGCCAATTCGGCGACACGCTGCACGTCTGGAAAACGTTTCCTGAACCCCGCCATAGGTTGCGGATCGTCCTGGGTCCAAAAACAGACAAACTCAGACCCAACGTCGATCATGCCAGCGACATGACGAAAATATGGCGATGATCGAGCCCAACGGCCGCGAAACATATGGGTTTCATCGTTATGTTTGCACCGTGATGCGTCGACCCTCGCGGGCCGAGGTTTCCATAGCCGAGATCAGCTTGTGAACGTCCAACGCAGCGCGCCCGGTGACCAGCGGCGGTCTGTTTTCGCGCAGGGAGTCAGCAAAATCTGCAATCAGATCACGGTGCCAGTCGCATGGAAAATCCATCGGATCACCGCCACCTCCTGTGCCGGTTACTTCACCTACAGTTTCCGTAGTTCCGTTGTGCCAATGGACCGATAGTTCCCCACCCGTCAGAACCGCCGAGCCATTAGCGGCATCAATTGCCAACGATTCCTGACTGCCCGGAAAAGCGGCGGTTGTAGCAACGACAGACCCAATTGCGCCATTGGCAAAGGCCAGTCCTGCGGTCGCGAAATCCTCGGCTTCCATATCGTGGAATACGGTCGTGCCGCTCATCGCTTGGACTTCGGCCACCGGCCCGGTCACACTAAGCATCAGATCAAGCACGTGAATTGCCTGCGTCAGAAGAACACCGCCCCCATCGTGCGCATAGCTGCCCCGGCCCGGCGCGTCATAATATGCCTGATCTCGCCACCAAGGTAGCATCACGCGAACAGCACGGATCTGCCCCAACCGATCGGATCGGACCAGATGTGCCAGCGCAATACTTCCGACGCGAAACCGGTGTTGCAACATAATCCCCAACGTCACCCCTGCGTCTTCGCAAAGTTTCACCAGTTCCTCAGCCCTCGCCAAATTCTGCTCAATCGGCTTTTCCATCAGGATATGTTTGCCGGCTTGCGCAAAAGCCGTCACCAGTTCCTTGCGGGCGTTGGGCGGCGTGATGAGGATCACGGCATCGACATTCGGGTCGTCATGTATGTCCTGCACGCTTTGATAGGGATGCCACCCCGTTGCCGTTGCCTGAATCGCCAGCCGATCTGCATTGCGTGTGAAGATGCCCGCAACATGCACTGTTCCCTCCAGCTGCCGCAGAGCCGCCAGATGCGGCTTGGCCGCCATCCCCAACCCAACGACGGCAATGGAAATAACAGACTCAGACAGGATGTACCTCTTCTAGCCCGGCAATGATCCCATTCAGCTCTGCGAGACCTTTCAGGCGACCAATTGCTGGATACCCAGGCTGGGCGTTGCGCCTCAGATCGTCGAGAATGTCCTGCCCATGATCCGGACGGAACGGAATATTCGCATCTGTATGGTCCTCGGCACGGCGGCGGGATTCTTCCGACAGGACAGCGGCAACCAGAGCAGGCATGTTGGTGTTGCCGGCCAGATGCTCGGCCTCGTGGAAACTGCCAAATGCGCTCTCGCGCAAGACATTTCGCAGATGCAGAAAATGCACTTTCGGCCCCAGGGTTTTCATCATCGCAATCAGATCATTTCCTGCCCGCGCGCCCAATGAACCCGAACAAAGCGTTACCCCATTAGACGGGCTGTCAACGGCGTGAGTCAATTCAACGTAGTCTTCCAGCGTCGAAACGATCCGTGGCAGCCCCAACAACGGCCATGGCGGATCGTCGGGATGACAGCACAGCCGGATCCCTAGTTTTTCGGCGTATGGTACCACTTCGGCAAGAAAATCGGCCAGATGGGCACGGAGCCGCGTTTCGGGGATGGCGTCATATCTCGCCAAGTGGGCGCGCAGCCCGTCCAAACTCAGCCCCGGCTGCCCCCCCGGAAGTCCCATTACCAGGTTTTGGACCAATCGCGTGCGATCCGCATCCGTCATGGCGGCATCGCGGATTGCAGCGGCTTCACGAAGGGGCTCGGGGGTGTCGTCAACTGCGCCGGGCCGTTTCAACACATGCAGATCAAAGGCCGCGAAATCGGCCGCATCAAAGCGCATTGCTGTGCCACCATGATCCAGACGGTAGGCAACATCGGTTCGGGTCCAGTCTAGTACTGGCATAAAGTTGTAGCAAACTACACGGATATCCCTGGCGGCTAACGCCTGCAAACTGGAACACCACATTTTCAGATGGTTTTTCCAATCTCCGGTCTGCGTCTTGATTGCTTCAGAAACTGGCAGGCTTTCGACCACTTCCCAGTTCAGGCCCGAACGGCTTCCATCACACCGGCGACCAATCTCCTGTTGTCGCTTGGCGATCTCTTCCTGTGTCCATTCCATACCGGGGGGCAGATGATGCAGGGCTGTGACCACACCTTTCACGCCCGCTTGCAGCATCCAGTCAACGGGAACCGTGTCATGTGGTCCGAACCAGCGCCAAGTCGCTCTCATGGTGTTCCCTCCAACAAGGTCCGAGCCGTCACCCCTTTGGTGCGACCGTCGCGCAGCGTTTGGGCGGCAGGATCATCTGGTGTCCGCCCGGCGGCGAATTCCGTGTCAAGCCACATTTCCCATTCCAGAAGCGCCCGGGCACAGGCCGGGCTATCATCGCGATCGTCCATAGTTCTCAGAATACGGATCGGTAGCTTCAGCGACCCGTCCATTGCGATCTGTCGCAGAGAATGGGCCAATGATGGATTTTCGAAACGGCGCAACAGGGCGTCTGCATAGGTGGACGCCTCAGTCCGAACCGCATCCGGAAGGGTCGCTGCCGCTTCATCCATCACTGCCCGGGCGAGCGATCTCAGCTCAGGGTCAGCCACAGCTTCATGTACAAAAGTTAGCCCCTTGTTCAACCCGGCATAAGCCAAAGTAGAATGAGCGCCATTCAGCATTCGCAATTTGCGCAATTCGTGCGGGGCGACATCGTCGACGATCTGAGCTGACGCGGCGGCCAGGTCGGGCATCGGTCCGGCAAAGTTGTCCTCAATCACCCATTCAGTAAAAGCCTCGGTCGCGACCGGTGCATGTAACGGTGCGCCTGACTCAGCCACCCGGACACGCAAAGCATCGTCGGCGGCAGGCGTGATCCGATCAACCATAGTTGAAGGGAACGCGTGGCGCGTCACCCTGTCCGCGTCTATTCCGACGGCTTGCGCCAAAGTCAAAAGAGCGGCGCGCAGTTTTTCGCCGTTGGCTGGCAGGTTGTCGCAACTCATTATAGTCAGCGGAGTGCTGCGCCGCGCCAGCCCCGCCAGCAGATGCCCCGGCATGGTCACAGGCTGACCCCCGCCACTAAGCGCGGCTATGTCCGCCGCCATCGCAGTCATATCCAGCGCCCCATCAGGCCGCAGGTTATAGCCTTTTTCCGTTACAGTGATCGTGACGAGCGCGGTATTTTCTCGCGTAATCAGCTTGGCCACCGCTTCCGGTGCCTGAGGGGCGACGGTCACACTGTCGATAACGTCGATAACCTCGATCCGGCGCCCATTGGCATCCGCAATCTCAAGTGCATAGGCATAATTGTCCAACGCGAGCGCATCCCGTACGGCAGCAGAACGCAGCGACACCCCGTCGATACGCCACCCTCCGGCCTGCGCGATGTACCAGGCCTGATGCGCGCGATGGAAAGCCCCGGTTCCGATATGCACGATCCGGTTCATAGTCGATACGCCGCCCGCGCGGCCCCCACGGCCAGCCATTCGGCGACCTGTTCTGCGTCAGACATTCCGAACTTTCCCGCAGCGACCTGTTCTTCCAGATGCGCTGCGACCGCACGTCGCCACATATCGTGCCGGGCCGGGATCGACATCAATGCACGGGTGTCATCGTTGAACCCGGCAAGATTCCAATAACCGGCCGTTTCAACGACGCCGTTGAGATACCGCTGAATGCCGTTCGGGCTGTCATGAAACCACCAGGGCGGACCAAGGCGCAACGCGGGCCAGTGCCCGGCCATGGGGGCCAGTTCGCGCGAATACACGCTTTCGTCCAGCGTGAAGGCAATGATCGTTAGCCCTGGATTGTTGCCAACTCGATTCAGCAGGGCATCTGCTCCGCGCACCCAATTTTGTGGCAGTGGAATGTCGGCCCCCTTGTCTGGGCCAAAACGCTTGGTCAGAGACTGATTAGTGCCGCGTGCCGATCCCGCATGGATTTGCATGACCAACCCATCCTCGATCGACATTTGCGCCATTTCTATCAACATATGATTGTACAGGCGCAGCCGCGTCGCCGTGTCGGCACGCCCTGTCAAACAGTCATCAAGCAGCGTCTGGGCCGTTTTGGCATCCAGCCATTCGGTCGCAAGGTTGCCGATTGCATGGTCAGTGGCCGTGGCCCCGTGGTCGATGAAATGCTGCCTTCGCGCCGCAAGTGCCGCGCGCCAGCCTGTCATCGTGGTACAGTTCTCGCCGGTCAATTCACCCAGCTGCATCATCGCCGCGTCCCAACCTGCCGCAGTTGGATCAAGCACGGCATCTGGACGAAATGTCGGCACAATACGTGTCGCATGGCCCGTCTTGGCAAATGCCGCATGTGGCGAGAGATCATCAAGCGCGGCATCGGTTGTGGCCAGCAGCTCAATACCAAACCGTTCGAGCAACGCAACCGGGCGAAATTCTGGTTGTTTCAACGCGGCGTCGATCTGATCATAGATAGCGTCGGCCGTGTCGGACCCAAGCTTTTCCTCAATTGCAAACACTTCGCGCAGCGTATGCTCCATCCAACTGCGCGATGGCGTACCAAGGAACAAATGCCATTGGTCCGCCAGATGTCGGAAAATCGCTCTTGGGTCACGGCTTTCCGGATCAACGCCGATCCCCAGCTGTTCTAGTGGAACCCCTTGGGAATACAGCATCCGAAACACATAGTGGTCTGGTACGATCAGCAGGTCTGCCGGGTCGGAAAAGGCGCGATTTTCTGCAAACCAATCCGGCACTGTGTGTCCGTGAGGCGAAACTATTGGCAGATCGCGAATTGCGTCAAAAAGCATGGTCAATATCCCAGTAGGCGCGGCAGGCCGAGGCTGATTACCGGCACAAACGTGGTCAGCATCAGCGCCGCGAGAATGGCAAGATAGAACGGCCAGATCGTGCCGATAACGCTTTCGATCTTAACCTTGGCAATCGAGCACCCGACGAACAGGCAGGGGCCCACCGGTGGTGTTGTAAGGCCCAGGCCAAGATTCATCATCAGGATCATTCCGAATTGTACCGGATCAATTCCCAACTGCTTGATTAGTGGTAAAAAGATCGGCGTGCAGATCAGGATCAGTGCACCCATATCCATGAACATGCCCAGCACAAGCAGCGACAGATTTATCAATAGCAGCAGAACAATTTTGTTTTCCGACAACGATTGCATGCCCGACAGGATGGCTGAAGGGACCTGATATAGCGTGATGAAATAGCTGAATGCCTGCGCCGTGCCGATCAGGATCATGACCATGGCCGTTGTGCGGATGGCTTGTGTTACACATTCGCAAAAAGCCTGCCAGGACAAGGATCGATAAAAAAGTGTGGTGACCAACAAGGCGTAAATCACCCCAATCGCGGCACTTTCGGTAACCGTGAATATGCCTGAGACTATTCCGCCAATAATGATGACCGCTGTCAGAAGCCCCGGCAGCGCCGCCCCCATGGCAAATACAACAGCTCTCCACCCGGGGAACTTGCCCGTGGGATAGCCGCGACGGGCCGCGACGACATAGGCCGCGACGGATAAACAAATGCACAAAAGGATGCCAGGCACGACGCCGGCGATGAAAAGCGAGGTGACAGAAATGCCCCCCCCTGCCGCCAGCGCATAAAGGATCATGTTGTGGCTTGGCGGGATCAAAACGCCCGCGATTGACGATGTGACCGTGACATTGACGGTGTAATCATCGTCATAGCCCCGTTCACGCATCATCGGGATCATCACCGAACCCAGAGCAGATGTATCCGCCACCGCCGAACCGGAAATACCACCAAACAGCATGGATGTCAGTACGTTGACGACACCAAGACCGCCCCTGACCTGTCCAACAACGGTTTCCGCCGCGCGCACCAACCGGATGGCGATGCCGCCACGCATCATAATTTCGCCTGCGAAGATGAAAAATGGAATGGCAAGCAACGAAAATACATTTATTCCCGCGACCATGCGCTGATACACGATTAACGTGGGAATACCCTCGTAGATCGCAGTCACCAGAGCCGCGACCCCCAAAGCAAAGGCAATGGGAATGCCCGCAACTACGCACATCACAAAGGCAATCAAAAGCAGCGTCAAACCCATGTCAAATACCCTCCGATCGCGGATCATCTGGTGTCGAATCCGGGTCAATTCCTTGCAACAGGAACCAGATGCGCTCGACCATAAACATCACGATCAACGCGCCGGTCAGGATTAAAGGTGCGTATTGCAGACCTTGCGGCAGCCCCAAAAGTGGGATGTCGCGGCCCCAGGTGCCAATCACCAACGGCCAGGATCCAAAGATCATCGCAACCCCAAACGCGCCCAAGACAAGGGAGTTCACTATTTCCAATACCCGGCGTGCGTTTCGTGGCAAAATACCCATGAGATAGTCTATGCCCAAATGAAAGTTCTCGCGAAGGCCTACGGCGGCCATCGGAAGAGCAACAATCAAGATCAGCAGCAGCGCGGCCTTTTCGGTCCATGTTGGCGTGTCATTCAGTACATACCGCCCCCAGACCTGCCATCCCGTGAATACAACCAGCATCACCAACGCAACCGAACTAATGCCAGTCACGGCACGGGCAATGTGATCTAAGATTTTCCAACGCATGAAACGTTTCCTGATTTAAAAGGAAAAGAGGGCCGCAAAGGCAGCCCCCCAGTTTGGATTTAGTCGGTTTCCTGAATTCGCTTTAGCAAAGCGGCCACAACCGGGTCACTGGCGAATTGCTCATAAACCGAGCCCATTTTGGCAGAAAATGTCGCGGTGTCGATGCCCTCGACGATTATCGATCCACCGGCCTCGACGATTTTACGCGACTTGGCTTCGCGTGCGGCCCAAAGTTCGCGTTGATAAATCGCGGCCTCTTGTGCGGCTTCACGGATGATCACCTGATCAGCTTCCGGGATTTTGTCCCAGGTTGATTTGGCAAAGATGATGCCTTCTGGAACAATCGTGTGATTGTCGATGATGTAATAGGGCGCAACTTCGAAATGTCCTGTCGCTTCATAGCTGGGCCAGTTGTTTTCGGCCCCGTCCACAACCCCTGACTGGATCGAAGTGAAAACTTCGCCAAACGGCAGCGGCGTTGCATTGGCACCAAGCGCTTCGACCATGGCGACGTTGATGTCGCTGTTTTGCACGCGGAATTTCTTGCCAGCAATGTCTTCGACCGAATTCAGTGGCGAGTTGGCATAAAAGCTGCGCGAACCGGACGCGAACCACGACAGCGGTATCATGTTTGCCTCGGCCATGGCGGCGGCAATATCTGCGCCGATCGGGCCTTCCATTACGCGGTACTGATGCTCTGGGTTTTTAAAGACATAAGGAAGCGACGTGACCCCCAATTCTTTGACCGTGTTCACCATCGGCGCGGTCGAAAAGACTCCATAATCCAAAGCGCCAAACTGCAACTGCTCGGTGGCGAATTCGCCTTCGCCCAGCGTTGCACCGTGATAATTCTGCATTTGCACGCGACCATCGGTACGCTCTTCCACCATCTCGACAAAGCGATCAAGTGCGATAGAGACCGGGTAATCCGGCACGTGGGTGTTCCAGCCGCGTAATTCTTGCGCCTGGGCGGCCCCGGCCAGCAGAAGTGTGGCAAGGCTAAGTTTAAGTGTCTTGTTCATGGATGTTCCTCCCTAGGGTCTTCGTTGTATATGACCGCCTTCTCTATTTGAGAGACAAGGCGGTGGTATTTTCAGGAATTCAACCGGTTCACCAAATCAAAGGTTCGGCCTGCCTAGTGAAATTCAGGCACGCAACATGATGCTGATTTGGTTGATCTCTCCCGAATTGGTCAGTCCAATTTCTGCAATTGACCCGATTATCGCCATTTTGGCAAGACCAATTTTTTCTCCAAACCCCTTTTACTCGCCGCGGCACCCTGCTAAATTGTCGATGTGACCCGACTAGGAGGTGTATTGTGGCGAAGGACGTGCCCGAAACCGGTTTCAGGCTTTATCGGCAGGTGGCCGACCAAATTTCTCGAATCATTATTGATGAATCGATGACGCCCGGCACGCGCCTGCCTCCGGAAAGAGAATTTTCTGCGCGGCTCAACGTTGCCCGATCGACATTGCGCGAGGCGATGATTGCCTTGGAAATTGCAGGTCAGGTCAGGATCCGTACAGGGTCCGGAATTTATGTGACTGAAGCAGGCGCAGGAGCTGGCGATGACCTTGGCGCTGGTCCGCTGGAATTGTTGGATGCCCGCGAGCTGATTGAAGGCGAGATTGCAGCAAGGGCGGCCATGTCGATCGACGCCAATCGCCTGTTGGTGATTGAGGCCAGCATAGAAGCAATGGCAGCGGCCCATGGTCGGGATACCCATCGCGACGCTGATCGCGCCTTTCATATAGCTTTGGCTGAAGCTACGCGTATCGAACCACTGGTGCGCGTTGTCGACAGCCTCTGGTCGCAAATGTTTTCACCGATTTTCGAACGCATGGGGGCGCTTACCGGCTTGTTTGGTGACTCTCAGGATACAGCACTTGAACATCACCGCCTGATTCTTGATGCGCTAGCTGCGCGGGATGCAGACCTGTGTCGAAAACGCATGCAAGCGCACTTGATTGATGTACGCCGGGTCCTATTGCGCGCGTCGGCCTTTGCCCCGGAGCCCACCGAAAAACTATAGTCCACCAGTGCCGCCAGAACGGCGCGAGTCAGCTGCGACCGGATCGCCGCAGACTGTCAATTTTGGTCAAGGGCGTACCTTCTGATTCTGATGGATTGGACATCCCCCAGCTAGCATTGTGCTAGGATTGAACGATGGAAATTGTCAGGAGGATATTAGGATGGGTCTTGTAGCACGGATCGCCGTTTCACTGATACCGGCGCGGTCTGTTTCGTTCAGCAAGCTGCAAATGCCGCAAAGTCCAACGCCGCTTGTCGTGACAAGATCCCGAAGCAAAAGCATCAGGTGACCAATTGGTCTGAATACAACAAAGGTCAGCGACAGCGTGGTGATCTAACTGTTTGGATCAGTGAAGACGCGCTTGGCCTGTGGCCAGCACCGCACCGAATGGCACGCAGCGGGCAGACCCGTTACTCTGATCTGGCGATTGAGATCTACCTTACTTTGGGGATGATTTTCCACCAGCCGCTACGCCAGACCCAAGGGTTAATGCGCCCCATTGCAAAATTGTTGTGGGCTATGAACGCATTACTGGATTTCTCCACCCAGTCGCGCAGAGGCACGGTTTGGCGTTACAAACAAAGCCAAGGGCCCACAGTCAAGCTGGGATTCATCTAGTTGCCCCCTCTCGGCAGCATACTGCGCATGCGCCTGCCGGGTAATAAATAGCTCGAACAAAAGCACAAAACGGCGCTCGTGGCTCCACCTCGGTCTTGATCTTGTTCTTGTCAGTGGTAAGATTATCTGCGCGGATCTGAGCACCGATAACGTTGGCGATCCGACAGCGCTTTCAGATCTCTTGGATCAAATCGATGGTCCGGTCGAGCTGTCCTTCGCAGATGGAGTCTACGATGGCAGCTCTACGCGAGGCGTTCTCGTCGCTCGGTTCGGATCGACGATCGAGGTCACGATCCCACTTCCCAAAACCGCTATACTGAGCCCCAATGCGGCCAAGGATACGACGGCACGTGACCGCGATATTGCCATGACCGCAGCCCGTGGGCCGCGATCTGGTCGTTTTGTGTGATTTCTATTCCGTCCTTGAGTTTGACGCCTGTGATGACTTTGGTCAGATAATCAAAGCAGTCTAGCTTCCTCCAATTTTGCTCGGCGCATTGCCACGCAGAATTCAATTGGATTGCTGTGCGGATGCTTTGCCAATGTTGGGCCAGAAAGCCGGAGAACGCCATGAATTCGTCGCGATCTTTTTGCAGGCACAAAACGTCACTGGCTTGCCGTCTTTGGATCGCACCTTAGGAATCCGCACATTCACCGGGCCAATGCCCGTTTGAACGGGGCGCGTTGGGTGATGGCCGTTGCGAACGACTGCCGCATGACCCGCTGCCGTGCGTGTGTCCGCAAATTGTCCGAGAAAACCTTCAAGCTCAGCTCAAAAGCTGAAGCTATCAGTTGCTGCGTTCTTGTTCACAGCAGATCCGCCAAGGCGTCTGAAACCCCGTCTCGACTGGCAAAATCAACAATGTTATCCATTTCCATGGTGGTGTATTTCCTTCGGTTGCGTTGTCGTCTTTCAACAACAATTCAGCCAGATACGCCGCCAACCTTCAAATCCCCGAAACATCAGATTTAGTCATAACTCTGTCGGCTTTGTCGGCATCTGGATACTGAACGGCTGGTATGCCGCGATGGCGCTGATGGCGTCCAAAACCTTTACGCTGCCCTCGTCGCCCGAATTGGGCTGGAAAAGCCCAGTCGCTTTCGAACGGAAGGTGGCTTAAACGAGCACTTGGGGCGGCACGAAAGCAGGACAGGTCCTAGATCGCCGAAATTGGAGACAAGCCCGAGTAATATCGCAACATGTCGCGCGAGGATTATGTTGAAACCTTTGGCTCTGAGGGGGCTGGGCTGATCATCTGGTTGGTGATGCGCGGCTGCATGGATGAAACGGTCAAAACCATCCACACGTATTATTATTCACCGGCTTCGATGACCGGAACTGGTATGATTATTCTGAAAAATGAGGCCACCTGATGTTTTTTCTGATGCAATGCCATCACCATGCCGACAAAGCACCCGACCACCACACCCATCGCCCGGCGCATCGCGAATGGGTTGGATTGGGCGGCAACGGGCTTGCCTCCGTTCTGATCGGGTCAGCGATGCGGGATGAAAACGGACACGGCAATTTTGGTATTCTTGAAACCACAACCAAGGCCGACGCCCATGCGTTTGCCCAAGGTGACCCGATTAACCGCCACGGCATTGTCCGCGAAATCAGCCTCATCCGTCTTGCGGACGGATTTCAGCACCAGCGCATTGACAGGATGATCCCATAATCGCGGTCGTTATTGCCAATTTGTTTGAGTTTAAGTGCAGAAACCTGCTGAATGGCGACTAAGAGGTCATTTCTACGATGTAATCAGCCCGGAGGCTGAAGCCGCCGGAGCTGAGTAATATCGCCAAAGATTTCGATCTATGCGGATTTGTCTTGTGCTTTTTTGCCAGTCTTGGTCGGCCGCTCAGCATGCTGTCCAGCAGCGCCGTTGAGCGCCAGATACCAAGCCGGCTTTTGTACTGGGTTTGCACCCGGGCGTTTTGCCTTAGGCTTTTTGGATTTAGGCATGGGGTATCCTTTCGGGATTTCTGGCAGACATAGAAGGTTTGTTGCTGGATTGATACCGCCCAATTTGGGCCTAGATTTGATGTTTGAGCTGAACGCGCGGCAGGATGGCGTGGATCATCTTCCCTATTTGACAGCCAAAGGCGACAAAGCGCCGGTTCTACCAAAGGTTTGCGAGCGAAGAGATTAACCGTAAGGTTCCCGTAAGGTTAAAATGGTCAAAGGCGGGGCCGTGTTGCACAGATCAACTGCAACTTTGAACGCGCCCTACCGGCGACGGCATTCAGGCGGTGCGTTCAAAACTTGGGCGGCCAAGTCCGGTCATCCGGTTGAGAACCCGGACGCCAATCTTGGTTTCCGTTTTCTGATTTTCAAAGCTGCGCGC
>JBLHMP010000098.1:0-12466 GCA_047623555.1 Granulosicoccus sp.
CAGCGTTCAAACCGGTCGATTTATTTAACGACCTGCTGCTGTTCCGGCATCGGGGCACTGGGGTCTAAAGGGGGGCCTTGCCATGACTTTTCAAAACTACACAAATTTTTTCAAACTCTTTTCTGCCCATCGTCAGCCATCGGATCAAAGGTCACCCTGTGATCTGCGCCGCGACCAAAACCGCAAAGCCGATGTCAACCGGCAGGCACAGTTTCACACCGACCTGCACCAACATCTGAAATCAGACCTGATCAAGTCCTACATTCCGCGGGGCAATTGATATGCACCGTATTGCGTTGGTCGATGACGACCGTAACATTCTGATTTCATTGTCAATGATGCTTGAGCAAGAAGGGTTTCTTGTCGACACCTATTCAGACCCGGAACAGGCGCTGCGATCTATGCGTCGCCAGCCACCGGACCTTGCGGTTCTGGATGTCAAAATGCCCCGTATGGATGGCCTGGATCTGTTGCAAAAGCTGCGCCAAGAGTCAGATATACCGGTGGTCTTTCTGACCTCACAAAGCAGCGAAGCCGACGAAGTGCTTGGCCTGCATCTGGGCGCGGATGATTACATGCGTAAACCGTTTTCGCCGCGTGTTCTGCTCGAACGCCTTCGCGCATTGGTTCGGCGCGCCGAAACATCGTCTGACACCTCAAAGCACGAAAAACCGCTACCGCAGCTCATTCGTGGCCCGTTGATGATGGACCAGAATAGCCTGTGCGTGACATGGCGTGGCTCTGCGATAAAACTGACCAATATCGAATTCAATGTATTGCGCTATCTGGTGGATAGACCCGGCTTTGCCCGCAGTCGCGAACAGATGATGGAGAGGGTTTATTCTGAGGACATTTTTGTCGCGGATCGCACCATCGATAGCCATATCAAACGCATTCGCAAAAAACTTCGCGAGATTGATAGCGGTTTTGACGCGATTGAAACGCTCTACGGTATGGGCTATCGGTTTTCGCCTCCTGAAAACTAAGTTCGATAATGATGCGGGCAAAAGGCAGCGGAAAGTCGACTTGCCCTTGCCCTTGCCCGCAATATGATGCACCACGAACAGGATTTAAATCGGGGCGCAAACGGGCATCCCGACACAAGACGATAAGGACAATGGGCATGGCCGACGGCGCAACAGGTATCAACGAAAAACCAACCGAAGACATTTCGATCCGCGATGTGTTTGGTGTAGAATCTGACATGAAGGTCAAAGGCTTTGCCGAAACCTCTGAGCGGGTGCCGAATATTGATCCGACTTATAAATTCGATCCTGACACGACAATCGCCATTCTGGCCGGGTTCGCCCACAACCGTCGCGTCCTGATCCAAGGCTATCACGGCACAGGCAAATCGACCCACATCGAACAGGTCGCGGCCCGGCTGAACTGGCCAACTGTGCGTGTGAACCTTGACAGTCACATCAGCCGCATCGACCTGATCGGCAAAGACGCGATCAAACTGCGTGACGGCATGCAGGTCACCGAATTCCACGAAGGCATTCTGCCCGCCGCGTTGCGTACCAACACCGCAATTGTGTTTGACGAATATGATGCTGGCCGTGCCGACGTGATGTTTGTGATCCAACGGGTGCTGGAACATGACGGCAAGCTGACGCTGATGGATCAGAACGAAATCATCACGCCACACCCGTATTTCCGGCTGTTTGCCACCGCCAACACTGTTGGTTTGGGCGACACCACCGGGCTTTATCACGGCACCCAACAGATCAACCAGGCCCAGATGGACCGTTGGTCGCTGGTCGCAACGCTAAACTATCTTAGCATTGATGCGGAAACCGCCATCGTGCTGTCCAAGGCGCCGCATTACAACTCTGAGAAGGGCCGCAAGATCGTCAAGCAGATGGTCACCGTGGCCGACCTGACCCGGACGGCGTTTATGAATGGCGACCTGTCGACGGTTATGTCACCGCGCACAGTGATCAACTGGGCCCAGAACTCTGAAATTTTCAGCAATCTGGGCTATGCGTTCCGCCTGTCGTTCCTCAACAAATGTGACGAGCTTGAGCGCCAGACAGTTGCTGAGTTCTATCAGCGCTGCTTTGACGAGGAACTGCCGGAAAGTGCGGCCAGCGTTAGCCTGGGCTAAACTGCCTATGGGAGGTCTGAGCCAATGCATATCGGACTGATCGGCGGCATCGGGGTGGCGGCAACTGTTGCCTATTACGAACGTCTGACTGCGGCCATGCGGGCGCGGGACGCGCGGCCCGAGCTGACGATTGTGCATGCCAATGCGTTCGATTTGATCCGCACCAGTGTTGCTGATCTGCGCGACGAACAGGCCGTTGTTTACGCGGCTCTGATTGCGCGGCTCAAGGCGGCTGGCGCGGATTGCGCGGCGATTACCTCGCTGGGCGGGCATTTCTGTTATGATGAGACCGCCGTGATTTCGCCCTTGCCAATGGTCAGCGCCATTGCACCGCTGGATAGCTATTTCGCCGAGCAAGGCATGGGAAAAGTTGGGCTCTTGGGCACAGAAATCGTCATGCGCACGCGGTTCTTTGGACAACTTGACCAGACCGAAACGGTGGTGCCGCACGGCGATCTTGTGGCGCTTGGACAGGTCTATCAGGATATGGCGACCAGCGGCATTTGCACCGACACGCAGCGCCAAACGTTCTTTGACGCAGGACGTGAAATGATCGAAAATCAGGGCGCGGATGCAATTATTCTGGCTGGAACTGACCTTGATCTGGCCTATGGTGGCTATGATCCGGGATATCCGGTGGTGGATGCGCTGGACGTGCATGTGAACGTGCTCGCCGATCTGGCCAGTGGTCGCACGACAATGGACATACGACAATGAACGCGGGACAAGCGATATGAGCAAACCAAACGACAACCCCGCCGATCCGTTCAAAAAGGCGCTGGCCGAGGCCACTAAGGTCATGGCCAACGACCCTGAACTGACGATCAGCTATACTGTCGATCCGTCCGGTCTTTCGGGTGAGGCAATGCGCCTGCCACAAGTCAGCCGCCGCATGACCCGCGACGAGGTGCTGTTGGCACGCGGCACCGCCGACGCCTTGGCGTTGCACCGCAGATACCATGTGGATTCGGTGCATTCGCGCTATGCGCCTCCCGGTGACATGGCGCGCGATTTGTTTGAGGCGATGGAAACCGCCCGCTGCGAGGCCATGGGCGCGCGCGACATGCCCGGCACGGCGGGCAACATCGACGCCAAAATCAGCAACGAGGCAACGCGCCGTGGCTATGAGCAATGCAAAGCCCCGTCCGAGGCGCCGTTGGCAGTGGCCGCGGGCTATCTGATTCGACATCTGGCAACCGGGCGTGACCTGCCTGCCGGAGCGCAGAACGTCATGGATTTGTGGCGTGGTTTCATCGAGGAACAGGCCGGTGGAACACTGGAGAACCTGCAGGATACCTTGGACGACCCAACTGAATTTGCCCGTTTTGCCCGCCAGGTCATCAAGGATCTGGGCTATGGGGATCAACTGGGGCAAGACCCGGATGAGTTGGACGACGATCAGGACGACAACGCCGAGGACGATGCCCAGGACGATCAGGACCCTGATAGCACCGGATCTGAGGATGCCGACGACGACGAGGCCGATGCAAACCCGGAACAAGCCCAGGAAGATCAGCAGGATCAGTCGCAAGCCCAGGTTGGCATGGATGACATGGCGGATGAGGAAATGGGTGATGAGGCCGAAATGCCCGAAGGTGAGGCCCCGATTGAGCCACCTGCCCCGCCGCCCGCATCCGAGGCTGACCCGAATTATAATGTTTATTTGGCCACCCACGACGAAGAAATCCGCGCCGAAGATTTGGCCGAACCCGTCGAGCTGGAGCGTCTGCGCGCCTATCTGGATCAACAGCTTGAGCCGTTAAAAGGTGCCGTGTCGCGACTGGCAAACAAATTGCAGCGTCGCCTGCAGGCGCAACAGAACCGCAGTTGGTTGTTCGATCTGGAAGAGGGTATTTTGGATGCCGGGCGTCTGGCGCGGGTTGTGGCAAGCCCGACAACGCCGCTTAGTTTCAAGATCGAGAAAGACACCGAATTCCGCGATACTTTGGTGACGCTGCTGCTGGATAATTCCGGCTCAATGCGGGGCCGTCCGATTTCGATTGCGGCGATCTGTGCCGATGTTTTGGCACGCACGCTAGAACGCTGCGGCGTGAAGGTTGAAATTCTGGGCTTTACCACACGCGCCTGGAAAGGTGGCCAATCCCGCGAAGCATGGTTGAACGATGGTCGCCCGCAACAACCCGGTCGCCTGAACGATCTGCGCCACATTATATATAAGAGTGCGGATGCGCCTTGGCGGCGGTCGCGGCCCAATCTGGGGCTGATGATGAAAGAGGGATTGTTAAAGGAAAACATCGACGGTGAGGCGCTGGAATGGGCGCATCGGCGAATGGTTTCCCGCCCCGAAGTGCGCAAAATTCTGATGGTTATTTCAGATGGCGCTCCGGTGGATGACAGCACGCTATCGGTCAATCCGGCGAACTATCTCGAGAAACATCTGCGCGATGTTATTGCGATGGTGGAACGCAAACGGGCGGTAGAATTGCTCGCGATTGGCATCGGGCATGACGTGACGCGCTATTATGAGCGGGCAGTGACAATTACCGATGTTGAGCAGTTGGCCGGTGCGATGACCGAGCAACTGGCGTCGTTGTTTGATTCAGACCCAAGGGCACGCGCGCGGGTTAAAGGGTTCCGTAAGGCTGGTTAGGAACAGAGCCGCTTTGCGGCAATTTCAGGCCCCTGGCAGGGATATTTTCGAACAAAAGAAGGCGGGCGATGTTTCAAACTTTTGAGGTAACGGCGCGACCTGAACAGGGCCCTCCCCGATTGTTGGCTTTGCGCCGCGAGATGTCGGCCGAGGGGCTTGACGGTTTTTTGGTGCCGCGCGCGGATGCGCATCAGGGCGAATACGTGGCCGATCACGATGCGCGGTTGTCTTGGTTAAGCGGCTTTACCGGGTCTGCCGGGTTTTGTGCGGTGTTGGCGGATGTGGCCGGTGTGTTCATCGACGGGCGCTATCGCACGCAGGTCAAGGCGCAGGTGGCGGATGTATTCACGCCGGTGCCGTGGCCCGAAGTGACATTGGCGCAGTGGTTAGCAGAGCAATTGCCCAACGGTGGCCGCGTCGGGTTTGACCCGTGGTTGCACCCCGTCGGGCAAATTACAGAGTTGAGCATAACACTTAACAGCACGGGAATTGAGCTGGTGCAAAGCGCCAATTTGGTGGACCGGATCTGGGCCGATCAACCAGAGCCACCGATGATGCCAGTAAAACCGCATCCAATTGAATTTGCTGGCGAAAGTGGTGCCATTAAATGCGCACGACTGGCTGCGGGTTTGCGTGAAGCCAAGCATCGGTCTGCGGTGATCACGCAACCGGATTCGATCATGTGGCTGCTGAATATTCGCGGTGCTGATATTGCCCGCAACCCTGTGGCGCATTGCTTTGCAGTCTTGCATGACGACGCACGGGTGGATTTATTTATTGCGGCGCAAAAAATTAGCGGCTTGGCGGATTGGCTTGGCGAGACTGTCACCGCCCATGATCCATCAGCGTTTTTGGGTCTGCTATCTGAATTGACCAGCCCGGTTGCCATCGACAAGGCCAGCGCCCCGCAGCGCGTTGCGGATGCGTTGGGCGCGGCAGCGGTGTTTGCCAGTGATCCCTGTGCGCTGCCCAAAGCCTGCAAAAACGTCGCCGAGATCGAGGGCAGTGCAGCCGCGCATTTGCGCGATGGTGCGGCGATGGTTGAATTGCTGTGCTGGCTGGATACGCAAAGGCCCGGAACGGTTACCGAGACCCAGGTTGTTGCCCAGCTCGAGGCCTGTCGCCGTCGCGATAACGCCCTGCAAGACATCAGTTTTGAGACCATTTCCGGCACCGGCTCCAATGGTGCGATCATGCATTACCGGGTGACGGATGAAACCGATGCGCGGCTTGAGAGCGGTCATTTACTGGTGCTGGACAGTGGCGGTCAGTATCTGGATGGCACCACCGACATCACCCGCACTGTTCCCATCGGCCCGCCGGGACATGACGAACGCGCCGCCTTTACCCGGGTGCTGCAAGGCATGATCAACATGTCGCGGCTTCGCTGGCCTGTTGGCCTTGCGGGGCGCGATATTGAGGCGATTGGCCGACTGCCACTGTGGCAGGCCGGGCAAGATTTCAATCACGGGCTGGGGCATGGCGTTGGCGCCTACCTGAGCGTGCATGAAGGTCCGCAACGGCTTAGCAGGATCAGCCATGTGCCGCTGCTGCCCGGCATGATCCTGTCCAATGAGCCGGGGTATTACCGCGAAGGCGCCTTTGGCATCCGCATCGAGAACCTGATTGTTGTGCAAGAGGCACCTGCCCTACCCGGTGGCGACACCGAGCGGGCCATGCTGAACTGGCGCACCCTGACATTTGTGCCGATTGACCGGCGGTTGATTGTCACCGATATGCTGTCCGTGGCCGAACGGAGCTGGCTAAACGCCTATCATACCGAGGTCGCGGAAAAGATCGCGCCACGGGTGGGCGCGGCGACGAAACTGTGGTTGGATGCCGCAACTGCCCCCTTGTGACGGGTAGCACCAAAAGGGGATACGCGATGGCCGATCATATCAAAATTCGTAAGGCGGGCGGCAAATGGGTCATTCGATCCGGCGGTGCCATTCTGGGCGAAAGCAGCAATGCGCTTGAACTGAGCGAAGGCGACTATCCCGCGGTGATCTATTTCCCGCGCGCAGATATTGCCATGGCGCTTCTGGAATGCACCGACAAGGTCACCCATTGTCCGCATAAGGGCGACGCCAATTATTACAGCATCGTCAATCGCAGCAGCACCACCGAAAACGCCGTTTGGACCTATGAAACACCAATTGATGCAGTGGCCGCGATCAAGGATCATCTGGCGTTTTATGTCGGTGACAGTATTAAAGTTGAACAGATCTGACCGCGATAACACACCAGTACAACGCGCGTCCGGCTTTGGTTTTCAGAATGGGCTGTTCAAATTTCTTTTAACCGGGACTCATCCAAAATCTGGCTGGCAGCTCGGTTTTTGTGGCCTTGAGTTCGTTTTCTTCACGGGCAAAGACTATTTTGACATTGTCGATGGCGCGGCGCAGATGGTCCTGCATGCTGGCCGAGACCTGTTCCTTGTCCCGCGCCTGCAACCCATCGACGATATTGCCATGATCAATCATCGCCAATTCCTGTGCGATTTTTAGCCGCGATGACATGAACCGCGCCCGCCACAACCGGGCGTGATATTGTTTGTGGGTCTTGATCAGCGACAGGTTTTTGGTTGAGGCAACAATTGCCTCGTGAAACTGCATATCAGTTTGGAAAAATGCAATTGGATCAGCGGTTTCAGACGTCGCCAGCATGGTTTTGTGCAGCGCCTCGATCGTATCAAACTCATCACTGGTGATTTCATCGCAGGCGCATTCACCAGCCAAAGCCTCAAGCGCCGATTGCACCAACAACAAATGCGTCACTTCGATCAGCGACGGGTTTGCCACGACCGGGCTTTTGGCTGGGACCATCTCAACCAACCCTTCGCCCTCAAGCGTTAACAAAGCCTCGCGCAGCGGCGTGCGGCTGACCCCGAGGGCGGCCGAGGTTTCACGTTCCGGGATATTGTGGCCGGGTTTCAGATCCCCCAGCAGAATCCGTTTGCGCAACACATCGGCAATCTGATCACCAAGCCGTTGCCGAGAAAGCGGCGGAAGTTCAATCATCAGAGTTTGCCTTCGTTTGCTACAACGTTCAATCACCAAAAGTGCTGACTTTATACGCCGGGTTCTGACTTAATCATATGGACAAAACACCCGTCAGAAAACCGCAGCTATTGATTTCAGCGCCAGATCCAAATCCTAACACAGCCATTTGCCCTGACCGGGACGGTAAGTGGTATATCACTCTGTCATTCTTGCCATGCATCTGGTTTATGGTCAGTTACATCAGCTCAGTTGGGGTTGATCGCGAGGGAATTCACATGACCATACTTCCTGAGAACGCAACACTTTTGGGCCGCGTCTGGAATGCGGACGCCCAAGGCCCATCCGTTGTCACAATCCGCGCAGGTGAGGTCATCGACATCACCTCAAAAACCGCGCCGCTTGTGCGCGACATCTGCGAGATGGACGCCCCATCGGCCTATGTGACCGGCAGCATTGGCAATTCACTGGGGTCGGTTGACGACATCCTGTCCGCGCCGGTTGGCGATATGGAGCAAACCCATTTCCTGGCGCCCTGTGATCTGCAGTCTATCAAGGCCTGCGGCGTCACATTTGCCAGCTCTATGGTCGAACGGGTGATCGAAGAGCAGGCCGCTGGCGACCCCCTCAAGGCCGAAGCGATCCGCAAACGGGTTGGCCAGACCATTGGTGACAGCCTCAACAACATTGTTCCGGGATCAAAAGAAGCAGCCCAAGTCAAGGCGGCGCTAATCAAAGAGGGCCTGTGGTCGCAATACCTTGAGGTTGGCATTGGCCCCGACGCCGAAGTGTTCTCAAAGGCGCAAATCCTGTCCTCGATGGGCAATGGTGCGCCGGTTGGCCTGCACCCGATTTCAAACTGGAACAACCCAGAACCCGAAGTGGTTTTGGCGGTCTCCTCCAAAGGCATCATCGTTGGCGCCACTCTGGGCAATGACGTCAATCTGCGCGATGTTGAAGGGCGTTCGGCGCTACTGCTGTCTAAGGCCAAAGACAACAATGCGTCCTGTTCTATCGGGCCGATGATCCGGTTGTTTGATGCGGATTATTCGCTGGATGACGTGCGCAAGGCCGACCTTGATCTGACCGTCACCGGGCTGGATGGCTATGTGTTGCACGGCAAATCCACCATGCGCAAAATCAGCCGCGATCCGACTGATCTGGTCAAGGCCACTGTAGGGCGTCACCACCAATACCCCGATGGATTTATGCTGTTTTTGGGCACGCTGTTTGCCCCGACCGAGGACCGCGACATCCCCGGCCAGGGCTTTACCCATAAACTGGGCGATGTGGTTAAAATCACCTCGCCAAAACTTGGACGCCTAACGAATTCTGTGCAATTATCAACCGAATGTATCGAATGGACATTTGGCACCCGCGCCCTGATGAGCAATCTGGCGCGCCGTAATCTTCTGTAAAGGAACGAAACTATGCTGATGGGTACACATCTGATCGCCGGCCAATGGGTCGGCAGCGACGCAACATTCACCAATGAACCAACCACAGGCGAGCCGGATGTTTTCTCGGCTGGGAACGTCGATCTGGTTGATCAGGCCGCCAAAGCCGCCGAAGAGGCGTTTTGGTCCTATGGCTATTCCACCCGCGCCGAACGCGCCACATTCCTGCGCGCCATTGCTGATGAAATCAACGCCCGTGGCGATGCGATCACCGAAATGGGCTGCAAAGAAACCGGCCTGCCCGAGGGCCGCCTGATTGGCGAACGTGGCCGCACCACCGGCCAGCTGGTGCTGTTCGCCGACCACATCGAATCCGGTGATTATCTGGATCGCCGCCATGATGCGGCATTGCCCGATCGCGCCCCGCTGCCGCGTCCCGAAATCTTTATGATGCAACGCCCCATTGGCCCGGTTGCCGTATTCGGCGCCTCAAACTTTCCGCTGGCATTTTCCACGGCTGGTGGTGACACTGCTGCCGCCTTTGCAGCAGGTTGCCCGGTTGTGGTCAAAGGCCATTCGGCCCATCCCGGCACCTCCGATTTGGTGGCCCAGGCCATCGACGCCGCCATCAAAACCTGCGGCATCCATCCCGGCGTCTTTAGCCTGATCCAGGGTGGCAACCGCGCTGTTGGCGTGGCGACCGTCCAACACCCGCTGATCCGCGCCGTTGGGTTCACCGGCTCACTCGGCGGCGGTCGTGCCTTGTTTGACCTCTGCGCAAGCCGTGCGGAACCGATCCCGTTCTTTGGTGAACTTGGCTCGGTCAACCCCATGTTTATCCTCAACAATGCCCTTTCTGCACGCGGTACTGCCATCGCCGCAGGCTGGGCCGGATCGCTGACAATGGGCGCCGGACAGTTCTGTACCAACCCCGGCATCGCAGTGGTTATCGATGGCCCGAAGGCATCCGCATTCCTGAAGGCGACAGAAACCGCCCTCGCCCCGATCGGCGCGCAAATCATGCTGACCGACGGAATTGCATCGGCGTACCATCAGGGCCGCGACCGACTGGCCGCCACCAAAGGCGTGCAAGAGGTGCTGACCTCCAGCTGCGACATGCGCAATGCCACGCCCTATCTATTCGCCACCACCGCCGCCGAATGGCTGGCCAATGGCGAACTGGGCGAAGAGGTCTTTGGCCCCCTCGGCATGGTTGTAACGGCGCGTGACATGGACGAAGTCGCCGCCGTCGCGCGCTCCTTGCAAGGCCAGCTGACCTGCACCCTGCACATGGACGATGCCGACACCGCCGATGCCCAACGCCTGATGCCAATCTTAGAACGCAAAGCCGGCCGCATTCTGGCCAACGGCTTCCCCACCGGCGTCGAGGTTTGCGACACCATGGTGCACGGCGGCCCCTACCCGGCCTCAACCAATTTCGGCGCAACTTCGGTGGGCACATTGTCCATCCGCCGCTTTTTGCGCCCGATCTCCTACCAGAACATCCCACACAACGTTCTGCCGGGTGATCTGGCATGATGAAAAACCTGTTTAACGTCAAAGACAGCGTTGTTCTGGTGTCTGGCGGCAGTCGCGGCATTGGGCTTGCGATGGCCGAAGCCTTTGCAGAACAGGGCGCAACAGTCATCATCACTGGGCGTCAGGCCCAAACGTTGATTGACGCCTGCAAAGGTGCCAATCAACCGATGAGCTATCAGGTCTGCGATGTTGCCGATACCGACGCCATCAATACCTGTGTCGCCGACGTAATCGCCAAACATGGCCGCATCGACACGCTGATCAACTGCGCCGGCATCAACATCCGCAAACCGGTGACCGATTTCAGCCCGGACGAGTACGACCAAATCCTCAACATCAACCTGCGCGGCGCGTTTTTCATGGCGCAAACGGTCGGCAAACAGATGATCAAACAAGGCAGCGGCAGCCAGATTAACATCGATAGCCTGTCCACCTATGGCTCGCTTGCGCAGGTCGCGCCCTACGGAATGAGCAAATCCGGCCTCTCAAGCATGACTCGTCTGATGGCACTGGAATGGGGCAAACACGGCGTTCGGGTAAACGGGCTGGCGCCGGGGTTCATCCTGACCGACCTGACCCGCAAACTCTGGTCAGACCCAAATCTCCAGGCCTGGAATCGATCCGTCACGCCAATGCAACGCATGGGTGATGTCGACGATCTGGTGGGCACCGCGATTTTCCTCGCCTCGCCCGCCGCCTCCTACCTGACCGGCCAAATCATCCGCGTCGATGGCGGCACCTCCGCAGGCATCAACTGGCCCATTTCTGGCGATTTCCAAGTCACCACAAACGACGAATAACCCCGGATTCTTCTCGTCAAAAATACCTTCTGCCAGAGGCAAAACCTGTCACATCCCGGACGGTAGTATGGCTGTTTCTTGAACAGTTCCGGTTTGAGTTTGTGACAGTCCTTCATCGCTTGCAAGGGGGGCTTGCTGCCCAAAGCTGATTGTGGCAGTAGCTGGTTGTAAGCCAGACGTAGCGATGCAGGGTGGTTTCAATTTCTCACCAGATCGGAAGTGGTCTTGTCACGTTTACGTTCCGGTCTCTGAACTCATTTATGCGGCCTTTCGCTCAAAAGCCAAGCACTGCCTGACAGCACATGCTTGCATGTGTGAGAAGGGGGCTTTTACGGCCTAACGACGAATGCCGCCGCCGTGGGTTATAAAACCCGTTGATATACTGGAAGATCGCGCCTTCTGCCTGACGACGTGTCTCCCAACGGTTGCGCCAGATCAGCTCAGCCTTGATGGATTAAGAACGTCTCAACCATCGAATTGCCGCAGCGCCACGGCCATATCCAATGCCCGGATTGCTAGATCCCGTTTCATCCGGTTACTGACCGT
Organism: Granulosicoccus sp.; assembly: GCA_047623555.1. Lineage (GTDB taxonomy): Bacteria > Pseudomonadota > Alphaproteobacteria > Rhodobacterales > Rhodobacteraceae > NORP181. The sequence continues at coordinate 12,003 of JBLHMP010000098.1, forward strand.
TGCCCGGCAGGGTCATGCGCAGCATGATCCCGAGAGGGGGCCCAGCCGATGACGCGGCACAAAAACTCGACTGGCCAGACCTCTTTCCAGGCATCAATGAAGGCGAACCTCACCGACTTTGGCCTGCAAAGAAGCCTAACTGTGAATGTGGCATTCACCTGTCGGCCAGTGGATCGCCACTTTTTTTAACACTTCCCTCTCCTCGCGCAGAAGCCGGACTTCTTTGCCAAGGCGGGTGTTCTCTTTCTCGACCCTCCGTGCCAATAAGAGTGAGACATATTGGTTGCTCAAGTTTACACTTGAGGGTGCAGGGGAACGAACCCATGGTTATGCCCTCACAGGACCTGCTTGCAGCGGTTGCTGCGTCTGATGCAACCCCACCGGCTGAGCCCGATGCCCGTGTTGTCCCCGCACCTGTGGTGCCGACAGCCGAACTGACGGATTTGCCGAAGCGGCGGCGTTTC
>JBLHMP010000099.1:0-12423 GCA_047623555.1 Granulosicoccus sp.
CATCATCAATGGCCTTGATGATGGCGTCGGGTTCGTCAAAGCACTCTTGCAAGCCGCCTGAATCAATCAGGCACTGGACTTCGGGATCGCGGTAGATGGCTTCGGTTTTGAAATCGCCACCAAAGTCGGTTTCCGGATAAAAATTGAATACCGGCATGAAAAATTCGCCGCGATAGTTCACCAATATGGGTTTGTCGTTGGCGATGAATTCGGCGCATAACGTCACGCCGAATATCAGGCCAAACACCACAAGTGACCAAAAGGCCCGGCCATTGCGCCGGAAACTGCGCCAGCGACGCGCGTTGAGGGGGGACAGAGCCATGATTTTATCCCTCTCTCTTGGAGAAATCGATGCGTGGATCAACCAGCACATACATCAGATCGGACAGGATACCGATCAAAAGGCCGATGATGCCAAAGATGAACAACGTGCCAAAAATCACCGGATAATCACGCGCCACTGCGGCCTCAAACCCCAGCCGCCCCAGCCCATCCAGCGAAAATATTGTCTCGATGATGACCGACCCCCCGAGGAAAACCCCCAGAAACACCGATGGAAAACCCGCAATCACAATCAGCATCGCATTGCGGAAGACATGGCCATACAACACGCGGGATTCGGACAGGCCTTTGGCGCGGGCGGTCATCACGTAGTGCTTCTTGATCTCGTCCAGAAAGCTGTTTTTGGTCAGCAAGGTCAGCGTCGCAAAGGCGCCGATTGTATAAGCGATGGTCGGCAAGGTGATGTGCCAGATATAATCTTTGGCTTTGCCAAACGCGCTCATCTGGTCCCAATTGTCAGAGGTCAGACCGCGCAGCGGGAATAGCTGCCAATACGAGCCGCCGGCGAACATGACCAGCAACAAAATGGCAAACAAAAACCCGGGGATAGCATAGGCCATAACGATCGCAGCACTGGTCCATGTATCAAAGCGGCTACCATCAGTCACCGCTTTGCGAATACCCAGCGGGATCGAGATCATATAGGCGATAAGCGTCGACCAAAGGCCCAGCGTGATTGACACTGGCATCTTTTCCATCACCAGATCAATGACGCTGATTGAGCGGAAATAACTGGTTCCAAAATCAAAGTGCATGTAATTCCACATCATGCTGAGGAACCGTTCCAACGGCGGTTTGTCGAAACCAAATTCGCGCTCGAGCTCTTTAATAAACTCTTCGGGCAGCCCCCTCGCCCCGACATATTTGTCGCTGGCAGAATTGGATTGCAGCTCAATATCACCGCCACCGCCAGCAAATGTTTCAAAAACGTCGCCGCCGCCCTCCATCTGGGCGATGATCTGTTCAACAGGGCCGCCGGGGACAAATTGCACCAGCACAAAATTGATAATCATGATCCCCAGCAATGTGGGGATGATTAGCAACACACGTCTTAGAATATACGCTCCCATAATGTATTACCGCAGCGCGCCTGAGGATTTCAGCGCGGCGGCATCCTCGGCATTGATCCACCACAGGTCTTCTTGGCCCAGAGAATACGGTGGTAGGTTTTCCGGGTGTTCGTACATTTTCCAATAAGCCACCCAAAATTTGCCCAGATACCATGTTGATACGATAAATCGTTTGTTGCGTAACACGCGGTCCAATGCCCATGCATTGGCGCGCATTTCCGGGCCTTCGGTGGCGTTGACAATATTGTTGATCAACACCTCAATCGCCGGGCCACTAAGGGCGGCGGGGTTGAATACGGAATAGTCCACCGATTCTTGGCCGAACCACTGGAAAAGCTCAGTTGAGGGCTCAAGGGACATGGCATAGCCGCCCAAAATCATATCAAAATCCCGATCCCGACGGCGCAGAGTAAACTGCGACGGATCAATCCGGTTATATTTGGCTTTGATGCCCATGGTTTGCAGATTGGTCACAAACGGCAGAATGATCCGGTCCAGTGTTGGCTGGCTTGTCAGGAATTCGATTTCCAAAACCTTACCGTCGGCATTGCGCCGCACGCCATCGTCACCAACCAACCAGCCCGCGTCATCCAGCAGTTTCATCGCTTTGCGCAGGTTGCGCCGGTCGTTTTGGCGGGCCGCACGACTGGAATGGGCCATAATCGGCTCGGCGGTCAGAATTTCCGGGTCAATCAAATCACCAAGGCTTTGCAGGATTTCAAGTTCACGACCTTTGGGCACGCCTTTGGCCTCAAGGGGTGTACCTTGCCAGAAAGAATGGCGCTGTTGAAACAATCCGTATTGCAGGCTTTCGTTGGTCCATTCAAAATTGAACGCCAATTGCACTGCCGCGCGCACCCGAATGTCCTGAAACTGTGGTCGGGTCAGGTTCATCACAAAGCCAACGGCACTGGGCACATTGCCATCTATCAGCTCTTCCTGGACAACATTTCCGGCTGTAAGGGCCGGGAAGTCATAGGACGTTGCCCAGCCTTTTGAGCTGTTTTCCTGCCGGAAGGTATATTCCCCGGCTTTGAATGCCTCCATCGCGGCGACGCTGTCGGCGAAATATTCGATTCGGATGGTTTCGAAATTGTTGCGCCCGATGTTGACGTTAATCGCGTCCCCCCAATAGTCGGGATTGCGTTTGTAAACGATGCGCCGGTTGATGTCATAGTTATCAAGCACATAGGGGGCGGATCCGATGCCCGGCTCTAGCCGTGGTTCATCCAAACGACGATTTTCGGGATCAGCCTCAAACCAGGCTTTGGAATAAATCGGCGTGCCACCCACCTGACTGATCAGCGACCGGCGCGAAATATCGGCGGCAAAGCTAAATTTCACCCGCAACGGGCTAAGGGCTTCGGCCTTAGGAATACGCTTACGGACCGCTTCAGCATAAGATTTCAGGCCTTGATCCAACAACAGGTCATGCGAAAACACCACATCATCCGCAGTTATTTGCGTGCCATCTGAAAACCGGGCCTCTGGGCGCAGATTGAAAATGACCCAATCCTGATTTTCGGGGTACTCAAGGCTTTCGGCAACCAAACCATAGAATGACCCGGATTCATCATAGGACGGTGTTAGCAGTGATTCATATTGGCTGGCGGATCGCGCACCGGCGCGGCCTTTGCGCGTATACGGGTTAAAACCGTCAAACGTTCCCTGTGCGGCATAGGCCAGTTCACCACCACGCGGGGCATCCGGGTTTACGTAATCAAAGTGTTTAAAACCTTTGGGATATTTCAATTCGCCAAACTCGGCAAAGCCGTGGCTTTTGATGATCGTATCCTGTGCGCGCGCCAGATGTGCCCCTGCCAACAGAACCAACATGGACAGGCCCAGCGCCCCGAACCAGCGCATATAAGATGCCGGATCAATCGATCGTGTCCGCAATGCGGCGCGGGGATGGGTCATTAGGCACTTCCTCCGATAGGTCAGGCGAATGCCCTAACTGTTGTTGCTATACGCTAAAGGTCCAGCCCCCCCACATTCAAGTTGAGAATATGTGACCAAAGGGTGAACAGACCGTTCGCCGCTGGTTTTTACTGATTCCCGCACGAAAAAAGCCGCTGCAAACTGCAACGGCTTTGTTCAAATCAGATTTTGACGCCCAGATCAATTATCAAGGGGGTCAGTTATTAAGACTGTCCAAATAGGCAATCACATTGACCCGGTCCTCAGACTTTTTCAGACCGGCAAAGCCCATCGTTGTGCCAGCCGCAAATGCGCTTGGCTTGGTCAGGAATTCGCTTATCCGCTCGGGTGTCCAGTCACCACCTAGGCCAGCCAATGTCGCCGAATAGCCAAATCCGTCGACAGTGCCAACAGGACGGCCCACAACACCATAAAGCGATGGCCCAGCACCGTTTTTGCCAGCTTCGATTTTGTGACAAGCGCCGCATTTCTTAAAGACTTTGGCGCCTTTTGCCACGTCAGCCGCAGCCATCAGGTCATCAAAGTTAACCTCGGCCTGACTGCCCATATCGGTGTCATCGGGGGTTTCAACTTCGATCACATACGAGGCTTCGCCGTGCCCGCCCATATGATAAATTTCATCTGCGGCCCATTTGCCAAGTAAGAGTACCAAAAGCGCGCCACACAGGGCGGCGACGGCTTTGGTCAGGGTCATCGTGTCAAGCATTGATCGCGTGTCCATTACAACTGTTTGGCCGCGTGTCTATTGCTTCCCCTTGTCTTAGGCAAGATAAAGACCCCGCGACCAAACGCCCAACTTTGTGATTTCTTACTCGGATTTACCCAATGACCAACCGTATCGCCTTTCAGGGAGAGCCCGGCGCCTATAGCCACGAGGCCTGCCGTAACGCCCGTCCCAACATGGAGGCGCTGCCTTGCCGCACCTTTGAAGACGCCATTGATGCTGTGCGGGGTGGCCTCGCCGATCTGGCGATGCTGCCGGTAGACAATTCAACCTATGGCCGGGTTGCCGACATTCATTCGCTGCTGCCGCAGTCTGGCCTGCATATCATTGATGAGACCTTTGTGCGGGTGCATATCAATCTGCTCGCCGTGCCGGGGACGCTGTTGGCTGATATTTCCAACGCGATGAGCCACACTGTCCTGTTGGGCCAGTGCAAAACCTTTCTGACCGACAATAACATCCACCGAATCACTGGCGCCGACACTGCCGGGTCTGCCCGACAGGTGGCTGAAACCGCCGATCCGGCGACGGCGGCGTTGGCCAGTGAACTGGCTGGTGAAATCTATGGGCTGGATGTTCTGGCGCGCCATATTGAGGACAACAGCAACAACACCACCCGGTTTCTTGTCATGTCAGGCCAGGCCGATCTGACCCGACGCGGCGATCACGGTATGATCACCAGCTTTGTGTTTCAGGTCCGCAACATTCCGGCGGCGCTTTACAAAGCGATGGGCGGCTTTGCCACCAACAGCGTCAACATGACCAAACTAGAAAGCTATATGCTGGACGGATCGTTCACTGCCACGCGGTTTTACGCGGATATTGACGGTCATCCGGATGATGAAAACGTTGCTCTTGCGCTGGATGAGTTGAAATATTTCACTACAGACATCGAAATATTGGGCGTCTACCCGGCAGATGTAGGGCGTAACTAAACAAAAGCGGGTGTTGCCATGACCAGTCCAAGAGAAACATTTGACACATGCGGTTTGGCCATTGCCGATGCAGAACAATCACAAATGTTCGGCTAGCCGTGTTTCAAAATCGGCGGCAAAGCATTTGTCTGCTTTTTTCAGGATTGTATGGTGTTCAAACTAACCAGCGACGCGCATCACGCGGCGCTAACGCTAACCGGTGCCACGTTGTTTGATCCCTCAGGCAAAGGCCGCGCGATGAAAGAATGGGTTCAGGTGCCGGTGGCACACGCAGCCCAACGGCCCGACTTTACCCAATCCGCCTTAAGCTACATTCGCCCGGAGGGCTGAGCCGCTCAGGCCATACGGTTATGTCGGTCTTCCATGTTTTTGGCATAATCCGCGACGTTGAGTTTGAACCGCTTGGTTAGATTGCTTTTTGCCAGCTTCAACGACTGCAACAACAGCCGGGCAGCCAACGTTTTCGGAATCAGATCCACCGACACTTCCATACGCGTTCGGCGCTGTGACAAAGCCAACAGGTCCAGCGTCATAACACCGGAAAGCCCCTGAGAATCGAATTCGAACCGCATCCCTGTGGGCTGTTCATAGGTCACCAGATTAAGGTTCAAATCCCGCATCTTGCCGCGCAGTTTAAAGCGCGCATTCCAAGCATCGCCCGCAACCGGGGCAGGAAAGCTATCCGTACGTATAACTTCGATGCCGCGCCGGATTGCGGATCGTTCAAAAGTTTCAAATTCCGACAACATGGCAAACACCTGTTCTATCGGAGCTTCAATATCTTCCTTACTCGAAAATTGCATATTGTGCCTGTTCGTAGTCTAAAGAAATAATCATAACACCCTAATCTAGGGTATCCGCAAGCCAGTTCTCTAACAGAAAATGTGCAATTGCACCTTTTCTAGCTGGTTTTATCTCAGGATGCTCGCCGGCAAACACCACCATCATTTCGTCCCGGCTAACCCAACGGGCATCTTCGATCTCGACTGGGTCAATGGTGATGTCGCGCGCCAGTGCTTCGCCTGCACAGCCAAACATCAAAGAGGCCGGAAACGGCCAGGGCTGACTGGACAGATACTGAACCTCGCCGACAGGCACGCCAGCCTCTTCCAAAACCTCGCGGCGCACCGCGGCCTCCAGGGTTTCGCCCGGCTCAACAAAGCCCGCCAACAGCGAATACATGCCAACCGGCCACCCCGGTGAACGCCCCATCAGGACCGAATGACCATGGGTGATCAACATAATGACAACCGGATCGGTGCGCGGAAAGTGATGCGTTCTGCACGCCGGGCAAGTCCGTTGCCAACCCGCATGGCTCACGTCGCTGGGCTGGCCACATTTGGCACAAAACCCGTGACTCTGATGCCACCCCAGAACCGCCTTGGCGGTCGCGGCCAATTCAGCATCTCGCCGGTTCAGACGGGTCATCATCCGGCGCAATTCTGCAAAAACATGATCTTGCGGCAACGACGGGTGAACCTGTTCGCTTGGATCCAGAAACAGGCCAAGCGCCGCAGTGTCCTGATCCTCGGGCGTCCAGCCAGAAATATCGCGGGCAAACCGCGGGGCCGCATCGTCCAGCCCCAGAAAAACCGGCAGATCGATGACGCCGCCATGACCAGCGTGCAAAACCGGATGATCCATCGCCACCAACGCCAGTGCGTCGCCAACCACCAGCGGCTTGCCGCGCCAGACCAACACACAGCGCGCCCGAGGGTCAGCCAAGGCCGTCTGCAAAACCGCCGCGTCGTCGCGAATATGCGCCGCCCGATCCAGCCCGGACCCGCCAAAAGTCACCTGTTCTGCGTTTTTCAAATGGTTTACCCCCGAATACCTCGTTCGACCTTATCCCGGCCTATCTTGTCGTTATCTTGGCATCGCACGCCAATTCCGAAAATTCAATCGTAGCAGTCCACAATTGGCGCAGATTAGAGACACCTCTGACACAAAATTCATTGCATCCAGTATGCCAGATGGGTTGGTTTCCCCTACGATACCGTGACAATCAACCCAAAGCACTTGCGCATTGGTCGACATGAACAAATCCGACGAAATTTTGAACCGCCGTCAGAACACGGCTAAAGATTCTGACACAAATCTTGACCAATTGTGCAGAAACCTGCGCATTCTGACGACCACAGATTTGCACATGCACCTGACCAGCCATGACTATTACGCGGATCGTGCTGATCCAACGGTTGGGCTGACCCGAACGGCTTCGCTGATCCACGCCGCGCGCGTTGAGGCAGAGCAGGGCAATATCTGCTGCCTGTTGATGGACAATGGCGACGGTTTGCAGGGCACCCCCATGGGCGAAGTCGCAATGTACAGCCAGGGTCAGCCACATCCGTTGATGCAGGCCTTTGCGCATCTGCAGTATGATGCCATCGGGCTGGGCAATCACGATTTCAATTTTGGCCTCGAAGCGCTGGACGCGGCTTTGGCAGACGCGCCGTGCCCGGTTATCTGCTCAAATCTGCACCGGGTAGGAGAAGTGGATCAGACGCAACCGTTTACCATAATTGAGCGCATGATTCAGATCGGCGATACCGCCTGGCCTATCCGCATTGGCGTGGTGTCTTTCTTGCCGTCACATACCCTGCGCTGGGACGCGCATTTACTAGAGGGCCGGATCGAGATTGACGACATTCTGGACAGCGCACGCCATCACGTTGGCCTGTTGCACCGCGAGCGTTGTGATCTGATCATAGCGCTGGCCCATACCGGATTGGGACCGATTAGAGCACAACCCGGTATGGAAAACGCGGCCATTCCGCTGGCGGATATTGATGGGATCGACGTGCTGATCACCGGGCACACCCATTTGCATCTGCCGGGGCCGGAACATGCCGGGCTTGAATATGTGGATAGTGAAACGGCCTCTGTGCATGGCAAACCTGCAATCATGGCCGGATCTGCCGGAACGCATTTGGGGGTCATTGACCTTGAGTTACAAAGATCGCCGCTAGGGAAATGGAAAATTGCCAATCACCAAAGCGCATTGCGTCCGATTGCGCGATATCACAGCAGCGGCAAGACGGTATCTTTGGTGGCCGAAGACCCGAAACTGACCACCATGCTGGCCCCGTATCACGACGCCACCAGCAGCCATATGCGCCAACCGGTCGGGTACAGTGATCAGCCGAGGCACAGCTATTTCACGTTTTTTGCACAGGATCAGGCGCTAACGCTTGTCGCGGCGGCACAGGCGGCAGCCTTGCGCCCTATGCTGAAGGATACTGAGATCGCCACTCTGCCGCTGCTATCCGCAACTGCACCGGGCAAATTTGGCGGCCGGGCCGGGCCGCAATATTACACAAATGTCCCTGCCGGCCCCTTGTCATTGCGGCACTTGGCGGACCTGTATATTTTTCCCAACACCCTGCACGCGGTGATTATGACCGGTGCCCAAGTGTTAGAATGGCTCGAGCAGTCCGCCAGCCTGTTTCACCAGGTAGCACCGGGGTCTGAGGAACAAAATTTGATTAATCCGGGCATGGCCGGGTATTATTTTGATGTGTTGCACGGGCTGGAGTACTGTATCAACCTGTCTGTCCCGCCGCGATTCTGGCCAGACGGACAACTGCGCCACGCCAACGCGCACCGGATTGTATCGCCAACATTTCAAGGGGCCTGCGTTCGCGCGGATCAGAAATTTGTCGTTGCGTTGAACAACTATCGCGCCGTGGGTGGTGGCAATGTCGCCGTGTTGAACCGGGCACATTCGGTGCTGATCCCCCGTCTTAGTATCCGCGATGCGTTGCGCGATTATGTCGGCAGCAGCGAGCAGAACGATCCGCTGTCTTCGGCCCCTGCCCCATGGAGGTTTTCGTCGATGCCGGGAACTTTTGTCATCACAACAACCAGTCCCGATGCGTTGGCACATATGTCCGAACTTTGCGACCGCGATGTCGTTGCAACGGGCACAAACTCTGACGGTTTTCTGACTTTGCGTCTTGGGTTGTAGGTCTGGGTTGCGAATCTTGTGGGACGCGCCTATATCCACCAATGAGAGGTTGGCGCGGGCGAGCGCCTCGCCAACCCGGTCAGAGCCGGAAGGAAGCAGCCGTAACGAGCCCCGCTTGGGTCGTTGTCCAGCCTCTCACCTAACCTCCCGATAACCCTTTGTAATCAAATAAAACCCTTGCCTTTAAGGGCTTATGTCCGTTTCATGGTTACAACTCTGGTTACAAACGGTGGTCATCATGTCAGGCAATATCAGGTATTGGCTTAACCGCGAAGGTCGATATTTCGCACGGCTCGTCGTTCCCAAAGATTTGCGTGGAAACATCGGAACGTCCAAATTACGCACTTCTTTGGGTGGCGACTACAGGGAAGCCGTGAAGTTACATCCCGGCGCGGTAGCGCAACTACAGCACCAGATTGCCTTAGCAGAGCAAGAGGCCAACCAAGGACGGCGCAACGTGCCTGTTGCACGATATCCGCTGGCCCCTGACTAGATCGCACACAGCCACTACACACAGCGCCTAGCCTTTGACGACGTGCTGCGAAACGATCCGCGATATCCAAGCGTCGGGATTGACGATGTGTTGGTTAACCGTCTGCGCATGGCTATCGCAGGCAGTGCAGACAATGACGAACTTGGTGCGCTTGTCGGTGCGCAGATCAAGCGCTTTCAAGCATCCGGTAATATCGACGCCAAGCCGGGTAGCGATGAATGGCGCGTGATCGCCCGTGCCTTGTGCAGTGCAGAGCTAGAGGCGTTAGCGCGAGTCGCAGAGCGCGACGAAGGCGACTTCACAGGCCAGCCCACGGCACCGATCATCGTCAACGCACAGCCACCAGAGGAACCGCAACAGCGTGTTAGCCTGACCGGGCTGTGGGTTGATTATGTGAAAAATCGTCAAACCCTTGGCTACATGGTGGAAGACGATGGGCGCAGACAGGCGCTCGCAGTGAAAAGCCTAATTTCATTTCTGCGCCACGACGACGCTAATAAAATCACTAAGAAGAATATGGCTGATTGGCTTGATCATACGTTGACCCATAAAAAACCTTCCACAATCAGTAGGGTCTATTTGCCGACGATCCGAAGTTTGTTCAGGTGGGCGGTGGAAAAGGATCGAATGAAAGAAAACCCCGCTGCTGATATTCGACTGGCGGCACCGAAAACCATTCACAATCGTGAACGTGGATATACTACACCAGAAGCCGTGACGGTGCTTATGGCGGCGCGTTTCTATGAGCCTAAGATATCTCATTATGGAAAGGTCTTGGAAGCTGAAAAGATGACGGCGGCTAAGCGATGGGTTCCGTGGTTATGCGCGTTCACTGGTGCACGGGTTGCCGAAATCACCCAGTTACGGCGAGAGGATTTTCGCGACGAAGAAGGAACTACGACGATCAGGATTACACCTGATGCTGGTGGCACTAAAACCGGGCAATGGCGTGACGTGCCGTTGCACCCACAGATTATCGCTCTTGGCTTTCTCGACTATCTAAACACCATTCCAAGCGGTCCTGTCTTTCACAACGCCAAAGACCCCAAGAGATATTTGTATTCTGCTAAAAAGCTGTCCAACAGCATTGGGGATTGGCTGCGAGTGGAAAGCCTTGTCCCGAAAGGGGTTCAACCGTCGCACGGCTGGCGTCATCGGTTCAAGACCGTTGGTCGTGAGTTAGGGATACAGGACCGAGTATTAGACGCCATTCAAGGTCATGCACCCCGAACTGCTGGTGATGCCTATGGCGACGTGAATGTCAAAACCAAGATCAACGCCATAAACCGCCTACCGGAATACGACCTGAACTCGGTCTAAGGTCAGGACCATTAACCTAGCGTCAGATGTCAGTTTTGAACCCAAATTTCCAGTAGTGCGTTGAAACTTAACGTTCTCGACGCTACAAACCACAGTATTAGAATTATCAACTAAACTGACTGGAGTATCGGGAATGATGTTCACCAAATTGGGTCGCTTTCTTGCCGTGCTGGTCATTCTGTTTGGCGTTCTTCGCATTACAATGGCAGTCATGGTTCTCCAATCGGAGGATCCTGTAGGCGCGGCCAGTGCCTTTTTAGGTTCCAATTCCACTGGCCAAGCCATCGACCGGGGCATTTACACGATAGTCTTTGGTATTTTGGTTGGTGTGCTGACTGACATTAGCAGGTCGCTTATTTCGATTCGCGAGGCCAATTTGCAAGACAACACTGAGTGACTTAACTTTTTGATTACGGATGTTTATTCCATGGCTGATGTTATAATTTAACATTTCGCCTTTCGCAGTGGTTAAAATGGCTATCAAACAGACGATCAAAAAGGCGCTGGGGTTCAGTGTCGAAGAAAAGGCGATCACCTAAACTGACCCTGCTGCATTCGGCATATTCTGTGCAGCCCCCACCACGTCCGGTATCACGGTTGGACCCGGCAACGCCCTGCGCGCCTCTGCCGTGGCCTGTGCCGTGTCGCTCATTTCAGAAGCCATCGGCGCGCTGCCTGCAAAGCTCTATCACCGCTCAGACAAAGCCGTAGCGCAGGATCACCGGCGCATGGTCTTATCCACGATGAGGCGAACGAGTGGACCAGCGCCGCACAAAATTACGCACCGACCTAACGTGCGATGCGCTTTTGCATGGTGCTGGTTATGCCCATGTCGTGCGCATTGGCAACGGCACTGCATTCGAGTTGCACCGGATTGAACCGGGCAAGGTAGCGCGCAAAAGCGAACTTGAGTTGCAGAGCCTGCAGCCCCAAAACACATCTGCGAAAACCTGTGGGCTCAGTCGGCCAACAACCAGGAGGGCCGGCGAGGAATGGCTGCTATCATATTCCGCGCCGGGTCCCGGGCGTGGTGATTATCTGAGGACATTAAACAGAAGATCGATGCCCATCACGGTTTCTATGAAGTCGGTGCAAAGATCGTCCGGGATGATCATCGCTCTACTTGCCCTTTTTGCGAGCAAGGAATCACAGACCCTGATCCCAAAGCGGTAATTGACGCCTACATCGTTTACTTCGGCGACGAAGAAGAGAGGCACATATCCGAGCTTCAAGGCTTCGTGCGCTCTTCTCGATCAAATAGGAACTGAGCTTAATAATGTTGAAACGCGGCTTGCGCGGCAGAAATTGCGACTTGATGATTTGAAGCGGTTTATGCCGTCCCAAAAGGGCACAAAAACCAATGATGGTGAGGCGCAACTCAAGGATGCACGCGCTGCGATCATTAGCGTCAAGGAAGTCATTTTGGAAAAAAAGGGAGCGCTATCTATTGATCGGACACTTCCAAATGACGATCTAGCTTCACGCATTACTGATATCAACGAAAGAGTTAACCGCGAATCTTGGTGATGGCATAATTTTCAGGTGGCGTATCATGGATGTGATTCATGCATCCAATATTTCCAGGAAAGGAAAGATACGCCATGACAGAGACTACAGTTACCCCGCTCATA
>JBLHMP010000100.1:0-12329 GCA_047623555.1 Granulosicoccus sp.
CCATCTGGCTGGCATAAGTAGAACAATACCAGAACATCTTGGATTGGCAAGCCGTGTAACACTACATCCTGTGCTGCCGGATCAAAGGGGATAAGCCTTCCAACCCAGTATGGCAGCTGATGCTTCTGCTCCCCCAATGAATTCAATCTCGAAAGAGATGAAATCGGCAGCCGCGCACAACAGTCCAAATTCATGTTGAGTGTTTGTGCCGCGTGCTAGTTCAGAGGGGTGAATATCCAGAACTGCATCGCGGATAATAATTTGATCGCTAACCTTGAATTCGCCAAATCCAGTCAAGCCCGATCCCAGCAGGAACGCTTTGTTTTCCAAACTCACTCATCCATCTACAACACAGCAAACTTGCGCCCAACACACCCGCGTGGGCACGCCATTGACTTCGTCAATTACTTTCGCCCACCCGCCTTAAAACTGAACAGCTTTAGCTGTCCATTTTTAAAGCGCTAATAAATGCCTCCTGCGGGATACTCACCTTCCCGAACTCGCGCATCTTTTTCTTACCCTTTTTCTGCTTGTCCAGCAGCTTGCGCTTGCGGGTCATGTCGCCGCCGTAACATTTGGCCGTCACGTCCTTGCGCATCGCCGATAATGTTTCGCGGGCAATCACCTTGCCGCCAATCGCCGCCTGAATCGGGATTTTGAACATGTGGCGGGGGATCAGATCTTTGAGCTTTTCAACCATCGCCCTACCCCGGGCCTCAGCGCGATCGCGGTGCACCATCATCGACAGGGCGTCCACTGGTTCCTCATTGACCAGAATGGACAGCTTAACCAAATTGTCCTCGCGGTATTCGGTCATTTGATAGTCAAAGGATGCGTATCCTTTGGTCACCGATTTCAGCCGGTCGTAGAAATCAAACACCACTTCGTTCAGCGGCAGATCATAGACCGCCATGGCGCGTGACCCGGCATAGGTCAGGTCCATCTGGATACCGCGACGGTCCTGACACAGCTTTAGCACGTCGCCAAGATATTCGTCCGGCACCAGAATTGTCGCCTTGATCCGCGGCTCTTCCAGGTGTTCCACATGGGTCATGTCGGGCATGTCGGCGGGGTTGTGCAGCTCTATCTCAGAGCCGTCGCGCATGTGGATGTGATAGACCACAGAGGGCGCGGTGGTGATCAGGGAGATGTCATATTCCCGTTCAACCCGGTCGCGGATGACTTCGAGGTGCAAAAGCCCCAGAAAGCCGCAGCGAAAGCCAAAGCCAAGCGCGGCGGATGTTTCCATTTCGGACGAGAATGAGGCGTCGTTGAGCGCCAGTTTTTCGATGGCGTCGCGCAGGTCTTCGAATTCGGAGGAATCGACCGGGAACAAGCCACAGAAGACCACTGGTTGGGCGGGGCTAAAGCCGGGCAAAGCCTCGGTTGCGCCTTTGCGTTCATGGGTGATGGTGTCGCCAACGCGGGTGTCGCGGACCTGTTTGATGGAGGCCGTGAGAAAGCCGATTTCGCCGGGGCCAAGTTCGTCGATGGGCTCCATTTGCGGGCGGAACACGCCGATTCGGTCAACCGAATGCACCGTGTCGTTGGACATCATGCGGATGCGGTCGCCTTTTTTCAGCACGCCGTCCATGATACGGACCAGAACGATGACGCCAAGGTATGAATCATACCAGGAATCCACCAACATCGCCTTGAGCGGCGCATCACGGTCGCCCTTGGGAGCGGGCAGTTCTTTGACGATGGCCTCGAGGGTTTCATGGATGCCGACACCGGTTTTGGCACTAACCTGAATGGCGCCGGTGGCGTCGATGCCAATGACGTCTTCGATCTGTTCGGCCACGCGGTCACAGTCAGACGCAGGCAGGTCGATCTTGTTCAGGATCGGCACGATGTCGTGGTTCGCATCAATGGCCTGATAGACGTTGGCGAGGGTCTGCGCCTCAACGCCCTGGGTGCTATCCACAACCAGCAAAGAGCCTTCGACCGCGCGCATGGAACGCGAGACTTCGTAGGCGAAATCGACGTGGCCGGGGGTGTCGATCAGGTTGAGCACATAGTCTTCGCCATCATCCGCGGTATAGTTAATACGCACGGTGTTGGCTTTGATGGTGATACCGCGTTCCCGCTCAATATCCATGGTGTCCAGCAACTGCGCTTGCATGTCGCGATCCTTGACCGTGCCGGTCTCTTGGATGAGCCGGTCCGCAAGGGTGGATTTACCATGGTCAATATGCGCCACGATCGAGAAATTTCGAATATGTTTAAGGTCGGTCATTTCTGGGTAATGCGGCGGAATTCAGCAACAGTCAACGGCCAACGCACCTATCGCGACGCCAGTTTTACAGAACTTGCCGATATTGGTGAATTTCAGCCCCAAAAGAGAGGAATTGAGCGGGCGCAAAGCTGGGTAGCTGTGATATTATCTCTGCCAAAGCAGGCCAGAATTCCGATGGCTGACCAGAGCAGCCGGATTTGGCTGGGTTTGCCGCCCGAAATTGCCGCAAAAATCACATTGACGGCAATGCGGCGGGCGGGCGATTGAACCGGTGGTCGCTTTGCGTCATACTACGGGAAATCCGCACAACCGGGCAGCAGATCCGGCGCGATGAGATGAGGCACCAAAATGAATACCCTCCCAGTTGCGGCAATTTGTACTGCGGTTTTGATGTTTGCGGCCCCGACGACGGTTTTTGCCGGCCCTGGGTCGATCGATCACGCCTGTCGCCAAGCCGACCGCCCTGCAGCGACGCCCAAGCTATGCAGTTGCATCCAAAAAGTGGCCAATAAGTCGCTGACCCGGAATGAGCGGTACAAAGTATCCAAATGGTTCAGTGATCCACATAAGGCGCAACAAACCCGCCAATCGGATCGCCGCAGCGACGAAACCTTGTGGCTGAAATATAAGGAATTTGGGGCGCTTGCCCGCAAGACCTGTGGCTAATCAAGTTCCCTTACGGCGTTTAACGATGTTCATTTGGCTGTGATAGCCTTGGGATACCCCTTGACCAAAACCTCTCATAGTTTCACAAAAGGTAAATCTAGGGGGGAATGAAGCAATGCTAAACAAGAGCGTGACCCTGCGCGGGCTTGAAGTATTTGAAGCATTGGCAAATTGCGGATCAGTGGCGCAGGCGGCAAAGAGGACGGGACTAAGTCAACCCGCCGTCAGCCAACAGTTGCGCAACCTGGAAACCGCATTGGCGACCGAGTTGGTCAATCACCGCAAACGCCCAATGACCCTGACCGCTGCGGGGCGCAGTTTTCTGACGCGAACCGAGGCGGTGCTAAGCCAATTGCGGTTGGCACAAAGTGAGTTGACGGTGATGGACCTGACCCATCTGAGTGCGCTAAGCATTGGCTTGATTGATGATTTCGACAATGACCTGACGCCAAGGTTGGTCACAATTTTGGCCGAGAACATGACCAAGTGCCGGTTCAAGATGATCACCGCTCCAAGCCTTGACATCAACGAAGCCATGCAAGACCGCCGGTTGCATATTGCGGTGGCGGCGAGCACCGGACAGGTACAGGATGGCGTGGTGGAGTACCCTTTGGTACAAGACCCGTTTGTCCTTGTGGCACCGCGCGGAATGGCGGGTAGCAGCACCGACATCATGTCGTCTTTGGCCGGATTTTCGTTCCTGCGCTATGCGCGGGAGCAGCTGATCAGCCAGCAGATCGAGGTGCATTTGGCGCGGCAGGGTTTGCAGTTTGAAGACCGGTTTGAGATTGGCAGCCATCTGGCGTTAATGGCAATGGTGGCGCGGCGCATTGGTTGGGCGATTACCACCCCACTGGGCTATATGCGGGCGGCGCGGTTTCATGATGACATCGAGGCATTTCCCCTGCCCTTTGGCGAATTTTCACGGACAATTTCATTGTTTTCCCGGGCGGATTGGGCGGATCGAGTGCCGCTGGATGTGGCGCAGATCATGCGGCGGCTGGTACAGAGTCAGATCATTGATCCGGCGATTTCCCGACTGCCGTGGTTGGCCGGGTCTTTGCGGGTTATCCAAGCCTAGAGGGGCACAGCTCCGCCGCCCTACGGGCGTTATCGCGGTGGTGTTCTCGGCAGCAAGGTTTTGGGTTTTCTTAATCGGCCGTCGACGTGTCCAGTGCGGTTTTCAACCCAGTCGCGCAATGTTCTATCAAATCCAGCGTTCCGTTGAAATCACGCGTATAATACGGATCGGGCACATGGGTTGCGCCCTGCTCTGGCGCATAATCGGTAAACAGGTGCAGCGGCGTGTCATTGCCAGCCGGGCGCAACGCCTGCATCGCCGCCATGTTGTTCGCATCCATGCCCAGGATTAAATCAAACGCCGCAAAATCAGCCGCGCCAAACTGGCGTGCCCGCAGATCGTCAAGGTCAATGCCCCGATTTAACGCCGCGACCCGCATCGCCCCATAAGGTGGCTCGCCCACATGCCAATCAGACGTTCCCGCACTATCGGTAATGGCCTCGGGCATCAGCGCGCGAAACACGCCTTGCGCAGCGGGTGATCGGCAGATGTTGCCTAAACAAACGAACAGGATGCGATGGGTCACGGCGTGGCTCCTTTTTTGCGCGGATACTACTGTATAGGGCATATGGAAAAGATTATCATTCTCACTAGGGCCGGAATTTTTACGCAAACCGGTCTTGGCACGTTTCGTGACCAAGGCGAGGTATAGCCGCAACACCAGATCGAGGACGTCGCGACCCTGCCCTTGTGCATCGCATTTACAATACCCGCCGCGAACACCAAACCCAACGCTGCCCGTTTGGCGTTGGCCAAGCTTCAGTCGCACTCGTCGGGCGAGGTCATCCCGACCATCCAAAATGTCGATGGCCTGTACAAAGCCGAAGGCGCGCAATTGGTCCTGCATATGCACGCGATATTGGCCGGAGCGCTATGTGCTGTTTGCGATCATCGCTGGACTGCATCGCCGCACATGCAACGGGGCGAGCCCTGCCCGAAATGCGCCGCCCCTGCCGGGCGTCCCGATGTGGTTTGGTTTGGTGAAAGGCCGTATCACATAGAGGCGATTTACCACCATTTGGCCAAGGCTGAACTATTTGCTGCCATTGGCACATCCGGGAAGCTCTATCCCGCCGCCGCGTTTGTACAAAAAGCGCCGACCGCCGGGGCGCATACGATTGAGATCAACCTGGGCCCGTCATCAGTTGTGTCAGACTTTGATGAAACGCGGTTTGGTCGGGTCACCCAAACAATGCCTGCCTGGGTGGATAGATTGCTAGACGACCGGTGACCGCCTGCGGGGTCAGCTGTCGGTGTGTTTGTGCATTTTTGCCGGTTTGCGTTCACGATCGACCGGCAAATCAATCGTGACCTCGCCTGCGTTTTCAAAAATCAACGTCACCGAAACCGTATCGCCCTGTATCAATTCCTGAGACAGGCCCATGAACATCACATGATCGCCACCGCGTTTCAGAGCATGCATCTCACCTGCGTTCAGCGCGATGCCATCTTTGACTTCGACCATGCGCATGACGCCATTTGCGTCCTCGATATGGGTATGAATTTCGATCTTGGCGGCAATATCGGACGTTACACCAATCAGACGGTCATCGGTGTCGCCATGGTTCATAATGACCATAAACGCGCCGCCGGTCGGCGATGTCGGTGTTGAGCTGCGGATATAGGCGTCCTGAACCACAATGGTCTCACCGGCGAAACCCGGTGTGGCCAAGGTCAGGGCGGTGACAACAGACAAAAAAACTGAACGGACAGACATAGCTATTTCCCTATGCGTGTTCTGGCCTGATGCGATCACGGCCCAAAACAAAGTGACAATCAAAGGCGGCGGTCGTGATCACGCACGCGTCCCTTTTGGCAATAGTGATCCTGCAAAGGCGGACGCACAAGTACAAACAGCCCCGCGCGAACGCAGGGCTGTTATGCAGTTTTTACATAAGTCGAAAAAGAATCAGGCAGCGACTTCGGCTTGTGCCGCTTTAACTGCTTTGGTGATCTCTTTTTTGACTTTCAGCGCTGTGATGGACAGCTCTTCGTCTTTGGCTTTGGCCATAAACGCGTCCAGACCACCGCGGTGATCAACAGTGCGCAATGCAGCAGCAGTAATCCGCAGCTTGATGCCCCGGTCCAAAACCTCGGACTGCAGGGTCACATCATTCAGGTTCGGCAGAAACCGACGACGGGTTCTGTTTTTGGCATGGCTGACATTGTTGCCACTCATCGGGCCAATTCCGGTCAATTCGCAACGACGCGACATAGCTTTATCCTCGTGTTTTGGGTTAACAGGGTCGGTCCCTGTCAATACAAACGGGCGTGGCAGGTGCTGCACCCTAAATCTCGTTGAGCGTCGTTAAGATGAATTGCAGGGCGCGTCAAGTGATTCACCCCATCAATGGGCAGCTTTTACACCTAAGATGTGGTCAACGTGCCAACAGCGATCAAAGCCGCCGCATTTGGCGTCAATGTTCCGTCGCCCACCTGTTGGGCCAAAGCCGCGAGCGTTGTCTTGGCCGCAGCCGTTTCCAGCCGGGCCAGCAGCGCATGACGCACCTCTTGACCGAACCAATATTGTGCCTGCTCTACCCGGCGTGTGTCCCAGTGGTTGTGATCGCGTCGCCACTCCACCAGCGCCTGCATTTCATCCCAAGCCGTGCCCAGCCCGTCGTTCTCAACCGCCGAAACCGTCATTGCCTTGGGAAATCCAACCGGGTCTTGCGCACGCTTGCGCAGCAGATGCAGCGCCCCGGCATAATCGGCGCAGGTGCGGGTTGCCGCCGCTTTCAGATCACCATCGGCCTTGTTCACCAGAATCAGGTCGGCCATTTCCATGATGCCGCGCTTGACGCCTTGCAACTCGTCCCCGCCAGCCGGGGCCAGCAGCAACACAAACAGGTCCGACATTTCCGCAACCATGGTTTCGGACTGCCCAACGCCGACGGTTTCGATCAGCACCACGTCATATCCGGCCGCCTCGCACAGCGTCACAACATCGCGGGTCCGGCGTGCCACGCCGCCCAGATGGGTCTGGCTCGGCGAAGGCCTAATAAACGCATTCGGATCGCGCGCCAGCAGATCCATCCGGGTTTTATCGCCCAAAATGGACCCACCCGAGCGCGCCGAACTGGGATCAATCGCCAACACTGCCACCCGAAGCCCCTGCCCGGTCAGCATCAGGCCAAAGCTCTCGATAAACGTCGATTTGCCAACGCCGGGTGTGCCGGACAGACCAATGCGCAACGCCTGACGCTTGCTGCCCAACTGGCTGAGCAACTTTGTCGCCTGTTCGCGATGGTTGGCGCGACGGCTTTCAATCAGGGTGATCGCACGGGCCAATGCCCGCCGGTCGCCTGCCAATATATCGCTGGCCAAAATATCGCTGGCCAAAACCTTATCGCTTAGCTGTGTACTGTCCATGATCCTAATTCCCGGCATTCTTGGACTACATGACGGATCAGAGCCGCATTTGTCCAGTGCCCCCGCGCGCTGGTGCGCTTGCACCACTGGACGACCCCGCCCGCTTTGGCGATAAGGTTGCTATGAACCAACCGCTTCCTATTGATGACGCCCTGCCTGAGCTGATTGCCGCGTTGCGTGCCACCGGGCGCGCGGTGCTGCAGGCGCCCCCCGGTGCTGGTAAAACCACACGCGTGCCGCTGGCAATGCTCGACGCCGGGCTGACGCAGGGCCGCATTCTCATGCTGGAACCGCGCCGCCTTGCCACCCGCGCCGCCGCCGAGCGCATGGCACAGACCCTTGGTGAACCGGTTGGCCAAACCGTTGGTTACCGGATGCGCGGCGAAGGCAAGACCTCAAAAGCCACCCGCATCGAAGTCGTCACCGAGGGCATTCTGACCCGGATGTTGCAATCCTCGCCTGACCTGCCCGGTATTGGTGCGGTGATATTCGATGAATTCCACGAACGTTCGCTGAATGGCGATCTTGGGTTGGCGTTGTGTCTTGAGGTCGCCGATGCGCTGCGTGACGATCTGATTCTGCTGGCGATGTCGGCAACGCTTGACGCTGGCCCGGTTGGCGCATTGATGAAGGCGCCGGTTATTACCTCACAAGGGCGCAGTTTCCCGGTTGAAACCCGTTGGTTGTCGCGTCCCTTGGGCCCGAAACCCCGCATCGTTGACGCGCTGGTTGATCTGGTTGTTCAGGCCGAGGCCGAAACCCGCGATACCGGCGGTGGCATATTGGTGTTCCTGCCCGGTGAGGGCGAAATCCGCCGTGCAGAAACCGCATTGTCACGCCGCCTGCCCGATACTTGCGTATTACGGCCCTTGTTCGGCGCCATGCCGTTTGCCGCCCAGCGTGCCGCGATTGCGCCACTCAATCAAGGCCACAAACAGGGCCGAAAAGTGGTGCTGGCCACCTCCATTGCCGAAACCTCACTAACCATTGAGGACGTCCGCGTTGTGGTCGACGCCGGTCAGGCCCGCCGCGCCCGGTTTGACCCCGGTTCCGGCATGTCGCGACTGGTCACCGAACGCGTCACCCGCGCCGAAGCCACCCAACGACAAGGCCGCGCAGGGCGTGTCGCCGCCGGGGTGTGTTACCGCTTGTGGACCAAAGGCGAAGAGGGCGCATTGCACGCCTTCCCCCCCGCCGGGATCGAAGCCGCCGACCTGACCGCGCTGGCGCTTGAGTTGGCATTATGGGGCGCTGCGGCGGACGACCTCGATTTCCTGACGTCGCCACCCGTCGGGGCCTTGGGCGAAGCACAGGCGTTGCTAACCCTGCTCGGCGCTTTGGATGCAAACGGACGCATCACCGGTCACGGCCGCGCCTTGGTGGCCCTGCCGTTGCACCCAAGATTGGCACATATGTTGGTGCGTGCCGGACCAGATGCGGCGCCAATGGCGGCGCTGATGGGCGAACGTGACTCGTTGCGCGGCGCCCCCGCCGACCTGACCCTACGCCTGCGCGCCTTGCAGGACCCGCGCAGCTTTGGCCGGTCACAACCTTACGAGGTGAACCGGGGCGCTATTGAGCGTATCCGCACCGAGGTAAAACGCCTGCGCGCGCAACTACGTGGGTCGCAACAGGGCGGCTTCAGCCCGGCGGGCATGGCCGCATTGGCCTATCCGGATCGCATCGGACAACGGCGCAAAGGCGACGCGGCGCGGTTTGTGTTATCCGGCGGCAAAGGCGCGGTGATGGCCGATGGCGACGGTCTGGCCAACGCGCCATATGTCGTGGCCACAGATTTAGACGGCAACCCACGTGAGGCAAAAATCCGGCTGGCGCTGCAGATCAGCGAAGGTGAAATCCGCACGCTGTTTGGCCAACATATTGGCTGGCATACCATCTGCAGTTGGTCCAAACGCGACCGTCGCGTTGTGGCGCGCAAACAGGAACAGTTTGGCGCATTGGTGCTGGACGATCGCATATGGGGCGACGTGCCCGACGATTGGGTTGCCCGCGCCATGCTGGACGGGGTGCGTGATCTGGGCCTGCGCCCCGCTGGGGCCGCGCGGCGGTTGATCGCACGGGTAGAACTGGCACGCGCGGACGGTGCAGATTTGCCCGACATGTCCCCCGAGGGGCTGATGGGCACCCTTGAGGATTGGTTGCTGCCGATGCTGACCGGCGTGCGCAACACTGAGGATTGGAAACGGTTCGATCTGTTGCCTGCCCTCAGAGGGGCGCTGACATGGGATCAGACACAGCTGATCGACAAAACCACGCCTGCGGCGTTCAACACACCACTTGGGCATAAAATCCCGATTGAATACGGCCCTGACGGCCCCGAAATAGCGCTGCGCCTGCAAGAGCTGTTTGGCGTGACGCAGCATCCAACCAGCGCCGGGGTTGCCCTTAAAATCACCCTGCTGTCCCCAGCCCGCCGCCCGGTCCAAGTAACCCGCGACTTGCCCGGGTTTTGGGCTGGGTCATATGCCGATGTGCGCAAAGACATGCGCGCAAGCTATCCCAGACATCCCTGGCCCGAAGACCCGACGCAGGCCGATCCGACCACACGCACCAAAAGACGTAAAGCGTAGGGTGGGTGAAAAACACCGGTTAATTTCGCAATGAGGGCAGCCCGATTCCTGTCGCACCAAAGCCGCCGTCCGCAGCGATTATTTGCCCGGTAACAAAGCTCGCGGCATCACTGACCAGAAACGCGATAACCGCGGCAATCTCGTCCTCATGGCCATAGCGATTGAGCGGAATAGCATCATGATATGCCGCCCGAATGTCCGGGGTATGTACCGCCAACGCCAGTTTGGTATCCACCGGTCCCGGCGCCACCGCGTTGACCCGGATACCCATCTCGCCAAGCTCAACCGCCTGCTGCAATGTCAGATGCGCCAACGCTGCTTTGGAGGTGCCGTAGGCCACCCGCAACGTGCTGGCCCGCAGTCCGGAAATCGATGTGACATTGACCACTGCGCCGCTGCCATCCTGTGCCAGAAGCGGCGTGAACGCCTGTGTCATCAGGAACGGCCCGTCCAGATTGGTCTGCATCACCCGCCGCCAACGCTCAAACGTCGTGCCCGCGATCCGGCCGAAATCCGCCACACCGGCGTTGTTGACCAGCGCGTCTAATGCACCAAACTCAGACGCGACCTGCGCGCGGGCCTGTTCTACCTGCTCGGGGTCAGACACATCGGCGACAACAGACACGGCATTGGTCAGATTGGCCACCTCGGCCAAAAGCACATCAGCATCCCGGTCCAGCAGTGCAACCCGCCAGCCGTTCTTTAACAACATCTTTGCGGTCGCCAGACCAATCCCACGCGCAGCGCCGGTCACAAGGGCGGTTTTCATGCCATACTCTCCATCACTATCAATAAGTCAGGACCAATTGCCGTGGAATTTCCCCGGCGTATCGATCCTCTCAAAACCATGCGCTCCGAACACATCTCGTTGCGTCTGGATCAGGTTCGCCGTGCCACGCGCCCGGCGCATGCTGTCATACCACGCCAGCCCCGCCGACAATGACGGCACCGCGATCTCGGCCCGCACAGCCGCCGACACCACCGTGCGCAGCCCGCCGATATTATCTGCCAATGCGGCGCGGATGGTTGGCGCCAGGATCAGATGGTCCTGGGGCAACCCCGCGCGAATGGCCTCGGCAATATCATCCAGCAAAGCCGAGCGTATGATGCACCCTGCCCGCCAGATTTCGGCAATACGCGCCAGATCAAGCGACCAGTCAAATTCATCCGATGCGGCCTGAAGCACCCGAAACCCCTGTGCATGGGCCAGAATACGCCCCGCCAACAACGCCTGCGCCAAAACATCCGTCCCCGGCATTTCGACATCCATACTCGAGGCGGCCAACAAGTCTGCCGCCACGCCACGCGTTTCTTTTTCTGATGACCAGCCGCGGGCCCCCACTGCGGCCTCGATCGCGCTTGCCGACTGACCCAATTTTAGCGCCTCGATCACCGTCCAACGCCCGGTGCCTTTTTGCCCGGCCTTATCCAATATCACATCCACCATCGGCGCGCCAGTTTCCGGGTCCGTGACGCCCAGCGCCTTCCCGGTGATCTCAATCAAAAACGACGCCAGTGGCCCATTGTTCCAATCCGCAAATAATGCGCCAATCTGCGCCGCATCCCAGCCAGAGCCATCGCGCAGCAGGCCATAGACCTCGGCAATCATCTGCATATCGGCGTATTCAATGCCATTATGCACGGTTTTGACAAAATGCCCGGCACCGTCCGGCCCGACATGGGCAACGCAGGGATCGCCCTTAAACTGCGCCGCAATTGCCTGCACCATCGGGCCCAGTTGCTGCCAGCTGTAATCGCTACCGCCAACCATCATCGACGGACCGTGCCGCGCGCCATCTTCGCCGCCCGACACGCCCATGCCGACAAAATGCAGGCCTGTGCCGTCAAAGGCTGCCGCCCGCCGACGAGTATCATTGAAATTGGCGTTACCAGCGTCAATGATGGTGTCGCCGCGCTCCAGCAACGGCTGGACCAGCGCAATCATCCCGTCCATCGGAGCGCCGGACGGGATCATGAACAGAATGACCCGGGGCGTTGCAATTGAGCTGACAAAATCAGCGAGCGTTTCTGACGGGATCAGCAGCGTCGCCAAACCGGTAGCCTCGTTGATGAACGGCGCCAGCCAGCTGACCTCGAGGTTGGTAACCGCCACGCGATAGCCCTGATCGGCAAAGTTTAGCGCCAGGGCGCTGCCCATTGTTCCCAGACCATAGACGCCGATTTGTGCTTTTTGCATGATGTCCCCGTGAAATGCGCAGTGTTGCGCCAAGTTTATGGCACCTGCCCGGGATCACAAGAGAGCGCAGGTCATTCAGACTGGAAACACGCAACGTTTCACAGGACAAAACCGTGAGCAAACCGCTGGCCATTTGGCTTTTCGACAAATTGCAGCTAAAAGATGTATAATAACAAAAAAACG
>JBLHMP010000101.1:0-12158 GCA_047623555.1 Granulosicoccus sp.
TTCAAATTCGTGCCGCCATTCTCAATGGCTACACCGCACTTGGCATTCCTGAAACCATTTCTGTAGGATGAATCCGTCAGGGGAAAGGGGAACTCTCGACGCAATCTGATTTGTGCAACAAAGCCCAACAGAAGGGTAATGGAATTCATCCTAAACCTTGATGCTGGCAAAATTCGTAGAGAGCGTGCTGATCTGAACAAAAGAATTGGCTTGCTTGAGACCGACTGGACAGACAAGAGACGATTGCTTGAACGTGGTGGAGTTGACTTAGTTCGTTTCGTAGGTGTTCCAAAGACCCCCACAGCAGAATTTTCTCACCAAGCGTCCATTTCTCTGGAAGTGTTCATGGACGGAGAGTGGGTTGGGCTAGACGTTGCGGCAAAGGAACTCAGGGACGAAGTAGATGAACTCAACAAGATCGAGTTGGTGCCTACTGAAGAAGCAGAAGCTAGCACTCAAGAAGCACTTGAAATCACACAATCGAAGCACGACGAACTCGCAGCAATGTTCGAAGTTGCGAGAACAGAGTTTCGCACAACGATAGAGGAAAACAGGGCGTTAAAAAAGCGACTTGAAGTGCTTGATATAGACCTGAAGCGTCATCAAGACACCAAGAAATTATTGGCCCTTGGGTCGGCGATCTCAGATGCTGTGGCATTCGAAAATTGTCCGACATGTCATCAACATCTAAGCCAAGAGCTTCTCCCGCCAAGTTCGTCAGGGGCGATGGCGCTCGAAGAGAACATCGCGTTTATCAAGTCCCAGCAACTGATGTATAAATCTGCTTCGGCATCAACGGAGGAACGCCTGACAGAAATGCGATTGCGCGGGCGTTCAATCGAGAAGGACTATAAGGATGCCCAAAGCGAACTACGCAGCTTAAAGCGAGCTCTTGTTCGACCCGCATCGAGTATAAGTAGAACTACAATCGAAAAATCAGTTCGCCTTCAGGCGCGATTAGCGCAGTGGGATGGGATGCAAGAAGCCGCCGATGGCCTTGTCGATGAATTGCTAGCAATAGCAAAGGAATGGGCGCAGCTTTCTGCACGCCTAAAGAGCCTGCGTACTGGAGATGACTTTTCGAATGATGACAGACACAAAATTTCCAGTCTTCAGTCCCTCGTTCAGGGGCACCTGAAGACGTTTGATTTTCACTCTTTCCCGCCTTCGGAAATCACTCTGGCCAAAGACAATTTTCGACCACAAGTAATTGTGCGCGACAAGGATACTGATGGCGAGATCGAGAAAGATATAGGTTTCGAAGCTTCGGCCAGTGACGGAATACGTCTGAAGTGGGCATATTACCTCTCACTATTGGAGCTGAACGTACAACATGAGACAAATCATGCTGGACTAGTTATTTTCGATGAACCGGGGCAACAAGCGGCAGACCCAGTCAATCTGACAAGTTTGTTTCAGGGATCGGCCAATCCGCGATTTAGTCGGCACCAGATACTGATAGCAACATCCAAAAAGGAACTTGCTATCAAACAAGGCTTGGGAGAACGCCCCTACAACCTTATCACGTTTGACGGCTACATCTTAAAGCCAATGGGGCGGGCTTAGCACAACGACCTCGAGTGACATGTGATCTCTAACTTAGTGCAACATATGCTAAGTGGCACCCAATCGGCACCCAAGCGACTAACCCACAACAGCTTCTCTAAGCGAGAATGCCAATTACTCGTTATATTACAAATATTTAAATGGTGCCCAGGGGCGGATTTGAACCACCGACACGAGGATTTTCAATCCACTGCTCTACCCCTGAGCTACCCGGGCACGGGTAAGGCATTTGCCTTGGGATGGGGGCCTTCTAGGCTCTGCGCGCTGGCGTGTCCAGAGCCTTTGTGGCTGGTTTTGCATCAATGTGGTTTACTGCGTGCTTTCTCGACTTCTTCTTGTGCCTTTTCTAGGTCATCCGGGTCATAAGATGGGGTCGAATATGATCCGTTTAACCATTTCCCCAGATCTTGGTCCGCACAACGCCTGGAACAGAACGGGCGATATTTCTGAACCGTTTCAGCCTCACACATCGGGCAGCTCATGACATTACCTGTGCCAGTGGCACCCGGCCGCGTTTGCGTTGCAGCTCATAGTGCCCCAACGGTGTCCAGCCGACCAGCGCCGTGTCTTCGCTATCGGCGCGGAACGCCGCCCGCAGCGCCGTTTCAAAGGCGCGGCGGTCTTTTTTCGGCATAGGCGCCAGATCAAGGGTAATTTGCCCGCCCAGCCCGCGTATCCGCAACGCCCGGGGCAGAACCCGTGCGCAGGCCATATTGGCCTTGACGCCTGCCGCCAGTGACCCGTCGGCACCTGTATTCACATCGACCGCGACCAATGCTCGGGTTGGTTCGATATAGAGATGGCCGCCGCCCGACAATGGCTCATGGATGCCCAGTGTGGTATCGATTGCGTCAAGCACCCCGTGGGTCTCAAAGCCGCCGGATTCGGTGATGATTTCGGCGGGGTCGGTCCATTCGCGCCACGCGATGGCGTGTGGATTATCGCCTTCGGTCAGTTTTTCTTCGCCGCCGTCTGAGTCTTGCATGACCTGATCGGCAAGGGCCGCCATTTCGGCAACGTCCTCGGCAATAGCATCGGCATCCGCCCCTGCGCAGGACGAGCGTAGGATCAGTCCAAAACCCGACCCATCCATGCCCTCATGGGCAATCTCAAGCAGGCGATCACGTTCGTCCTCGTCGCGGATCGAGCGTGAAATGTTCAACCCCGGCGCATCTGGCGTGACAATGGCATAGCGGCTTTTGAACAGCACCTTTTGCGTTACCGGAATTGCTTTGCCTGCTTCGGCGAAACCTGTGACCTGCACCAATAGCATGGTGCCGGGGGCAAGACCCTTGACCTGACGCAGAAACGCCGGGCCGTCCGGGGTCGCCATAAACATGCCGCCCTGACCTTTGACAGGCCGATCCGCGCGGGCGCGATAGATGGTTCCGATCGCAGGCGCGTCGCCTTCGACCAAAAGATCATCCAGCCGACCGTCGATCATCAGGGCCGCCGCAGCATGCCCGTTCAGATGATCCAGAATAATTGTACGACCCTTCATGATATAGTCCTATAAAGTGGATAGCCTGCAGCCTGCAATAGTCCAGCCGTTTCAGCCAGAGGCAATCCAACGATGCCTGTGAATGATCCGCTGATCCATGGGATAAAGGCGCTGGCCGGTCCCTGGATGGCATAGGCGCCTGCCTTGCCCTGCCAGTCATTGGTTGCGAGATAGGCGTTTAGTTCCAGATCGGACAGCCGTTTCATACGCACCTGGCTGACCACCTCTTTTTGCCAGATCTGGTCGCCACGTCGTATGGCAACGGCTGTGATCACCCGATGCCGACGCCCGGACAACCCGCGCAGGAACTTTTCGGCTTCGTCTGCGTCGGCAGGTTTACCCAGAATGCGACGGCCCAATGCGACAGTGGTATCGGCGCATAAAACAATGTCGTCGCCTTCGGCCTGCACCGCCTGTATTTTTTCCAGCGCGATACGCATGCAATAGGGGCGCGGCAATTCGGCCTTATGTGGCGTTTCATCAATATCGGGCGGAGCAACGACATCGGGGGTGATTCCAAGCGTCGCCAACAGGTCCAGCCGTCTCGGGCTGCCTGATCCTAAAATAAACGCCATTTATCGGACGCTACTTAAAGCGATAATTGATCCGGCCTTTGCTCAGATCATAGGGGGTCATTTCGACCTGTACTTTGTCGCCAGCCAGAACCCGGATGCGATTTTTACGCATCTTGCCGGCCGTGTGCGCGATGATCTCATGGCCGTTTTCCAACTCGACCCTGAACGTCGCATTCGGCAAGAGTTCCTTTACGACACCGGGAAATTCGAGTGTATCTTCCTTGGCCATGTTGTCTCCATAGTGATTTCCTCCGCTAAGCTGCGGACCGTGCGACTAAATGATGCCATTGTGGGCGGTTTTCAAGGGGCAAAGCCAAATGGCGGCAATTTTTGACCGAATTAACCCTTGAGTCTCGTCGCAAACTTACCGAATCCCATTTATCCACCGGCGGTGGGCCGGTTGATAGCTGCGATCAGACGCGGATCACGGTGAGTGATAAAAGGGTGGCGATACTTCGTGAGTACCTCAAACCATAACGCCGCCCGCTAGGACAGGGGCCATCAATTTAGCGGCACTCCCGGCTTTGCTGTATAAATCGTGATGCGGGAATCATGCTGTGATTCCAGCCCACGGGCAGGCGCCCCCCCATTATCCGACCATAAAAACATCGTAACGCGTTGATTTTCCAAGAATTTGGTGGGAACATTTTTGTATCCCTTTGATCGGATCAGCCTTTGCTGGCCATTTCAAAACCACCCGATTACGCGCAGTTTTGAGCGCCACACGCACCAAATCAACAGCATCATCATCCGTTCCAACGATCTCGCGGACTTGACGCAACTCGCGTTTTACCAACGCCGAGTTCTTACGGGGAGGATGCATTGGATCAATCAGGATTGCCTCGCCTGACAGCCCGGGCAGCAAATCTTTGGCGTCTCCCTTCAGGAGCGTCATGCGGCCAATAATCTCGCGAAATTCACCGCCCTCTTTTGTGGCTCGCTCCATGCCTTGAGCCAACAGAGAGTGCATTTTTTCCGACCGTTCGATCAATACGACCTGCGCGCCCAGCGACGCCAACAAAAATGCGTCACGGCCCAAACCCGCCGTCGCATCAACAATCAGCGGTGTTTTACCGGCGCGTAATCCCATCGCCTTTGCCAGTGCTTGCCCGCGCCCGCCACCAAACCGGAGCCGATGCGCGACTGCACCGCTGACAAAATCAACCTGCAACTCATCCGCAACCTGCGTCATACTCGGTTCATCGCCATGTTTTGCACATCCTGGAAATCCACAAATAGTTTTCGTCAAATTTTGACACTACCCAATTGCTATCCCGTTTACGGGTCAGGGTGTAGTCAGATATTTGCAGCGCTTTTTTGCTACAATGGTGCGCAATCAAATAAGCCCGGTCGCGATCACGATACAGATAAACGCCAGACCTGTAAGTGCGTCGCGCGACTGTGTTGATCTGGTGGACGAGGGCATTGATGTACGGGCTTGGCGATTGGCCGGGGCTTGAGACAATCTGGCTGGGGTCTGAAACGGTTCAGCCGATTTGCACACAAGGCTCAATCAGGAAATTCGGCATTTCCACGCCAGCCGATTTACTTAGCACGCCGCTTTTGCATGCCGATATCGCCGAAGATTGGGCGGCCTGGTTTGCCGCGGCTGGCATTGTGGATGCGGACATACCCAGAGGCCCTAAACCAGGCGATGACACGGCGATATTACAGGCCGCTCGATCCAGTCAGGGTGTGGCTCCTGGGGCGATCGCTGCTTGTGGCGGATGACGTGGCCGCAGGCCGATTGGTTATGCCATTCAAGACGAAACTTACCGCCAGCTTTAGCTATTGGTTTGTGTTTCCAAATACCGACAGCAAAAACCTTGCCATAGTGGAAAATTGGATTGTGCGGGAATTCGAAACGGACAAATGGCCCTCGTAAAGCAAAAAGGAAGGCCCCTAATTTGTTTAACACAGTTTTGCGACATTGAGTGGCGACATTGAGTGGCGGGCCATCAGAGTAATCCGATCAAAACGCCCGGCTATTGCACCGCAATCGGCTCGCCCCAGCGATCAATCAGCTTGGCAATAATCTGATCGCGGGTCTGTCGGTAACTGCTCAACTTGGCCTCACGGGTTTCGCCCAATCCAGAAGGGTCCAGAATCGGCCAGTATTCTACCTCAAGATGGAAAAACTGGGTCAATTCCAACGCCCGGCGCTGGCTGGCGGGCGACAGCGCAATCACCAGGTCGAACGAACTTAGATCGTCGCCCCGTTGCTCCATTTCGTCAAACGACCGGGATCGGTGGCGTAACAATCCAACACCGACTTCATGGCAGACAGAAATGGCAAAGCCGTCGATTTCCAGATCATTATGCACCCCCACCGATTGCACATAGGTGCCCGCGCCATAGAACTTTTTCATGATGCCCTCGGCCATAGGCGAGCGGACGGCATTGTGGTCGCAACAAAACAGAACAGATTGCGGCAGGTCCGGCACCCATCAACCCCCGAAATGCAGTACGCAGATCAGCGTAAAAAGCCGACGTGCGGTTTTGGTGTCAATGGCGGCCTTGCCTTCAAGCCGTTCCTGCAAGACCCGGCTACCTTCGTCGTGAATGCCGCGCCGCGCCATGTCGATGGTTTCGATTTGGCTGGGCGGCAGGGTTTTCACCGCGTCCAAATAGGATTCGCAAATCTGGAAATAATCTTTGACCACCTGTCGGAACGGGCCAAGAGACAGATGAAATTCAGCCGCCTTTTGGTCGTCCGTCGTCAACACATCAAACACCAGACGTTTATCGCGGATCGCCAGGTGCAAAGTATACGGCCCCTCTGGCACCTCGCGATCATCGCGTTTGGGCAGATCAAAGCTGTTTTCTTCCAGAAGATCAAACATCGCAACTTTGCGTTCCTGTTCGATCTCGGGCGTGGGCGGGGGCAAACCCGCATCATCCAAAACGACATCCACAATATGTGACATGAGGGATATTACCTGTTCAAATTATCCAAACGCGCACGAACCGAAAGCCCATGCGCCTGCAGGCTCTCCGACGTTGCAAGCCGTTCTGCCGAGGGCCCGATAGCACGCAATGCAGCCGGAGTCATCTGCGCCAGTGTCGTCCGCTTCAAAAAGTCCATAACACTAAGCCCGGACGAGAACCGGGCCGAGCGTGCGGTGGGCAGCACATGGTTCGGCCCACCGACATAATCGCCGATGGCTTCGGGCGTCCATTGGCCCAGGAAAATCGCACCGGCATGCACGGTTTTATGCGAGAGCGTTTCAGGGTCGGCGACGCATAGTTCCAGATGCTCCGGGGCAATACGATTGGACAGCTCTGCGGCCTCGTCCAGATCGCGCACCACGATCACCGCGCCATTGTCGCGCCAACTGGCCCCGGCAATCGCACGGCGTTCCAGTGTTTGCAGCCGTTTATCAACCGCCGCCACCACCGCACGGCCAAACCAGGCATCATCGGTGATCAGCACCGATTGCGCGCTTTCGTCGTGTTCGGCCTGACTAAGCAGATCAAGGGCGATCCAATCGGGATCATTGTTTTTGTCGGCAATTACCAAAATTTCCGACGGTCCGGCGATCATGTCGATACCGACTTTGCCAAACACCCGGCGTTTCGCCGCCGCCACAAAGGCGTTGCCGGGGCCGGTGATTTTGTCCACAGCCGGAATGGTTTCGGTCCCATAGGCCAGTGCTGCAATCGCCTGCGCGCCGCCGATGCGGTAAATCTCGTCCACTCCGGCAAGATGTGCTGCCATCAGCACCAGTGGATTTAAAACGCCGTCCGGTGTTGGCACGGTGATTGCCAGCCGCCCGACCCCGGCAACTTTGGCGGGAATGGCGTTCATCAACACCGAGGATGGGTAGGATGCCAGCCCGCCCGGCACATACAGCCCTGCCGCCGAAACCGGTGTCCAACGCCAGCCTAATGTTGCCCCTGCCGCGTCGGTCCAACTGGCGTCTTCGGGCATCTGGCGAACGTGATAGGCCCGAATGCGGTCTGCGGCCAGTTCAAGTGCGGCGCGATCCTCGGGCGACACCTTGTCAATCGCTTGCTCGATTTCCTCGGCTCGTATGGCCAACGTATCGGGCGTCAGCTGCAGCCGGTCAAACCGGGCTGTCAACTCGATCACGGCGGCATCCCCCCGGGCGCACACATCGGCGATAATTTCGGCCACAACAGCGTCCACATCCGGGCTATCTTCGCGCTTGGCGTTCAGCAGGGTGACAAACGCAGCCTCAAAATCGGCGGTTCCGGTATCAAGAAAGACGGGCATAGGGTATCTCCGGGTTTATGCAGCGCACATAACCGGGGCGGGCCTGCGCCTCAACCCCGCGTGTCGGGGTCTTGGTCAATGGGCTGCCAATAATGCAGGTCACCCTGAAACTGGCCTGCGACGCAAACGGCCCGGGGTATCCGGCCACACAGCTGAAACCCGGCCCGCTCATAAAAGGCGATGGCCCGGGCATTTGTCGCCTCAACATAAAGTTTCAGTTGCAGAAATCCATCGGTGCGCGCCCGCGCCACCGCATAGTGCATCAAACCACGCGAAGCCACACCGCGCCAATTTGAACGGCAATAGACCGCGTGTATCCAGCCGCGATGCGCCATTGCGGTCGGGCCTTCGCGGTCCACCGACATAACCGCGCATAGATCATCGCCGTCAAACGCCGCCAGCAACGCGCCACTGGCCAGCCAGTCGACGGATTGCGCCCTTGGGCGGGCGAGCTCTTCGTTATATGTTGTCAGATAACGATGCGATGCGCCGACAAAGCCTCAAGCCGGATGGCGCGCCAGATATCGTAATCATCAGCCGTTAAAGGCCGAAATATCACGCTTTGTGCTCGGGCACCGACTTTGATGGCGCCTGATAGGGCCGTGTCACATCCCTGAGCGAAACCTCAAGCGCCTCAACTTCAAGGCGCAGACCACCGTCACCGGCCAGCGTCAACAGTACATGGCCAGCGCCATCTTCGCCCGACTCAAACGTGACGGCCAGAACCGACAGGATCATATCAGGGTCAGACCGGTCGATGCCTTGGGAGGCGACGCGCAAGACGTTGTCGACCACCAACAACGATTGCACCCGCTCAAACGCCCGCCCACGCAGGCGTGCGGCGTCTTCGTCTTCCCAGCGGAACCGGTTAATCAGAAGGGCAAAGCGCTGGTCATTCGGGCGCCACTTCATTTCGGTGATCGGAAACACCGCATCCTGCACCAGCGACGAAATCACCTGCAAATCAGCATCATCCAGCGCGCCAAGGTTCAGCGGCGCCTCGCGGCCATCTTCAAATGTTGCGTCAGTGCTCACGAGTTATGAATCCGTTCGATTTTGGCGCCCACAGCGGACAGCTTGCTCACCACATGCTCATACCCGCGATCCAAATGATAGACCCGGCTGACAACCGTGTCGCCCTGCGCCGCCAACCCAGCCAGAATAAGCGATACAGAGGCGCGCAAATCTGTTGCCATCACTGGCGCACCCTTGAGTTGGCTCACACCTGTTACCGTCGCCGTACCACCATGCACGTCGATCTGTGCGCCCATGCGCATCAATTCCGGGGCATGCATAAACCGGTTCTCAAATATTTTCTCTTCCAGAACGCTGACACCATCGGCCGTACACAAAAGCGCCATCATCTGCGCCTGCAAATCGGTTGGAAAGCCGGGGAACGGCGCCGTGGTGATATTTACCGCTTTGATGTGGTCGCTGCGCCGACGCACGCTCAGGCCCTTGTCGGTTTCGGTCACTTCAATCCCGGCCTCGTCCAGTTTTTCACAGAACGCGCCAACCAGCGACATGCGCCCGCCGAGCAATTCAACCTCGCCGCCACAAAACGCCGGGGCCAGCATATAGGTGCCCAGCTCAATCCGGTCAGTAACCACCGGATGCGTCGCCCCGTTCAACCGATCAACCCCCTGAATGGTGATGGTATTGGTGCCTTCGCCTTCGATCTGCGCACCCATTTTGCGCAGGCATTCCGCCAGATCGACGATTTCGGGTTCGCGCGCGGCGTTGTTAATAACAGTTGTGCCCTTGGCCAAAGTCGCCGCCATCAGCACGTTTTCGGTGGCCCCAACCGATACCAGCGGAAAATCAATCGTGCCGCCCTTTAGCCCACCGGGGGCTTTGGCATGGACATAGCCGTCTTTCAGTTCCAGCTCGGCACCCAGCGCCTCAAGCGCGCGCAGGTGCAGATCAACCGGACGTGCGCCAATGGCACAGCCACCGGGCAGCGACACAATCGCATGACCATCGCGCGCCAGCATCGGCCCCAACACAAGGATCGAGGCGCGCATTTTGCGCACGATGTCATAATCCGCAGTGTGGTTGTTAATGTTATGGCTCGACAAGGCCAGAACCTTACCGTCCTGCAATTGCGTGACCTCAGCGCCCAAAGACCCCAAAAGCTCGCTCATCGTGGCGATGTCGCTAAGGCGCGGCGCATTGGTCAATGTCAGCGGCTCTTCGCTGAGCAAAGTGGCCGGCATCAAGGTTAAACAGGCGTTTTTGGCCCCCGCAATCGGAATCTGCCCCCTTAGCGGGCCATTCCCTGTCACCAAAATTGAATCCATCTGAATTAGCCCTCGTTTTTGCCTGTTTTGCCTGCCCCATCCTCGGATCGCGCCCGCACTTGCGCCTTGCGGCGGGCCAAGTTGGCCTTAAGCGCAGCCTTAAGCCTGTCATCACGGCTTGTTGCCGCTTTCAGGTTTGACCGGGGTGTGGATTTATCTGCCATATAACCTCTCTAACGCAGCAAGCAAAAAGCGTCCAGATAGCCCTTGCGTGATCCGGCAATTAGGTCTAGTGACCCGCGCACAGTGTTGCCATGTTTGGGGGACGCTGATACAGGGGGCCAGCCCCCTGTTGCCACGGATGAAAGCCCGGGGTTGGTAACTGGAAAAAAGAGATGCTGTTGTAGCTCAGTGGTAGAGCGCGTCATTGGTAATGACGAGGTCGGGAGTTCGATCCTCCCCAGCAGCACCATCTTTACCCTATAAATCAAACACTTAAAGAATATCCGCTGACCAGCACAGAGCCTGTATGCCCACATGGACACGTCGGGTGGATTGTTCCCTTGGGCATGACTGATAGGCGGGTGCCGTCGCGCTTGAGCATGGAGCCGGGTTAAGGGAGTATCCCGCGATCAGTCAACTGACACGAACCCATTGCTTGTTCTTTTTGGGCAATTCCGACGTATTGCTTTATTCGGTAATGGACCACAAACAATGCCGCTCACCCACGTACATCAATACAAAGGGTATTTGTAGTGTTCTTGTCGCTCACCAATGAGGCACAACGGGGTTTGTGTAACAAATATCCGACTTCATGCGCCACAACGCGATCAGATATGCAGAGCATGACCTTAGTTCGGGTGTGCCATCGAGTGCCACTAGATTCGCACTGTGGTGGCTAGACCTTGCTCATCGAATTCAGCGAGCAGGGTTCCGTCCAGTTCCATCCTTGGCAACGGATCGCCAGGTTTTCGGTCAGGCAGAGAGGCCGCTGGATGCAGCCCAGATTTTAAACAGGTCTTCGCTGGTCACTTGATACGCGACATTCCAATGAGCACGCCGCTGGCTGGGTTCTCACCTAACACTTTGTAGGTCAGTGAAATATCGTCCTGCAGCAGAATTCTGTCCCAATATGCCGCCAGTTCTTTGGGGCCAGTTTGCACTTGGAACGGAGTATTGTGATAGCAACCAAGTGGCGTGAACAGGACAGCAAACCCGGTTGAATCTTGAGTCTCCCAGACCCGTTTGTAAGCGGCCATTAAAGTCATGAATATTCATTTGCCAAAAATTCCTGTGGTTCAAGTGCAATTGTCCGGGGGCCGATGTCAGTGTCCAGTTACTGATGGTTTACGCTGGTTACGGGATCTGCGGCAGACCTTCGCCATGCGCACATCCAGCAGGTTGAACCACTAGACAAATTCCGGCTCCGATTTCACCAGCGCATCCCAAGGCAGGCACAGGCCCCGTCCCTGCCGAGTTGGATATCACGCTTTCCGTCGGATCGCGTTTACATTTAGCGCACCGCATGTGGGTCACACCCGCGCAGCCGTTCGAACTCACG
This sequence comes from Granulosicoccus sp., assembly GCA_047623555.1. Taxonomy (GTDB): domain Bacteria; phylum Pseudomonadota; class Alphaproteobacteria; order Rhodobacterales; family Rhodobacteraceae; genus NORP181. The sequence continues at coordinate 11,681 of JBLHMP010000101.1, forward strand.
CCGAGATGTAATCTGGAATCGCATCACTTCGATGAATTGTGGATAGTGGCGTTGCAAGAGCGGGAACAGATTGGTGATTTCACCGTTCAGGTCGTTGGCGACCTCTGCTTTTGGGCGCCATTTTCGGCGCAGGAACACTCCCCCCATACCGACAAACGGCTCAACATACGTTCTGTGATCGATCCGCTCGATGATGGCGCGGTGCAGGGCTTTCTTGCCGCCCAGCCACGGGGCGACGGGTGCCGCCGGGGACACTTGTTCATAATTCACAATTTTGACCTAGGAATAACGCAGCCCGGATCCAAAGAGATCAAGGGCGGTATGAATAGTATCTGTCGTTGCAGCCGCTTTGAACGGTTGGCTGCGTGGTGGCGGTGCTGGCAGGAGCTATGGTTGAATTTGGGTGATGGCGTCCATTCAGGCGACGCAGGTTTCATTGGCATCGGTCACTTCGATACCGTCGTTGAACTTGATGCCT
>JBLHMP010000102.1:0-11813 GCA_047623555.1 Granulosicoccus sp.
CGGGGGGGGGGGGGGGGGGCGGGGGGGGGGGGGGGGGGGCGGCCCCGGCCGGGGGGGCGGGGGGGGGGGGGGGGGGCGTGGTTCTGCTCAGGCAACTGGCGGGTCTTCAGCTGCTGACGTCCGGCGACCGAAACAAACGGTCGCCGGGAGGTTTTAGGTTTTGAAGTTGCGGCTGACTTTGATCTGTTCCCAGGCCCAAACAACCTCTTGCAGCTGTTCTTCTTGGCTGCGATTGCCACCGTTCATATCCGGGTGCAGCACTTTGATAAGCGCCTTATAGGATTTGCGGATTTCGGGTTTGGTCCAATGGTCCTTGCCTTCGAGGATTTCAATGGCGCGGCGTTCAGTTGGCGGCAGACGTTTGCCCGATCCGATGCCTTTGCCCGGGTTTTGCGTGGCATTGGCACCAAGCACTTGATTCGGGTTCTCGATGCCCAACCGATCCCAGGCGGCAGCCTCGGGGTCGCCGACGGGTTTGGTGGTGCGTTCCCACACTTTGTCCTTGGACTGCTGGGCATTAATCTCGGCTTCGGTGGTGCCGTTGAAAAAATTCCATTTCAAATTATACTCGCGCACATGCAGTTGACAGAACCAGATGAATTCATCCAGCACGTCAGGCGCCTTGGGGGCGCGAAATTTCCCGGCCTCTGTACAACCTTCATGGGCGCAGCCCCGCACAGAGGTTTCGGACGCGCCAGTCATACCCCGGCGACCACGTGGATTTTTCTTCTTTGCAGAAGAAACGGACATATCGAAACCAAAGGGATCTGGTTTAGCCATCTTACACACCTTTTCGACTCGGAGACCAAAGTCTAAAGTAAGTGGCGGCAGATAGAAGAGGCTGCAGAGAATTATTTTTTGAATAGGCAAAATTATGAGCGTGACAAACGACATCAAGACCCGGCTAGAGGCCGCATTTACCCCCAGCGTGCTAGAGGTGGTCGACGACAGCGAGAGCCATCGCGGCCATGCCGGATATCAGGACGGCGGCGAAAGCCATTTCAACGTGCGCATTCGGTCGGCAAATTTCAAAGGCCAATCGCGGGTGCAACGGCACCGGGCGGTCCATACGGCAATTGGGCCAGAACTGATCGGGCGCATCCACGCGCTGGCGCTGGATATCGACGTTTAGGTCAATGTTGCAGTGCTATTACTGGCGGTTTCCCGGATCTTACCGATAAAGGATATACCTATGAAACTGACTGTATTTGCCCTGGCCCTCTGTGTTTTTGCGCCAGCGGCCCAGGCTGACGATCCTCTTTTGAACGATGCGCTGGAATTTAGCGGCCAGATTTTCCATCTCGACACCGGCGTGCCCGGTCTGGTTATTGCAGCGGTTCGCAATGGCGAAACGGCGGTTTTTGGCTTTGGTGAAACCGTCAAAGGCAACGGGCAGACACCGGACGCTGATACGGTCATCGGGATCGGGTCGATTACCAAATCGTTCACTGGCCTGATGCTTGCCAACCTGGTGGCGGACGGAACGGTGTCCCTGACCGATCCTGCGGGACCCTTGATTGAGATCATCAAGACCATGCCCGAATGGGACGGGCAGCAGATCGAATTGATTGATCTTGCGACTCATTCCGCGGAACCCGGCGTGAACTTGAACCTGTTGATGGGGTAAAAAATATAGCGATGCCTCGTATATCGCCAATGTAAACGACGCGTCCCTGTTGTTTTCACCAGGAAGCGGCATCCTTTATTCCAATGTTGGGTTTGATCTGCTGGCGATGGCGCTGTCTGGTGCGGCTGATCAGCCCTATGCGGATCTGCTTCGGGCCCATATTCTAGAGCCTCTGGGCCTGCATGCAACCAGCTACGCGCAACTAACTGGTGACAATGTGATGGCCGGGTATGACTGGGACGGCAATGCGATGCAGGCAGATGTGCCCAATCCCAACAGAGAAGGGGCGTCGCAGTTATATACCTCAGCAAATGATATGCTGCGCTATCTGGAATGGAACCTCGACCGTTTTGGTCAGCCCGACAAAGAGGCGCGCAGGCTTAGCCATGCGGCATGGCTGATCCGGGATGGGTTGAACCCGGTCTATGGCATGGGCGAATCCGGACACATGGACGCGATGGGTCTTGGCTGGGTTATCATGATGCCAGAGGGCGATCGCCCGCTGATCATCCAAAAAGCCGGGGGCACCAATGGCGTGTTTAGTTACATCGCCTTTGCCCCAAGCTGCGGCATCGGGGTATTTATGTCGATCAATCAGTTCAATTTCTCGGCCGGCACGGAAATGGCGCAAGTTGTGAACAGCCTGATCACCACATTGGCACCACGATGACAGCAAGTCCGGGGGGTTAACCTTTGCGGTTTTTCAGCAGCCAAGCCGACAGTGGCTTGGCACTGAACCCATGTGCAATCAGGCTTAGGAAAACCGTTACGATAACCACCAATCCGATAAATTCCGCCCCCGGCAATTTACTATCTAACACGATGATCGCAAACACGATGCTGGCCAGCCCACGGGGGCCGAACCAGCCAAGAAACAGCCGGTCCTTTACCGTGGCCCCGGTTCCGATCAGCGACAGGTATATCGGCAGCATCCGCACAACTGTCAGGCTTAGAACCGCGTAGGCGATGATCTGCCAGGTCATGAGACCAATGATCTCACCGACAACCGCGATGCCAAACAACAACCAGGTCATCATGGCCAGCGTTTCGCCAATGCCCTCGGCGGCCAGCACAAAATCATGTTTGGTGTCCGACAACAGATAGCCAAACAACAACCCGCCCGAGAACGACGCGATATAGCCGCTGCCGTGCAATTCCTGTGCCAGTGAAAAGCAGGTCAGCGCCAGCGCGCCTATGGTGACCTGCCGCCAAACCTCGGTCACCCATCCAAGCCGCAAACACAGGCGCAAAAGCTGGGCGCCAGCAAATGTCACACCCAATCCAACCGCCAGACCGATGCCAAGCTCCTGAACCACCTCCGCGACCGGCGCGACCTTGCCCGCCGTATCCAGCGCCAAAGCGATGAAAATGAATAATATCGGCACGCATAGCCCATCATTCAGGCCGCTCTCCGCGTTTAGCCCTTCGCGAATCCAGCCGGGCAGGCGTTTGTCGCTGATCACAGCCTTGCCCAGTGCCGCGTCCGTCGCTGCCAGTATTGTGCCAAGAATTGCCGCCTCAAACAGCGTCAGCACGTCAAACAACACCAGTGCTGCGCCAAAGCCAAGCAGGATAACCCCAGGCAACCCGATCAACAACATGCGCGCCGGGATTTGGATGCGGTTTTTCAGGGTCGACAGGTTGGCATTGGCCGCATCGCTGAACAGGATCAACACCAGCGTCAGATCTGCCAAAAGACGCAGATCATCGCGGGTTTCCGGACCCTGAAACCAGCCCAATACAAGTGGTCCCAAAATGATCCCGGTGGCCACAAATATCACTGGTCCAGACAGGATACTGCGTTCGATTGCGACCCGCAACAATACTGTAGAGAAAGGCCAGAATGGCGATAACGGCGATCAGACTGTGCATGGGCGGCCTTGTCGGTTCGATTTGTGCTGCGCCAAGCCTAGCAACAAGTTACGGCAAAACACATGGTCAATGCGTTATGCCAAAGGTGGAAAGCCCTTATTGACGTCATCCTTTGGTGTGTCGTCTTGGCCATCCAAAGTGGCCGAGGCGTCGTCAGGGCTGCCTTGGTTCTTGGGGTCTTCTTTCTGCTGCGCAGCGCGGGTGCGTAATGATGTGGTCATGCCGGCCACATCACTGGTTTCCTCAACGCCGTTGTCTTTCAGCATCTGTTTGGCCCCGGCGGTCAACGGCGGGGCCTCTTGGGTCACGGGTTGGGTCACCGGTTGGATCACGGGCACTGCGATTGGCGTGTGCTCAATACGGGGGGCCGGGGTGTCGTCGTTCGTGGGGCGGCGAAACACCAATACATTGCGCCAATTGGTCGTCGATCCGGTCAGCCCACTGCGTTCGTCACTCGGGAGCAATTCTGCGCGCAAATATTCCCAGCCGTCGGCGCCCATCTGGTTCAACACGGCCTCAACAGACAGGGCAAACCGCCCTTCGACGGTTTTGATGCCCTTGGCTTTGGTGCCTTTGGTTGGGGCCGGAATAACTTTATACTGGTACTTGGACATGTATCTGGACCTGGCGCTTTTCTTTGGAACTGTCGGAGCGTCTAGCAAGAAGCCGAGGTCGGGCCAATAGCGTTGCGTGATCTGATGGATGAATTTGGGCGGTTGCCGTGGGACTGGTTTGACAATCTGCCTGTGAGTAACCTAAAATTAACCTACCGTATCAGATGGTTGGGGGTTCTTCCTGAGCTTATACAAGAGGTTGAAAAAACCATCCCAATTACGTGTGCCTGATCTTAATCCCACGCCCGATCCGATCTGGCCGGGGCAATCCCGCGTGCGCCTTTTGCATGACTGCGATGTTACGGGCGATATCATCGGGAAAACGCGCAACGCGGGGTCCGGACATGTCTATGTGCAGCCCCAAAGCCTCGCCCGTCGCGGCGAGCCAGCCATCAAGGTGGCGTATCTCCTGATAGAGATGAAAGCTTTTGTCATTGTGGTCAATAAGTTGCGTGCTAACTTTCACCTTATCGCTCAGATGTAATTCGCGTACGTAACAAAGGTGGAATTCGGCGGTATAGGTCGTGTGGTTGCGGGTTTTGGCGTAATCGGGGCCAAAGCCAAGCGTGGCGTATGCCTCACCAATCCCGTTATCAAACAACACGTTGTAGTAGGCCATGTTGAGATGGCCGTTAAAGTCGATCCATTCGGGTTTGATGTCCATCGTGTTGGATACGAATGGGGCGGGAATTTGCGGCGTGTTGGGCAAGTGATTCACCTTTGGGTTTTAGGTGGTGTAGCAATCATGCGAGGGATATCAAGCCATGGTCGCCGTAGGGTGCGTGAAATCACGCACCCTACGGCTTGCACTCAATAACGCACTCAAAAGTAGAGTTGACTGTTTTACTGTTATGTTAAATTGTTTCAATATTGATTTGGGGGAATAGTTTGCAAGAATTAAAAGTGCTTTTTGAAGTGCCCGAACACTTTGTCAGCGTTGGTGCTTTCGTTGCGTCGGCGCAGTCGGCGGAAAAGGTGATTGCAACACTGAACAATGAGCTTTTTGCTGGAAAGTTCGTTATCGAACTCGTGGTAGCAGCTCCACAGCCGGGTAGCCTTCGGCAGGTCCTGAAGGTAGTCGTCAAAGGGGTAACTATAACATATGCGATATTCTGGTCGGCGGTGCAGTTGCTTGAGACTGATATTGCGAAAGATGTAATTCGGGAGCTTTCTGGTGAATCACCAGCAGAAATTGCTAGTCGCCTCGCTAAAGAATACAAGGAAAAAAGAGAAGCCTCGAACTCGGATGACGAGAAGCAAGGTGTTGAGAAACAAGCAATTCAAAAGCTCTGCGAAGAGGTGGAGGGGCTGTTGTCTCGGTCATCTGGTGGTGCTTTGTCAGCAGAAAGAGATGAATTGGAGAAACTTCCAATATCAGAAGCCGGAAAGTACGAGATATTTAATGCACAGGCGCAATTGTTCGAAAAGTGCATTGAAGACAAATCAATTGCCGCGCTTCATTTCGAGGATTCTGAAGCGCCACCAATCCTTCGAAATGGTTTTCCGTCGAGAGCCATCAGACCTAAGCGGCCGGAATCCAAACTCGAAGATGGCGACCCATGGAATGTGACGGTTCTCGAAATAGTGGTAACGTCCCCTAACTTATGGGAAAGCGATCAAGACCAAAGGAGGTGGAAAGGTAAAACGACTGGGGATAAACCGATCCTGTTTGTAGTGGATGATATGGATTTTTGGACCAAATTGCACAATCACGAAATAGCGTTTGGTGAAAACGATAGGATTACCGCGCAGTTGGCAACTCGTTTTGCAAGCGGTCGAACGAGAGAAAACAGAGTTGTTCGAGTGTTAAAGTTCAACCAAACAGAAATTGGTGCAGAACTCGACGAAAACGCTCTCAATGCAATCCTTGGCGACTTGCGTTCTCAACAAGGGCGCGACGTTACCAAGCTTTCCTTATTTGACGATGAATAATCAAACATCCAACTCCTCCACAAACCGCGCGTTCTCCTGAATATACTCAAACCGCTTCTCGGGCTTTTTGCCCATCAGCCGTTCCACCAGATCGGCGGTTTCGCCCGGTTCGTCCTCGTCTATTATCACCCGGATCAGCGTGCGCGAGGCGGGGTCCATTGTGGTCAGTTTCAAATCCTTGTGGTCCATCTCGCCCAGACCCTTAAACCGTGACACGTCGATTTTGCCTTTGCCGCCAAGCCCCTTTTCCAGCCAGACGGCCTTTTCGGCCTCATCAATACAATAAACCCTTTTGGCGCCCTGGGTCAGGCGGAACAGTGGCGGGCAGGCCAGATACAAATGTCCGGTGTCGATCATTGGCCGCATTTGCGTGAAGAAAAACGTCATCAGCAAGGCGGCGATATGGGCGCCGTCGACATCCGCGTCGGTCATGATGATGATCTTGTCATAGCGCAGATCGTCGATGTTGAACCGCGGCCCAAGACCAACGCCCAAGGCCTGCGACAGATCGGCGATCTCGTTGTTTGTGCTGAGTTTTGAGCTGGCCGCCCCCAGTACATTCAAAATCTTACCACGCAGCGGCAGCAACGCCTGTGTCTTGCGATTGCGCGCCATTTTGGCCGATCCCCCGGCGGAATCACCTTCGACGATAAACAACTCGGTGCCTTCACGGGTTTTTGAGGAACAATCGGTCAGCTTCCCCGGCAGGCGAAGCTTTTTCGTGGCGGTCTTGCGGGCGGTTTCCTTTTCCTGACGGCGCTTCAGGCGTTCTTCGGCGCGCAGGATCAGGAAATCAAGGATCGCACCGGCGGATTTGGTATCGGCGGCCAGCCAGTTGTCAAAATGATCCCGGACCGAGTTTTCCACCAGCCGTAAGGCGTCGACCGTGGCCAGCCGGTCTTTGGTCTGGCCAACAAATTCCGGTTCGCGGATGAAACAGCTGACCAAAGCGCAGCCGCCCGTGGTCAGGTCGTCGCGGTTGATCTGGCTTGCTTTGCGGTTGTTCACCAATTCGCCGTAAGCGCGGATGCCTTTGAGAATGGCGTTCCAGAACCCGGCTTCGTGGGTGCCGCCTTCGGGGGTGGGGACGGTATTACAGTAAGATTGGATGAAGCCGTCGCGCGATGGGGTCCAGTTGATCGCCCATTCGACCTTGCCCGGAACGTTGAATTTTTCACGGAAATCAACGGTGCCGGCAAAGGGTTGCTCGGCATAGATCGAAGCCGTGCCAAGCGTTTCGCTCAAATAGTCCGAAAGGCCACCGGGAAAGTGGAATGTCGCCTCGGTCGGGGTTTCGCCGTCATCAATCGCCGATTTCCAGCGGATTTCGACACCCGAGAACAAATAGGCCTTGGAACGGGCCATTTTATAGAGCCGCGCCGGTTTGAATTTCAGTGACCCGAATATGTCAGGGTCAGGGTGGAACGTGACGGACGTGCCGCGCCGGTTTGGCGCTGCGCCGACCTGTTGCAACTTGCCTTGTGGGACGCCGCGGCGGAACTCCATCGCGTGCAACACTTTGTTGCGGGCCACTTCGACGCGGACGAAATCGGACAACGCATTGACCACGGATGCACCAACGCCGTTCAGGCCACCGGATGTCTCATAGTTGTCGCCGCTGAATTTGCCGCCTGCATTCAGGGTGCAAAAGATGATCTCAAGCGCCGATTTTTCGGGGAATTTCGGATGCGGATCAATCGGGATGCCACGGCCATTGTCGCGCACAGTGATGTGGCCGTTTTCATGCAGTTCCACCTCGATGCGGGTGGCGTGACCGGCGACGGCCTCGTCCATCGAGTTGTCGACGATTTCAGCGACAAGGTGGTGAAAAGCGCGGTCATCGGTGCCGCCGATATACATGCCAGGACGCATGCGCACGTGCTCCATATCCTCAAGCACCTGAATCGAGGAGGCATTATAGTCGGATGGGTCCGGTTGCCCGGAAAGGAGATCATTCATACCGCTGCTCTTCTTTTTCTTGGCTTTGGCGCGATTATGGCAGGTGTGCATCAAAGGCGAAAGAGGTGCTTGCGCAGAACGTTTGTATTCGCACAATCCTAAGGTGAATATTTTGGCGGTCGAGGGGCGACACCGGTAGAATAGAGCACGACTTGTTCTATTCAGAGTTTGAATACAGTGGCTCGGATCAGTTCCTGATCGGGATGAGCGGGGCCGGTATTATCAAGAAAAATGCAATGCGAAAACGCCCGCAGTTCTGGAATAGCCGAACAATGCATGCCTCTGGGGTCTCATTTTTGACCTTGACCGCCCGGGCCGTGCGGTTTTGGCCGACGCATTGTATCAAAGAGGCTCTGGATCAGCACAACGTTGATTTGTCGAAATATTCAGAGGTCTTGATCACAGGGTATTCTGTCGGAGCATGGGCTGCGATCGCGCGTACTGATATTGTGGGGGCAAGCCGGGTGTTGGCGATTGCGCCGCGCACGCCTGAAACCTCGCTCGAGTATGACGAAGACAGGTTTGGGCCGGTTGAACCTATGATCTGGCCTGAGTCCGCCGAAGTCACGGTTTTTTCAGATGCAAGCCATCCGGTTGAGAGCAAAGAGCTGGAAATATTGCGTGGCAGGGGGCCGTTTTTGCACCTGAATACGCCGGGAACACAACATAATTCGGCAGAGGCCTTTGCCGAGGCAAGGGTTTTTTATTTTCTGTTGCGCCTGTGGCGCGCCGGAAAACTTGATGCCGAAACCTACACCAAACTTTGGCCACTTGTTGAATCGTTTCAAAAATGGATAGGCTTTGATCTCATGCACAAACATCTGGGGCCGTGCGATCATCTGGGGCCGTGCGATGCGATCAGATTTGGAAACACAGGGGAACAAACCATGAGCTGGATCAAAACCATTCCGTTTGAGGCCGCGACGGGCAAATTGAAACGGCTTTATGCGCGGGTGACCGGGCCGGATGGCAATGTCGACAACATCATGATGGTGCATTCGTTGCGGCCACATTCGATGGAGGGGCATATGGTGTTGTACAAAAACGTGCTGCATCATTCAGGGAACGCGATCCCTAAATGGTTTCTTGAGACATTGGGTGTATGGGTCAGCTCCCTGAATGCCTGTGAGTATTGTGTTGAGCATCATTTTCAGGGACTGCGGCGATTGTTGAATGACGACGCGCGCGCCGATGCCTTGCGCAGGGCGATCAAAGCCCGGGATGTCGATGCGGCACCGTTAGACGCGGCGCAGAAACAGGCGATGCGCTATGCGCAGCTGCTGACCGAGGCACCTGCTGATTTATGCGAGGCAGATGTTATTGCACTGCGCGAGGTTGGGTATGACGACGGTGAGATTTTGGAGATCAATCAGGTGAGCGCCTATTTCTCCTATGCCAATAGGACGGTTCTGGGGCTTGGCTGTTCAACGGTTGGCGATGTGATCGGGCTCAGCCCCGGCAATTCGGATGATCCGGATGACTGGGGGCATGGGTGAATTCTGCCAAGAGAAGATTTGGCGATGATGAACGCCACTTTGCGGGGTAAAACCGGATGTCTGACAGAAGCTGCCAGATGGCGGGGCAGAGCCAAACTGCAAAGGCTACGCAGCGCACGAATGTCGGCTAAGCAGTATTCATCAAAGACTGGTTAGATCGCTTGCGATCTCTGCTGCGATAGCCTTTGCGTCGACGCCCTCGCGTTCGGCTGAGACCCGCAAGCCCAAAAGATCAGATTGATACCTACGGGCGAGCACTTGCGGATCATGTGATCCATCAATGTCGCCCATTGATTGAGCTTGCTGAAACAACTCTGCAAAATATGCCTCCATTTTCAACAGATGCAGGTTTGCTTGGCTCGCCAAAGGGTGATTATGCGCATGAAGTTCAAGAAGCGTCTTTGATAGCATACAGGCCTTTGCGGGTGCGGCATCGTTTTCAACGACCATCTCGGGGAAACGTTGGAGCGCTTTGACGGGGCCAAGCTTTTGCGCCAAAGCCCTTAGGCGCTCGCGCCAATCAGCCGCATATTTATCCAAGGCGAGTGTAAATAATGCCTCTTTGGACCCAAATGCTGCGTAAAAACTGCCCGGATTCATTTGCAAAGCAGCCTCGAGGTCTTTCAAAGATGTTCCCGCCCATCCGCGTTTCCAAAACAAATCACGGGCGCGTTCGATCAGATCACTTCGGTCATAATTGGGTTTACGTGGCATTGGGTCACCAGTTCTTGAATGATCACTCAGCTATATACTTGAGTGACCGATCAAGAAATATTAAACGACATTTATTCGCAACTTACAAAGGACGCGCCAACATGAATTTCCCTTCCCATGGTCTCGACACTGCACCAGAAGCTTCCAAACCACTGCTGGAGAAATCGCAAAAAGCCTTTGGTCGCTTGCCCGGCTTGCATAAAATGCTGGCGGAAAGCCCCCAAGCCTACGAGGCATATCAGCTTCTCCATAAGCTATTTACAGAAACGGATTTTGACGCTGATGAGCTGACTGTCGTTTGGCAGGCAATCAACGTAGAACATTCATGCCATTATTGTGTTCCGGCCCACACTGGTATCGCAAAGATGATGAAAGTTTCGGACGAAATTACCAATGCCCTTCGCAACGAGACGGCGCTGCCAACCGCCAAACTTGAAGCACTGCGGACGTTCACGATCCAGATGGTGCGCGAACGTGGGAATGCCACCGATACCCAGATCGAAACCTTCTTTGCCGCAGGTTATAGCCATCGCGCCGTGTTGGATGTCATCTTGGGGATCGCACAGAAAACAATGTCCAACTACATTAACCACGTTGCAGTCACACCCGTTGACGAAGTGTTTCAGCCACTGAAATGGCAGCGAAGCGACACGCCGCTTGAGGTCTGATATAATCTAGGCGCGCTTTGTAATAAAAAATGGAGCGCGCCCTTGTTTCTCACAAGAGCTGAACCGGACATAAGAGCGAATGTGGCCAACGGCAGCAAAGTCCGGCGGTCTCAACTGATCGACACAACACATGCATTGAAACGCTCTGCGGGAGTCTTGTATCCCAGCGTCATTCGGGGTCGTTCATTGAGCTGTCAGGCAACGGCGCTCAGCTTTGCTTGACTATCTCAAATCTGCTTTCCAGTGGCCCGGTACGGTACGGCCCTCAACTTCTTTAGGTCTGTCCCGGATCAATACGGCATCGTTGAACTTGCCCAACCCACTGCGCTTTAACGTGGCATGTCGTGACCTGCGAATGGATCGCGTTGCACGTAGATGTGCGAGTAATTTTGTCTTAAGTACGCGGCGTGTCAGGATAAACAAGCTTCGGTAGATCGTCTCATGTGAGACCCGTTTACCTTCGTCGTCGGGATGTTCGCGCATCAGCCAACCTGCTATTTGTTGTGGAGACCACTTGCGGATCAGCTTGGCCGATATTGCCCCCTCTCATCGATACTGCGTATCGACTGCCGGGCAGTGGGCAGAGATAGATGTTGCCTGCCAATTTGCAGGGTTTTGGGCGGTGAGCACGATCCCATGCTGCCGTCTCAGACTGGGCTGGCTGCTCGATATTGGGCACAGCGGCCACTGCGTCTGACCTCTCTACTGATCGTCGAAACGGACCGCTTCAACGTTAGGGCAATCGATCGCAAGGACAACTGTGCGATCAGACCCCGGGATATATCTTCGCGTTGCCATCCACTGCCGGCAGGCGATGCATGCATCGCTGAGTATCCGTATTGGTCAAGCCCGTGTTTCAGTCCATTTCCGATCATCTCTTAGCAACGCATTCGCCATCACCACGAGCTTTCGCATGACGGCAGTAATCGCC
>JBLHMP010000103.1:0-11476 GCA_047623555.1 Granulosicoccus sp.
CGGCGGTCAACAGCCCTGTCCCTACAACCTTTGAAAACAACAACAAAATCCAGCAGTGGCCCAAAACGGAGAATCAGTTTTCATTGGCAAGTGGCGGAGAGACAGGGATTCGAACCCTGGAGACGGTCTCCCGCCTACACACTTTCCAGGCGTGCGCCTTCGACCACTCGGCCACCTCTCCGTGCTCGGCTATCTGACGGATCGCGCCCGGCTTTGCAAGTCGGAATTGAAAGGTTTTTCAGGTTTACAGAGACAGAAAGTCGTGGCGGTTCGCACGACCCGAATTTACCCGAACAAACCCTTAGAAATAGGCCTATTATGCGGTGTGGTCTTTTGCGCCGCCAAGTGCCTCGGGGTTGCGCAACCATATGTCGCGCTGCTCGAACGGGATTTCGATGCCTTCGTCGGCAAATCGTTTGGCGATCTCGTGATTCATGTCCGATTTCACCGACAGCATCCAGTTTACATCGCGCAGGATGGCGCGGATTTCAAAGTCCAGCGACGAGGCGCCAAAGCCCTGAAACGCCACGCTTGGCGCTGGATTGGCCAGAACCATCGGATGCGCATTGGCGATCTCAAGCAGGATACCCTCAATCATGCGGGTGTCGGTGCCATAGGCGACGCCAACCGGCACGATAACCCGTCCCACGGTGTTGCCACGGGTGTAATTGGTGACCGTACTGCTGACCAGATCGGCGTTTGGCACGATCACATCAAACCGATCAAAGGTCTCGATTCGGGTCGAGCGAACCGAGATATTGCGCACATAGCCCATGTGGCCGCTGACTTCGATCCAGTCGCCTTCTGAAATCGGCCTCTCGATCAACAGGATAACACCGCTGACAAAATTGGAGACAATGTTTTGCAGGCCAAACCCAATGCCAACTGACAAAGCACCGGCAACGATGGCGAGCGATGACAGGTCAAGCCCGGCGCCACTGACCGCAATCAGAGCCGCCAGGATTATCCCGACATATCCAACCCCCGAGACAACCGCGACCTGGCCTCCGGGATCGAGTGATGTTTTGGGCAACAGGTTGTTCTTTAACGTTTTTTGCAACATCTTTGTTATGGTGTAGCCCATAACAAAGATCACAACAAAGGTCACAAAATCGGTCGGCGAAATGCGGGAGTTTCCGACCTGAAACCCGTTCATAAACCGGGCCCATAGCTCGGTCAGGTCGGCCATTCTTGCGCCCCAGGTCAGCGCCAATAACGGCAGCGCCAACAGCGTAAGAAAGAATCCGGCAAGAGCGGGAAACAACGAATCCTGCCCCTCGGGCCCCGAGCCTGACAACCAGCTATACAGGTCGCTGACAAATTTGTTCAGAATCAGGATCAGTGAGAACAGCACCAGCGTCAGCACCGTTGGAAAAATGAGCGCTTCGGCCGCCGCGACATAGCCAATGGCCGCAAGGACAGGCGCGATAATCCCGACAATTGTTCCGGCACGGCTGATAATCGGCGAGATGATCGACAGGCCAGCGCGTTTGGCCGCCGAGCTCATTTTGTCGGTGTGGGCGAGACGTTCGCGATAGGCGATCCGCCGCAACAGCAGCAGGATCAGGCTGGTCATCAAAATGACCAGAAACTCAATCACAGCGTTTGAGGCTTCTGAAATATTCTCGACTTTTTCAAACAGGTCGATGGCATTATCAAGGATCAGCATGACCGCCAACAGACGCACATACAGCCGGGCCTCGGCGCGGTATTCGGCCGCTATTGGCAATAATGCATCTTCGTCGCGTATGGCATATAGCCGGTCGCTGATCCAAACAAAGCTCATCATCACGGCGCTCCAGAGCGGAAACGCATTCAACAACAGCGTTCCGCGCAATCCGGCCATACCGGTCGCGGCAAGCGCCTGGGTCAGTGCAACCAGCCCGAAATAGGGCAATACCACCCGGAAAATCGAGACAAGAAAGCTCCAGACACCGGTGCCACCGCCGCCATATCTGCGCATGGTATCGCCAAATTTCTCGGCCCAGCGACGCCCCAACAACAACAGCAACACGCCCAAAACTGTCAGCAAACTGACCTTAGCAATGTTATTATAGGCCTGTCCGCGCCCGACCTGGCTCTCGGCGATCAGCACGGTTTCATTGACAATCGATGTCCCGGCCCCCGTCAGATCGCGCATCGCCAGCGGCCAGTGTTTCGGGTTAATCGGTGACGGTCCCCGCGCCAAAAGGCGTTTGGTGTGACGTTTGCGAATGATCCTGTCGATTTCACCGATCAACCCATTTGCCCGGTTATGCGCCTCTTGGGCGATCACTGCCGGCACCCGGGAATCGTTCATCTGGGCGGTAATGCGTTCGCGCAACACCGCAATATCAGCGGATTCAGTGCCAATTTCGGGCATCGGCCCCAAGGCCGCAATCTGCGATTGCAACGTCAATATCCGTGAGGCGTTTTTCGTGCTCGTCAGGATGAATAGTTCGCGAAAGGCAACAATCTCGACCCGCAAATCTTCTAGGGCAGCATCCGAGGCGCGACCTCTGTCTATGGCATATTCAGCCCGGTCCGCCGTCGCCAGCCATTTTTGATAGATTTGACGATGTTCAACCGTAATCTGGGCGTTGGCCATGCCGGACATACCCAACATGACCACAAGCAGCCAAGCCGCCCAGATATAGCGCATCCGCATCACACGTCTTCAAACACGCCGGGAATGCTCATTGGGCCGGTGGTCATCCAGTCGGGCACCGGCAGTCCCTTATCCTTAAGGAACGTTGGGTTGAACAGTTTGGACTGATAGCGGGTGCCATAGTCACAGAGCAGCGTCACGATGGTGTGCCCCGGCCCCAGATCGCGCGCCAAACGCACAGCGCCGGCAATGTTAACCCCGGTTGAGCCGCCCGAAACCAGACCCTCTTCGTGGAGCAGATCAAAGATATAGGGCAGCGCCTCTTCATCTGTAATCTGGTAGGGGAAATCAGGCGTAAAGCCTTTTAGGTTCTCGGTGATGCGCACCTGCCCGATACCTTCGGCAATGCTGCCACCTTCGGATTTCAGCTCACCGGTGGTGTAATAGGAATACAGCGCCGCGCCCATCGGGTCGGCCAACGCGATCTTAACACCTTTGGGCTGCAGGTAGTCCGAGACCCCGGCCAATGTGCCACCCGATCCCACAGCACTGACAAAGCCGTCGACCTTGCCATCGGTCTGTTCCCAGATTTCCGGGCCGGTGGTTTCAAAATGCGCACGTCGGTTGGCGACGTTATCAAACTGATTGGCCCAGAACGCGCCATTGGGTTCGGTTTTGTTCAGCTCAATCGCCAGACGTTCCGAGTAGCGCACGAAATTGTTAGGATTACGATAAGGCGCCGCCGGAACCTGCACCAGTTCCGCCCCGGCAAGGCGCAGCATGTCCTTTTTTTCCTGACTTTGGGTTTCAGGAATAACTATGACGGTTTTATAGCCCATCGAGGCACCAACCAACGCCAGACCAATGCCGGTATTGCCGGCCGTGCCTTCGACAATGGTGCCACCCGGGCGCAACGCGCCGCTGGCAATGGCGTCGCGGATAATGAACAGCGCGGCGCGATCTTTGACCGACTGGCCGGGGTTCATGAATTCGGCTTTGCCCAGAATTTCGCAACCGGTTTCATCGCTGACCCGACGCAAGCGGATCAATGGTGTGTTTCCTACGGCTTCGGCCAGATCACGTGCAATACGCATGATGCCCCCTAAAATTGATGTCGAATAATGATGTAGCCCTGCCCTGCCCTGATCTCAAGCCATCAAGCGCAAACGATCGCGGTGCCGTGCCAACCACAGCGCCAACGAGAACAATGGTAAATCGTGAAACTGGTTGGAATCAAGCGCCTGCATCAAGGCATCAAAACTAAGAACCTGGCTGCGGATATCTTCGTCTTCTTCGCTCAGACCGCCATGGGTTTGGGTTGCCCCCAAATCGGCAATCCCAACATACAAATAGACAAATTCGGTTGATGACCCGGGGCTGGAATAGGCCTGTCCGGCGTCCTCAAGTCGCGAAAACCGCAACCCGGCCTCTTCATCGGCCTCACGGTGTGCGGCATGGACGGGCGTTTCGCCGGGATCAATCAGCCCGGCAACCGGTTGCCACATCCACGGTGCCGCGTTGCCTGACATAAACACCGCAGCCCGAAACTGTTCAACCAACAGCACACAATCGCGCACCGGATCATACGGCAGCACCGCCACAACCTGCCCCACATGCAACGCGCCACGATTGATCACCTCACTCAGCTGGCCATCATAGCGACGAAACCGCAGATCGTTTTCCTCGACCGTGAAAAAATTCATATAGGGCTGTTGACGCGCCTTAATCACCACATCCCGCGACATATCGCGTTCTGGATCGGCAGGCATAGACTGTGTGGCGACATAGGACGTCGCGCGCCGAAAGATACCCGCAAGCCGGTCCGCCACATACTCCACCGATAAGTGATTGAAACTCATCATGATTTCACCGGCCATCCGGAGGTGGACCGCATCGGCCTGCGCCATGCCGGTCAGCGCAAATCGCACGTCTTTCTGTTCGCTCACATAGGTCTGCGCCGCGATGGTCGCACCGTCCGCAAGGGTGACATCAACCTGTGTTGGCCGCGCGGCAAAAACGGCGCAATAAAAATCTAGTCTGTCGCGCGCGGTGCTGTCAGTTATTTGCAGCAGGTCACCATGCTGCTTTGATGTTGGATCGGGCCAGACGCACGGCACAGATACGTCGCCGGCAAATCCCTGTAGCAAGGCCGATGTCAGATTTGCGTCACCAACAACCAAACGCAGAATATCAGGCTGGCGCAACGCCCCGGTCAAAAACACCATGTTAGAAACAGACATCCGATCACCGCCAGCGTTTTGCGGCATATTCGGTGGCAAACCCGGCCAGGATACCGCCGATCAATAATGTCGCGATGACATGCGGCACCAAAAACGTCATGGCATAACCGGCGCCAATTTGGGCAATTCCCAGCAGCGCGTCAAACGGACCATCATAGCGGTGGCGCATAGCTAGCCGTATCATTTCGTAACATCCCTGTACAAACAGGCCCCAAAACAGCAACGCAATCACGCCGGTTATGCCATTGTTAATTGCGGCGGTTGTGCCCAACCCGGCGCGTTTGCCCATGATAACCCAACCGGTCACGACACCCAAGGCAATGTTAACATAGGTGAAATAGCCGAAATTGGTGCCCTCGGGCATCAGCGGCATAATTTGCCCGGACACGATGAACGCGAGCAGCGCCAGACATATGGCGGCAACAAGTCGGGCAGCAGTGGGCATAATGAACGTCCTTGGACTGAGTCGGCCTTGGTCGATGCTAGGATCAAACCCGACGAGAAACTGTGATCTGGGTAACATCGCACATGGAATTGTCAAAGGTTGCGGCACATGAGGTCAAATAATAATTCCACATGCGTCTAAAACGATCATCAAACCCCAGTTCCGCAATCTGATCCCATTTGGCGTTAAAGGTTGTGTGCCAGCGCCGCAAAGTCAGGTTGTAACTGTGACCAAACTCGAACGAGTGCTCTACCACCAACCGAGCCTTGGCCGCCTGTTGATGCAACGCTGTTGATGTTGGCAACATTCCCCCGGGAAATATGTATTTCTGGATGAAATCAACCCGCGTGTTGTAAATCTCCCAGCGGTCTTGGGCCACAGTGATGATCTGCAATGTCGCCTTGCGCCCCGGTTTCAGCCGATCATGCACCGCGTCAAAATAGACCGGCCAGTATTTCTGGCCAACGGCCTCAAACATTTCAATGCTGGCAACGCCGTCATAGTGTCCGGTTTCATCCCGGTAATCCAGTAATTTGAGTGTCACAAAATCGGAAAGCCCTGCCTTATCAATGCGTTTTACGGCATAGTTAAACTGTTCTTTGCTGATGGTCAGCCCGGTCACTTTCAGGCCACGCTCTTTGGCGGCATATTCGGCAAACCCACCCCAACCACAGCCGATTTCCAAAACATGATCGCCCGGCTGCACCCCCATCTGATCAATCAGGCTGGCGTATTTGGCAATCTGCGCCTGTTCGGTGGTTTCAAGGCCGGTGCCAAACAAAGCACTGGAATAGGTCATCGTATCGTCCAGCCACAGCGCATAAAATTCATTGCCCAGATCATAGTGATGCGAGATGTTTTTGCGGGCCTGTTCTTTGTGATTGCGCTGCAACCAAAACCGCATGCGTTCATAGGCGCGGATGACCCCCATGCCGGGAAAGCCGTCATAAACCGCCTCATTTCCCGCATGGATCAAATCCATAAAGGCCAGCAAATCAGGGGTGGTCCACCAGCCATCCAGATAGGCATCGCTAAACCCCAGATCGCCCTCGCGGACCAAACGGGTAAAGGTTTCTGGATGTTTAACATGGATCTCAGCGCAATGCCCGGGGGCCCGACCTTTGGCGCGAAACACCCGCCCGTCAGGCAAAATGAAATCAAGCCGCCCGTTTTGCAGTCGACTGGCAAGGGCAAAAACCCTGCGAAAATATCGTGGTAGGTCGGTTTGACCCTGGGTTGTCGTGAATTCCATCCGCGTCCCCCAATGCAGTAGCATTGGAGGAAATTTAGAATACTTGCCCCATGTGAGGCAAGCTTTGTGTTTTTGGCTAGGCGTTTACATCGACAACAACCCGACCACGCACCTGCCCCTTAAGGATATCGCGCCCCAAGGTTGGCAGATCTGCAAGCGTCGCAGGCTGGATCATCGCCTCGAGCTTGTCCATCGGCAGGTCCGTGGCGATCCGCGACCAGGCCCGCAGCCGGTTTTCATAGGGCTGCATGACGCTATCAATGCCCAACAGGTTCACACCGCGCAGCAAAAACGGAATAACCGTTGTTGGCAATCCGGCACCGCCAGCCAATCCAACCGAGGCGACCGATCCACCATATTTGATCTGTCCCAGCACCCGCGCCAGCATCTCGCCGCCAACCGCATCAATACAGCCGGCCCATGTTTCGCCCTCAAGCGGTCGTTTTACCGTCTCGTTGATGTCCTCGCGTGCCACAATCTGGGTCGCGCCTAATTCGCGCAGATACTCCGCCGTTTCGGGACGCCCAGTGACGCCAGCCACCTCATAGCCCAGATTGGCCAGAATCGCAGTTGCAACCGATCCAACCCCACCCGAGGCACCAGTGACCAAAACCGGCCCACGTCCCGGCATAACGCCATGATCCTGCAGCGCCATAACCGCCAGCATCGAGGTAAACCCGGCGGTGCCCACGGCCATCGCCTGCCGCGTGCTCAGACCTTCGGGCAGTGGCACCAGCCAATCCGCCTTGACGCGCGCTTTTTGCGAAAACCCGCCCCAATGGGCTTCGCCGACGCGCCAGCCGGTCAAAACCACTTTGTCGCCGGGCGCATAGCGATCATCGGTCGAGGTTTCGACGACACCAGAAAAATCAATACCCGGGATATGCGGATATTTGCGCACCAACCCGCCGCCCGACCCAATGCACATGCCGTCCTTATAGTTAACGGTCGAATACTCAACCGCCACAGTTACATCGCCATGCGGCAACTGGTCCAGATCAATCTGGCGCACTGCCGCGTTTGTCTTGCCGCTCTCGTCGTCTTTTTCCACCACTAATGCGTTAAACATCATTTTCTCCTGAACTTCGGGCCTAAAAGTTTAGTGCCCTTGATTTCTTTTGTTTAAAAATATCCCCGCCGGAGGCTCCCGAACTCAATTCAAGTTGCCTACGGTCGTAGAATTCACACCTCGTCCGGCATATAGAACACATCACTTACCGGCGCGGCCGACCCAGCGGCCGTCAGCATCGCGTGAACCTGCCCCCGGTGATGGGTCTGGTGGTTGAACATTTGCGTGACAAGCATGGCAACCGGCTTGGTCACCTCGCACCCCATCGCACCTGAGAACCACGTCATATCCTGTTGTAAATCCTCATCATTCACAGCCCCAGCCCAAACCTTTATCCGGTCGTCCATCGCCGTTCTGGCCGTCTGCCACTGGGCCAGCGTCCCAAACAAATCACGGCTACCGGGGATGCCTCCGCTAGGCGCCTCACCGTCATCAAAGCGTGATATCCATATGTGGTCTCCCCACAAAAGATGGCTGAGTGTCTGTTGAATTGACCCAAAAAACGCGCCACGATCCTTGGCAATTTCCGCCGGATCAAGCGCCTCAAGAAACCCGGATAACTGATTGTTCTGCCACATATTATAGCGTGCCATCATCACACAATAGTCACGATCGATCATAATCCAGATCCTTTCCGGTCAATACGGCAACCGGACCCCGAACAGTTGTGTTTGACATTGAATTCCTCCGACTCGGTGCTTGTGTTTTAAATGTCAGACTTTTAAATGTCTGACAAATGAAAATTGATCCCAACAGCTCTGCCAACCTTTCGGCCCAAATCGCCACAGCGATCCGCGATGCCATTGTGAGCGGCCAGTTGATCGTCGATGAACGCCTGCCCTCTGAGGCGGAATTATCCGAGCAGTTTTCGGTATCCCGCCCAACGGTGCGCGAGGCATTGAAACGGCTGGCGGCACAATCGTTGATCCGCACCCAACGCGGTGCCACGGGCGGTGCCTTTGTCAATCGGCTTAGCTACCGCGATGCTTATGCACAACAAATCACCACATCGACGCTGTTGCTGTCGATGAATGCCATCAGTTTTGAAACCGCCTGCGAGGCCCGTTTCGCGATGGAGCGCGCCTGTGCACCGCTGTCCGCACAACGCCGCACCGCCGATCAACTGGCCACCATGCGCGCCGAAATACACCGTCAATCACAACCCGGTCTGACCGACGAAGCCTTTTGCGCCTCAGATGTGGCGTTTCATCGCGCGCTGGTGGATGGGGCGCATAACCCGGTTCTGTCCTATCAACTGGCCGGCGCAGTTGAGGCCATGCAGCCTTTGATGAACATGATCACCTTTACCGCGCGTTCACGCGAAACCATTCTCGCGCTGCACGGTCGGGTGGCAGATGCGATTGAATCAAAAGACCCGGCCAAGGCCGATACCGCCTTGGTGGAGCTTGCTGAATACACTCTGTCGCTTGGACGAAATGTGATGCAGGCCAGATCAAAAACACGGCCTTAGACCCGTTTAAGCTCACACTTTAGACTGATTTTGGCAGCAATCCCCGACAAGCAAGCCCGGTAAGGGCGCTATCTAGGTGCCAAAATCCGTGCTTCGCGCGCAACGGGTTGTTTGCGGGCGGACACAATGGTCGCCTCGTCGCCATCCGCCAGTTCCGGAAACAATTCCATCAACTCTGAGCGTTGCGCAGAATTCATGCTGCGTACGGTGCGTTCGGCGGCCTGAAAGCTCTCGGTTTCGACACCTTCGGCATAAATCACTTCGTGATCGTCAAAGGCAATATGAATATAGGTTACCGGCGCCGTCTGGTCCTCGGCCATGATCGAATGGTCATTGCACAGGGTAAAGGCCGGCACCAAAACGCCGCCCTCGGTGCCAAACATGACCTCAGCGCGCCAATCGCGTACCAAAATCCGGTGCTGACGCGAAACCCTTAGGTCGGTTTCCGGTAGATTTTTTCCCAATGCGCCTTGGCGAAACAGGATCGAGCGCAGATGCGGGTTGGCCGCAATCCGTTCAGCCCCAACAATTGTCGCGCCAATCCAACGGATGCACTGGACGCCGTGATCACGGGTCACAACCTGATCCCCCACCACCAGCGTTTCAATGTCGACAGTGCCACCGGGTGTGAAACATACCACAACAGTCACTTCGTGAGCCGTTGTCAGCGTCTGGTCGCCGCTGCTTGGATTTGCAGGATCCGGGGCAAAGACCGATGTGACCGCTACGGTAACGTCGGTCCCCGGAACAAATCTTGGGTCCAGTTCAAAACCATTAACCACCCTACCGAATTGCGTGGTAGTGACGGCCGGATTATCCTCTTCCAAGATGATTATCTGCTGGATCGGGTCGCCATTTGCATCAAAACCATCAATCACGATTTCAAACCGCAGAAAATCAGCGTCTGACAAAGGTTGAACAACAATATCCAACAGTTCATCACCGCTCAGAACCTGAGAGGCACCGCCGGGTGTGTTGTCCAACTGGTTCAGGGCTGTAAGGCTGCTGTTTACCCCCAGACCAATCCCCGAAATCGCCGCCTGCCAATCATCGGCCAGATCACCTGCCGCGCCGGAAATATCCTGCCCGCCAGGATAGGGATAGCCATCAGACATGAACACAACAACATTGGTGTCGGTTGGTTCCGCGCCACTGTCTGACCAAGCATCACCTACGGCATCCAGACCAGCTACATAATTGGTGGCGCCTTGCGGACCTTCATTTGCAATCTCGGTCAACGCCGCCTGAAATTCGACAGAATCTTCTAGGGTAAATGTCCCACGGACCTCAGACCCATTCTCATAGGTGATCAGTGATATGGTAACATCTTCAGCGTCATACCCGGCTGCGATATACGCATCAAAGAGGTCCTGCGCAGCATAGATCTCTGCGACCAGAATTGAATCGTCAGATCCATCCCCATTAAAATCCGTACCTGAACTGTTCCTGGTTGACCCGGATTGGTCGATCACAATGGCAATGTTGATTTTTTCAGCAACCTCTGAATCCGTCAGATTTATGGAAAGCTCAAAGCCATCCCGACTAACGTCGTCGCCGTCGACAGTCTCTAGTGTTGATGTCTGATCAACTGAAAAAGGATTGATCGAGTCTGGGTTTATTACCCCACTGCTGGTTTTCACATCAGTATCGGGCATTAATAACTCCAAGTCACAAAAAAAGACTAAAGCAATCGCGGTTGTCCCGTACCCCCAATCAGATAACGTCCGCGGGTAACACAGGACTGTCCCACCTTGTCTTTATGTTGCCCATATTTGCAAGCGCGATGATCGAATCTCGGCGTAAATGGAAGCACTATTGGCTGACATTCGGAATTGGATGGCGATCTGATTGAAGTCGAACAACCCTTGCTCGTAAACAGGGGAATCGCATATGAGATTTGAGCTGATCTGACAGGCCTTGCGGTTGTCGGAAAGATGGATTCTTGAAGGGCAAACAACCCTTCTGGGATTTGAGTCCGACATGGAATCCTTCCTCACCGCCTTTGATGATGTCCGCGATCTCCGATCCCCGATCCCCAGGCCAGCAATGCACGTCATGACCTTTGCAAACTGCTGGTCGTGGGTTTTTTTGCAGTGCTTTTCGGCGCGACAAGTTGTTGCGAAATGTCAGCCTTTGGCCGCTCAAAAGAGCATGTTTTCAAAGGCTTCCTAAACCTCATGTATTCGATCCCATCGCATGACACCTTTTCGACCGTGTTCCGGATGATCGACCCCAAGGCACTGGACGCAGCCTTCGGGCAGGTGCTGGCGAAGATCACCGCGCTGCTCGGTGAGGGCGATGTGATCCCCCCCCCTCTTGTCTTATGTTCATCCCGGCTCCTGTGTGATGATGGAGCCACTGCCCGGCACGTCATTTATGACGGGCAGTGGCGGGGGTCGGACCGTTCCCCTC
>JBLHMP010000104.1:0-11425 GCA_047623555.1 Granulosicoccus sp.
CGTAACTAACACCAAAACAGAAAGGAAAAAAGCGCTCCGATACTTGAGGTCTCCACGCTTTTTTCCTTTCTTTCCCTCACCACATTACACAACCTTGACGCGATCTCAGGCGCGCCAAATTTGAATGCTGATTGACACCTCATTCGATTTTCCCGGCAATGTGAACCGAAATCCCCAGCGAATGGGCCAACGCGGCCTTGGTCAAGAGCGCGGTGTACGCGTCATTGGCTGAATGGGCATAGACGACCTGAATGTGATTCGACTTGTGTCGGCCCATCAGTTGATCGCGAGTCACGCCATTTAACACTGCGTTCATTATTGGCCATTCCGGGGTCGTGCCAACCCGCCTGCGCTCAACTTCTTCGTCCGGCAATTCCACGGCCTGACCACGCCCGATGTCCATATGCAGTGCATCATCCTGAACATATATACGTGACCAGATTATTTCGCCGGGTTTCGCCATCCCACGCAACGTGCCGCCGCCATTGGGAAAATACATCGCCGGTTGGCGCAAGCTGTCGCTTCCGGCCCATTCGCCTACATGGTGGGCAGGGGGGGCGGCACCGGAAATCTCAAACACCCAGATGAAATCATCGCGGCTGCCCGAGGCATCAAGGTCACCCCAGCGAATATCATGCAGCGTTGTTTCGACGGGTTGCGCCAATGCATCGTGAACCCGGTTGATCAACAAGGCATCAAGACCCGCGCATTCGTCAACTTCGTTAAAATGTATAATGGGGCGACCCGGTTGAATCACACTGCCATCCGCACGCGTGACCGGCGGGCGGTTGGCGTTGTTTAACATGCCTTCGACCAGATCAGAGGCCGGAAGCAAATCCTTGAGCCCCTGTTGATATTGGATGCCTATCAGGTCGCAGGAAAAATCATCCGCCAATCTGACCGCGGCAACATACATCCGGCACTGGGTAAGCACCTGATCCAGTGTGAGCATAGTGGCCGGATCATCGCCCAAATGGAATGTCATGCCCTGCTGGCACATCCAGTCATAGGCGGCCTGGCCTTCTGCGTCCGGGACCTGCGTTGTCGCGTGATAGAGTGCCGATTGAGAAAGCCGCTCTTTGAATACGCCAAGGGGCATCAACAGATTGTCAGGAATGATTGCGTTGTACATCCCCATGCACCCTTCATCAAAGACACCCATGATGACCTTGTCGCGGTGTATCTGTTGCGCAATCTGTGTTGCAGTTTCTTGTGCAGGGGCGGGAACGGTGTCTGGGTCAAACGGATGAATGTGGCTGTCATCATGCGTGATCTGTCCGCTTTGTAGCCAGTCCGCCAACCCTTTGCGGAAAAACCCATCTGTAAAATCTTTGCTCCACAGGGTGCTGTAGTCTACGCCCGCTTTCGTAAGAGAGCCGTTCAGGTTGAGCATACCAACGAGACCAGGCCACTGCCCCGACCAATTGGCCAAGGTCAGAATTGGCCCGCGATGGGTCGTTAGACCGGGCAGGATGTGATGCGAATATTGCCAGACAGCTTCGGCGACAATAACCGGCGCGTCCGGTGGAATAGAGGCGACCGCGTTCATGCCTTGGCGTTGTGACGCCAAAAACCCATGTTGCAGATCGGGGTTATAGGGATGGGCGCGCTGAACTTTGACGCCAAGGCGGGCACATTCGCGCAGCACTGCGTTTTCCATCTCTTCCTGGGCAGGCCAGCAGGTCCGGTTTGCGTCTTCGCGGCTATCACCACTGGCAAATAGATAGATGGTTTCAGCCGTCATGTGTGAGCTCCGGTAAGAATGAGTTGGATTATGGCCCCTCAAGGCCGTGAGCGATTGGCGTGCGCCACCCGTTCGACTGCTATGGACTGGTTGGCAAATGGCGGGCTCCGGTCCGGGGAAGATCAAAGGCGACAGGAGCCCCGATTTCAAAAACCGGATCAGTTGCAGGGGACGCAGCCTTTATCTGACCTAATGCCGCCTCGATAACGTATTCGCGGTTCTCTCCGGCAAAGGCTACGCCCTGAACAATACCCTGATAGGGGCCTTTTCCGACAATAACACTACCGGGGCGCCAGGCCAAAAAGCCGTCTGCTACGCCAAAACTAAGGGCCAGACGGCCGGTATTTCCGACAATATCGGTACCCTTCACGGCAAAGATATTCTCAAACCCAAAAAAATCTGCGGCAAATTTGGTCCGGGGATTGTTGTAGAGATCGTCAGCAGTGCCGAGCTGCTCGATCTTGCCGTCTTTCATCAGAACAATACGGTCTGCCATCGCCAGAGCTTCGGCCTGATCGTGGGTGACAAAGATCATGGTGATGCCCGTTTCGCGTTGCAGCCGCTGTAATTCGCTCCGCATGTTCAGCCGCAATCTTGCGTCAAGATTTGACAGCGGTTCATCCAGCAACAGCACTTTGGGTTGCATCACCAGCGAGCGGGCAAGCGAAAGACGTTGCTGTTGGCCGCCAGACATTTCCGCCGGTTTTCGCTCAGCCAGATGTGACAGGCCAACGGTTTGCAGTCCCTGATCCGTACGCAATGTGATCTCGGATTTGGACAGCTTTTGCAGTCGCAGCCCAAATGCCACGTTCTCAAATGCGGTAAGGTGCGGGAATAGGGCGTAGGATTGAAACACCAGTCCGATGCCGCGTTTGTTCGCCGGTGTTCGGGTCACATCGGCCCCGTCGATCAGGATTTTACCCGAATGCGGGGTCATCAGGCCAGCGATGGCCCGCATGGTTGTTGTCTTGCCACAGCCCGACGGGCCCAATAGGGCAATCAACTCACCTTTGCGGATATCAAGATCCAATTCGGGCACAACCAGTGTTTCCCCGTAGGCGAGCGATAGTTTCTGCAAGGAGACGAATACATCAGACATAGCGAGAGAATCCCAGGAATTTTTCGGCAATAAAGACGATAGCAACAGACAGAAGTGCCAGCAGGGCCGACAAAGCTGCCACCGATGGATCATAGGTGATTTCCATGTAGGACAGCATATCAATCGGCAGTGTGCGCACGCCGGGCCCGGACAGGAACAACGACACCGGAACCTGATTAAAGCTGGTGACAAAGCCCAAAATAAACGCGGCCAGCACGCCGCTTTGGATATTGGGCAGAACCACCCGCATGAACGCACTGATGCGCGAACACCCCAACAAAACGGCGGCTTCTTCCATGTCGCTGCGCAGGTTGTTCAGGCTCGAGGATACGACGCGCACGGCATAGGGCAGAACCAGCGCTGTGTGGGCCATAAACAATGCCAGCGTGACAGTGAAGTTCAGTGGCACCACAAGATAGCGCAGCAGTGCAAGACCGACAATGATACCGGGGACAATGATCGGGGCGGCAACCACGGTTTTTATGGTTTCGGCAAAAGGAATGTCATAGCGGCTGATAGCATAGGCCGCCGGGACGCCCAAAACAAGCGCTGCCAAGGTGCCAAAGATTGCTAGAAACATCGACAGTGCAAAACTGTCGCGAAAGCTCTCTACGGTAAAGACTTTGGCATACCATTTGAGCGATAGGCCATCGGGGGGAAACGCCATAAAGTCACCTGCTGACATGCCCGCCAGAATGATGATCAGGAACGGGCCGATCAGAAAGGTCAGGGTCAGGGTGAGGATCAGGCGTGAGGTCCATTTTGATGTCATGCTAAGTCCTCGCTGTGGCGATGCGTTTGAGCAGGATATTTGCGCCAAAGCTCATCACGATCAGGATGGTTGCAATGATTCCGGCAGAGACGAAATCATTGGCGACATTAACCCGCTGATATAGCAGGGTTTCCAGCATCAACACCTTTGAGCCGCCTAATATTGCCGGAGTGATATAGGCGGTTAGGGATCCGGTGAACACCAGGGTTCCACCCAATACCAGACCGTCTTTGGTCAGCGGCAGGATGATCCTGGTAAAGACCTGAAACCAGTTGGCGCCCAGAACACGGGCGGCGGAAATGACGTCTTTGGGCAGGTTTTCCATGGCGCTGACCAAGGATATGATCATCAATGGCAGAAACAGTTGCAGCAGGCCCAGAAACACAGCGGTTTCGGTGAACAGGATGCGGATAGGCGTGTCGCTGAGGCCAAGCCCGACAATGGCGTCGTTGACAATACCGGTGCGGCCCAGAATGACGATCCACGCATAGGTGCGCGCGACTGGCGAAATCATCAGTGGCAGCACAACAAGCCCGAACACCCGGCCCCGGTGTTTGTCATCAAGGTTCACAATGCAGAACGCGCAGGCATAGCCGATTATTGCGCTGGTGAAGGCCACCAGGGCACCCAATTTCAATGTGCGTAGAAAAACATTTTGGTTCAACGGTTTGGCAGCAAAGTCGATATACCCTTGCAACGACCATTCGCCGCCAACCTGAAAGGCCTCGGACAGCAATATGCCAACCGGAAGCAGAAACAGCAACGCCGTGAAAACGGCGGCGGGCAGGGCGAGCGCCAGCCCTTCTCGATTATTTTGAAACATTATTCCGGCTCCGGGCCTTCGGGTTCGGCACTGCCCATGCGGCAGTACCGACCGTGTTTTAGTTCACGACTTTTTCGTTCCAACGCTCAAGCCAGGCATCGCGATTGTCGATGATGGCAGCAGGGTCGAGCATGTTCAGCGAATTGATCAGATCAGCGCCATAGGTCAGGCCCTCGGCGATCTCATCGCTGACCACAACCTTGGTGTTGGCCGGGCTATCCAACTGCAACTCGGCCACGCGGGTCTGCACCTCGGTTGACAGCCAGTAGTCCATGAACTGATAGACCAGTTCATCATTGCCATTGTCCTTAGTCATCACCATGACATTCATGCCACCGGTTTGACCCTCTTTTGGCTCGGCCCATTTGAACGGCAGATCCGCGCCGGAAAACCGGCTCCAGGCAAAGCGACCAACGGGGGCGGCAATGACCTCTTCCTGCATCATCAGCTGCGCCAGCGCGGATGAACGACCGTAGAACGTCACGATGTCATCGGCATGGGCACCCACAGCGTCGATAGTTTCGGCAAAGGTGATGTCATCATGACCCAGTGCGATGCCCAGCATATGCAACGTCAGTGGCCCCTGTGTGCCGGTGATGTTTGGCAGCGCAACGCGGCCCTTCAGATCATCCGACAGCAGGTCGGCCCAGCTGTCGATGTCGACTAGATCCGAGCGATAGACGATGGACGTCGCATAAAAGCCATAGCCAATGGCCATGTGATCGCCGATCGGGTCTTTGGCCGATTCATAAAGATCGCCGTAGCTTGGGATTTTGGAAACGTCCAGCGACTGCAGCAACCCCTTGCGCGCCAACAACAGAGCGTCATGCGACGACATCACGGCCATGTCGACAATCGGGTTTGCAGCATTGGCCTCAATCTTGGACATCCGCTCAACGCTACGGCCGGTTTCGACAACAACATCGCAGCCGCAAACCTCTTCGAACGGCGCAAAAACGGCCGCTGTCATGGCGTCGGTGCCAAAAGAATAGACCGAGATGGTCAGTGTCTTGTCAGCGGCGCTTGCGACGCCGGTGACAAGGCCGAATGCGGCGCTCAGGGCTAGTATCTGTTTCATTTAGATTTCCTTGTTGAGGTGTGGCAGAGGGTTGGGGAGGGTCGTTTTAACTGGCCCGGTTGAGTCCCGAAGCTTAAGCGTCATATCCACAACGCTGGCCTCGGGCAGGGTCGCGTCCCGTCGAATTGCGGCGTCCAGATAGGCCACCAATCGCCGTGAAAGCTCTGATGTATCAGGAACAACTGTCGACAGAGTCGGTCTGACGGCAGTCGCAAGTGGCAAATCGTCAAAACCAATGACGCTGATATCTTCGGGGCATTTCAGGCCAACCTGAGCCGCCTCGGTGACGGCCCGCAAAGCCAGCAGGTCAGAAACTGTCAGGATAGCTGTGAAGCCCTGAAGATGCTTTTGCATCAGGTTGGGAAAGCCATCGGACGTCCAGCAAATATCAAAAGATGCGGGTCCAGTCAGGCAATCAATCATACCGGCAATACGGTCATTCTGAACCGGCGATAAAGAGTCATTTCCCAGCAACAAGAATTTGCGGTGCCCCAATTCCAGCAATGCGCTTGCGGCCAGTTCCCCGCCCTGTGCATGATTGGCGGCAACGGTGTTATTGGGATCACCGGGTGTGCTGGCAATTGCAACCGGCACCAGCGAGATTTCAGGCATCGTACCCCGTTGTGGAACGACAATGATGCCATCAACGCCACGCTGAATAAGCTGTCGGATCGCTTTGTTTTGGCCGGCCTCGGTGCCGCGCCCATTGGCAATTAGAACGCCAAAGCCGCATTTGTCTGCCTCGGCTTCAACACCTTGGGCGAATTCCGGAAATACCGGCTGGGTAATGTCAGGCATAACCAGCCCCAAAATGTCACTGCGGCCGGTTTTCAGGGCGCGGCCGGCGGCGCTTGGGACATACCCAAGCTGCCCGGCGCGCGTGTTGACAAGCCGGATAACCTCTTCGGACACGCGACCCTTGCCGGTCAGCGCATTGGACACCGTGGCCACCGAAATTCCGAGGTCGCGCGCAATTTTCTTTTGATTTGTCAAAATCAAACCCCTAGTGTGATTAAACGATTAACCTTAAAATATGGCGACTTGTCAAGTTTGTTGAGTTCTCGTCATCCATTGCCGGTACTGGACTATCTCAAACCATGCGCACCCTTCTACACAATGCCCGCATTCTGACGATGAACCGCGATTTTGACGAGTTTTCCAGAGGCTGGATTCTCGTAGAGGACAGGCTTATCGCGGCTCTTGGCGATGGGGCCGCGCCGGAATTGACGGTGGATGAAACCATAGATTTAGATGGCGATCTGATCATGCCTGGCATGGTTAACACACATTGCCACATGCCAATGACGCTGTTCCGCGGTCTGGGCGAAGACGTTGATGACAGGTTGTTTCGCTATATTCTGCCACTGGAGCGCGAAGCTGTAACCCCGGAATTGGTGCGCATCGGTGCCCGTTTGGCGGCGCTTGAAATGATATTGGGCGGCGTGACAGCAACGGCTGACATGTACTATTTTGAGCAAGAAGTCGGGCGTGTTCTTGGCGGGGCAGGGATGCGCGGCGTCGTCGGGCAAACGCTGGCGGACTTTAACCCGCCGGATCACAGCAGTTTTGATGAGGGCTTTGGCCTGGTCGACGATCTGCGGGATGAATTCCGCGACAATGACCGCATTACGGCCTCTATTGCGCCGCACGCGCCCTATTCTACGGGGCCTGAGATTATGGAGCGCGTTGCTCGATATGTTGCGGATAACCCGGATATACGCATTCAAATGCATCTGGCTGAGATGAAGACGGAAATGGACTGGTGTTCCACCCATTACCAGTGTCGCCCGGTCGAGCTGGCTGACCGGACAGGGATATTGTCGCCCGGTGCCATCATGGCGCATTGCCTTGAGGTTACGCCTGACGAGATCAGCACACTGGCCGCGCGGGGTATTAGCGTTGCACATAATGCGCGCTCTAATGCCAAAGCTGGCCGGGGCATCGCGCCAGTTGAGGCAATGCGTCAGAGCGGCATTGCCGTGGGACTGGCAAGTGATGGCGCGATGAGCGGCAATACGCTGGACATAGTCGCACAAATGGCCCCGGCTTCGATGTTTGCAAAGCTGCTTGGCGGCAGCAGAAAACCCATGCCCGCTCGTGATATCGTGAAAATGGCGACCATTGAAGGTGCCAGAGTTCTTGGTTTGGATAACAAAACCGGGTCGTTAGAGGTTGGAAAATGCGCTGATCTCGTGCGCGCGTCTTTGGCGGCCCCAAGGATGATGCCAATTTACGATATCTACGCAGCTCTGGTGTTCGCGGCAAATGCCACCGATGTGCGTGATGTTATGATTGATGGGGAATGGGTTGTCAGGAACGGCGAGGCGTTGAGCCTTGAAACCGCCAAGGTGTTGCGCGATGCTGCCCAAATCGCGGATACGTTCAGCCAAAAAATTCGGCAAATTGATGCGAAGGGCGGCAATGTAGCGAGGGTGTGACTTCGGCTTTTCCGAACGATTGATCCAGAGCCGGACAGGGTGGTGTGTTCTACGTTTGCGTATGAAAGCCGCCCGAGTTTAACGTAGGGTCGCTCTCCGCGGCGTTCCAAATTGTCCACCGAGACTAAAAGATTGCGTCTAATTCACGGTGCAACTTGCACAAGAGGCTTGATTGAGGCTCAAAACAACCACACCATGTGGACGAAGGCATTCTATTTGGAGAATGTCGGTGAATGCTTGGCAAACAATTCCAGGGTTCATCAAGGAGACAAAAATGACCAAATTCTTTAAGCTTTTCGCCGCGGCTCTTGCGCTTGCGGGCCTGGCGGCCACGTCGGCCTTTTCCGAAACGCGTGTTACCTACAAATCAGCCAAGACAACGTCATCCTATTACCAGATGGCAGTCCAGATTGCCGAAGCCATGAAGGCCGGATCAGACGGAAACATCATCGTCACGGTCGAGGAAAGCCAGGGCTCGGTCCAGAACGTGATGGAAGTCAAAGCCCGTGGCGGAGACTATGTGTTTACCACACCTCCGGTGCTGGTGCGACTGGCCCAGGACGGCAAGGCCATGTTCAAGGACAAGAGCGATCCGGCCTTTGCCGAGATCCGCGCGCTGTTCCCGATTCCGTCTCTGACAATGCATTTTGTCATGTCCGAAGCATCAGGCGTTACCGATTTCGCCGGGTTGGAAGGCAAGACCATCCTGCTGGGCAAGGGCTCTTTCGGTGCGCGCGAAGGGGCCAAATACCTCAAGCTGTTTGGCTTGGAAGGTAAAGTCGAGATTGCGGATGTGGAACTGTCCGGCGCTGTGCCTGCCCTGAAGAACGGTCAGATCGACGGTTTTGTCACTGCAGGCTCGTTTCCGGCACCAAACGTGATAGAGGCTGCGGCCTCGACCGGAGTGGTTGTCCTGTCGTTGAATGACGAACAAATCACCAAAAGCAAGCGCGCACGACTGGTGATTCCGGCGAGAACATATGCCGGCCAAGAGAGCGATATTGTCACCACATCGCTTCCGGTTGTGGCATACACAACGACTAAAATGGACGACGACACCGCCTATGCGCTGACCAAGACCTATTGGGAGGGTAAAGCGATGATGGGCGACGCCACCCCGTGGTGGAATGGTGTTGATCGGGGCCTGATGGCCAATATCACAGGCCAAATCCATCCTGGCGCCCTCAAGTATTACACCGAGGCCGGGTTCGATCTGACGGATGCTCAAAAGTAGACTAACTAGTCTAATGAAATGGCCGGGCAGGAAATTGCCCGGCCCTGCTATTTAGAGGTCGCTGATCACGATGGTGATGCCACAACACTCAACATCCATGCGCCTGTTCTGGCTGGGATTGGCTGCGCTAATGGTCGCGTTTCATCTGGGGCTGATCTTTTGGGGGCTCGTGCCTAATCTGGTCAGTCGCCCACTGCATTTGGCGTTTGTTCTGCCCTGGGTGTTTGTGTTTGCCGCTAAATCCAGGGGCGAACTGGCTTCTGGGCTGATGCTGTCGATGCTGGGAGTTTCAGCCGCTATCTGGATCGCATTGAACCATGACATGCTGGGCGATCAATACGGATTTCTTGAGGGTAATTTCCAGATCGGTATTGCCGTTGTTCTGCTGGTTTGCGTGATCGAGGCGGCACGGCGGGCGATTGGCTGGCCCCTGCCTTTGGTGGCAATATCTGCGATGGTCTACGCGCTGTTTGGTTCTGCGATTCCGGGAGAATTTGGTCATACCGGCACCCCTTTACGCAGTTTTCTGGGGACCCTGACGATTGCCGAAGGCGGCATCTGGGGCAGCCTGACGGCGGTCTCCGTGGGGGTCGTGTCGATCTTTGTAATCTTTGGTGCGGTTCTGAACGCCGGCGAGGCCGGGAAGGGCTTTATGAATGTGGCCGCCGCTGCCGCGGGGCGTCTCAAGGGCGGTGCTGCCAAAGTTTCGGTGATTTCTTCGGCGCTGTTTGGGTCCATCTCGGGGTCGGCCTCGGCGAATGTAGCATCGACCGGAGCCATCACTTTGCCCGCGATGACCAAGCTGGGTTATCCCAAACGCCTGGCCGCCGCAGTCGAGGCCGTGGCCTCATCAGGGGGGCAGATAATGCCGCCGTTGATGGGGGCAGGGGCGTTCGTGATGGTCGAGCTGACCGGCGTGTCGTATACCAACATCATGGCTGCGGCCATCTTGCCTGCAATTTTGTATTTTTTTGCCGTCTGGGTCGGCATCAACGCCTATGCCAGCCGGTTCGACTTGCGTGGTATCGAGGCTAGTGAACAACCGTCAGCGCGCGATGTGCTGATCACCTCGGGGTTTTTCATGATACCGTTCTCGGTGTTGTTGTGGGGTATGTTCGGTGGCGGTTTCACGCCGCAATATGCCGCCTGCCTGGCGATTCTGACCGGAGCGGTGTTATTGCTGTTCAACCGTGAGGCACGGTTTGATCCCAAGCAGATTTTTGAGCGAGTAACGTCGGCGCTGATGAATGCGGCACGTCAGATCGCCATGATTGCATCGATCATCTTTTGCGCCTCAATCATCATCGGCGTGTTGTCGATCACCGGGTTGGGTGTGAAAATCACGTCGCTGATCCTGTCCGGTTCGGGTGGTCTGTTGTGGCCATCGTTGCTGCTGACGGCGCTAGCCTGTCTTGTGCTGGGCATGGAGGTGCCGACCACGGCCGCTTATGTCATATGCGTTTCGGTGGCTGGTCCGGCGTTGATCCAGCAAGGGTTAGAACCACTGCAGGCACATCTGTTTGTGTTTTGGTTTGCCTTGTTGTCGACCATTACCCCGCCAGTATGCGGTGCCGTGTTTATCGCCGCGGGAATGGTTGGTGAGAATTGGATAAAGGTTGCTTTGACGGCAATGGCGCTGGGGGTGGGGCTTTATGTCATTCCACTGGGGATGATTGCCAATCCAGATATTTTGAGGGTTGCCGAAACCCCCGTGGCGGCATTAACGGCCTTTCTGAGAATGGCCGTAGGCCTAGCGGTGTTGAGTTACGGTCTGATTGCGCTTGAGAAATATGTGGCCAAAATCGCAGTTGGACTGATTGGGCTGGCAATCGTCATGTCCGGCGTTTTTGTCTGATTTGAAACTAAGAGCCAGACAAGCGGTCGCAGTTTCACGCGGGAGGGTATCGTCAAGTTGTTGGCTTTAGTTTGAGTTTTTCAAAACAGACTAGGACTTATTAAGATTCAGGTTTCTCATTTGAGCTGAGTTCTGATTCACGTCTCCCCAAAAGGGAGGGGTGAATGTTGAGTGACCGTTTTGTGTTTAGATGTTCCATCCCGGATGATCACATAGATCCTCTCCGTTCTGCATTTTTCATGGCAAGATCGGTTTTAGGTGACATTCGGAAGGGCGCTAAATGTTGATCGATCTTCATAGCCAGGCGACAACAACGCCTAAGATACGGGCTGCCATCTAGGCGAGCGACGAACCTGCATGGGGTCTTGCAGAGCGGTATGGC
>JBLHMP010000105.1:0-11237 GCA_047623555.1 Granulosicoccus sp.
GTCTGCGGTGACACTGCTGATGACCTGATCGGCAGGGATTTGGTTCAAACGTTCCGGCAATACGGGAGCATCCCCAATATTGCCAGTGGTGACTTTTACGGCCCGAACCTCCAGCGTTTCCTCATCGGCGCCAATATGTATCTTACGCCAGATGCGGCGTTTGGAGCTGCCCATTGAACACGCGGGCGCGGTTGGTCGGGCACGACATTGCCGCTTTCGTCTACATTTGACCCCGGCATACTGGGTGGCCATTGAGTGTCGTTCGGGAAATTACCAGAAATCCAGGCCACGGCTTTTTCTACCCGTTCAGTCGAAATACGGTACATCGGTAGATTCAGATCACTACGCATTCACAATCTTTTGAAAGTGTGGCCACTCCCGGTTGCAAGGCGGGAGATTGTAGATGGCGACCGGTTTGTCGCTGAGGCCGTTTTCTCGTCAAATCGGTGTGCCGGTAGGCGTTCTTAGGAGCTACCTTGATGGCCGCGACATTACGGCCTCAAATCTTGCCATGCTTTGCAATGCCCTGGGCGTTTCAATTACCTTTTGGGAACAACACTCACACGTTCGGATCGTCGAATTCATACAAAACCAACTGGGCGAACTGAATGACCCAAACGGACCAATTAAGGTTGCGGAGCGACTGACCGAACTTCACAATAAGGCCATTGGTCAGGACCTTGAAGCCATCCCTCGTTATGATGTTTTTCTCGCCGCTGGGAGCGGTGCGATTAATGATGAAAACGCGCCAGTTGAGCATCTTGTTTTCAGCAAAGCATGGCTTCACCGTATGAGCGTTTCGTCTGGCATGGCTGCGCTTCTGAGCGTCAAAGGCGACAGTATGTAACCCACTCTCTTTGATGGCGATCTCGTTCTTGTTGACCGCGACCGCTTCGCAATTCGCAGTGGTAGGATTTATGCCTTTGTCGATGGCGACAATGGCGCTCGCGTAAAGCGTCTGAGGAGGTTCGGAAATGCCGGGCTGGTGATCCAGAGTGATAGCTCCGACAAGGAATATCCAGACGAGGAGCGTTCTGGGTCTGACATGCAAGAACTGCTCGACAACATTATTGGCGAAGTAATCTGGTCCGGGCACACGTTTAGCCGGGGCTAACAACTTCGCGGATAACGGTGAAAATCAGTGGAAGGTTAGCCCTAATCAATGGATTGGAAAAACCCCGCTAATACTGAATTATAACAAGGAATTGCACCGAATACTCCACTCAAATTCAAACTTTCCGATGACTTGGAATGTTCGGATTTTAAATATGGGCCTTCTGGCGGGGGTGTTCATCGATAAACCCCTTATAAATGGGCGTTTAATCGCTGTTGAACGGCGGTTTGACAATCCACAGCCCAATCCTCATTATTGCTTCAATCGACCTTAAAAAGCTCTTTTTGGTGTTTACTGAATGACAAAAGTTTCGTTCGAAAGAAACCCTGCATTTTTGATTATTTTCTTTTAAAAACAGTGGTTCAGCTCGCCCCTGCTCGTTACTGCAAGTATATGTGTCACCTTACAGCCGCGCAGTGGCATAATTCAGGCTTCGAGTACGGCATCCCAATACAAGAAATCCATCCAACTCTCATGCAGATGGTTGGGCGGAAATTTCCGACCTGTGTTGCGCAATTCCTCTGCCGCAGGCTGGCGCGGTGGTTTGCGCAAACTCATGCCAACCCGGTGTAGCGATTTTGCGCCTTTGCGCAGATTGCACGGGCTGCAGGCCGCAACCACGTTCTGCCAGCTGGTCACGCCCCCTGCGGCGCGTGGCACCACGTGATCAAAGGTCAGATCACCCCGGCCGCCGCAATATTGGCAACAAAATTCATCGCGCAGGAACAGGTTGAACCGCGTGAAGGCCACGCGTTTTTGTGGCTTTACGTAATCCTTTAACACCACCACCGACGGGATGCGGATTTCGGTACTTGGGCTGTGCACAACTTCATCGTATTCCGCGACAATATCAACGCGGTCCAGCCACGCCGCCTTAACTGCATCCTGCCAGGTCCACAAAGATAACGGATAATAAGACAGCGGGCGATAATCGGCATTCAGCACCAAAGCCGGATGTTTCTTTAACACCGCCGGGTCGCGCACAAATTCCGTTCTGAATTCACCGTTCATACTGACTCCACCCTCACCCTGCGGACCGCTAAACCAGTATCAAGGCGGGGAGCCCGCCCCGATATAAGGCCAACTATATATCGTGGTTAGTTACTGGCAAGTGTTGATTTTCCACTATATCTCGATGTCGCCCTTGCCTACATCCCTAGGGTCAGAGTACGACATTGCCATGACACGGCTAATCAAATTCAACAAACCCTTCGATGTACTGACGCAGTTCACCGATAACTCGGACACGCCCGCCAAACGCTGGACGCTGTCAGACTTCATCACCCTGCCCGGCGTCTATGCCGCCGGCCGGTTGGATCGCGACAGCGAAGGGTTGATGTTACTTACAGATAACGGGCCACTACAGGCCCGCATCGCGGATTCTCGATCCAAACAGCCCAAGACCTATTGGGTGCAAATCGAAGGCATCCCGGATGAGGCGGCATTGGCCAGCCTACGCACCGGCGTCACCCTGAAAGACGGCAAAACCCGCCCCGCCAAAGTAGAGCGGATTGAGGAGCCAGCAAACCTTTGGCCACGCGTCCCGCCAATTCGGGTGCGCAAATCAGTGCCCGATTGCTGGATCAGCCTGACTATCACCGAAGGGCGTAATCGTCAGGTACGCCGTATGTCTGCCGCCATCGGCCACCCGACCCTGCGCCTGATCCGCTATGCCATCGGTCCCATCACGCTGGACGGGTTAGACCTTGGCACCTGGGCCGACATTAGCCCAGAGGCGTTTTCTTTCCGGCCTCAATCGTCCAAAGCGCGCGCGACACCACGCCGATCTCTGCCACCGCGGCCCTGAATATGGCCATATGCGGCGTTTTTGCATGCGCAGCTAGGGCGGCGGCATCGTCCCATTCTTCATAAATGCGGAATATCGAAGCGGTGCCAATCACCTGTGAAAACTCATAGGTCTGACAGCCGTCTTCTTTCACGGTTTCCGCCACCATCGCCGAAATCGCCTCGGGCGCGGCAGCAATATTATCCGGGTTAAGTTCTAAATTTCCGTTTACGATCAGCATGTTAGTCTTTCCTATTTGAATAAATTCAACTCAGATTAAATCGTTTCGATATCCGGTCAACCGGCGTGCCATCCGTCAAAGCAATCGCGCAAGCCGTTGAAAAATCAACAAAACCCATCTTGGAGTAATAGCCAAGCCCTGGTACATTATCTGCCCGGATGGTTGCGTTGATCTCGGAAAGCCCCGCAGCACGCGCAAATGTGGCAGTGTCCTGAAACAAAGCCCTGCCAACGCCGCGCAACACCGGGGCAAGGCGCGCAAATGTGGCGATATCTGCATAGCTATGGTCGACATCACGCCACAGCGTCTGAAACCCGGCAACAACGCCCCGATCATCCAGCGCCACATGGCAGCAGATCAGATTGGCATGGCTTAGGAATTCCTGCGCAAAGGTGGCATCGCTAAATGCCACCTCGTGGGCGGTCGTGCCCCCGGCGCGAATGATTTCATTGAGCAGCGCGCAGGCCTCGGCAACATCCGAGGCCAACATTTGACGCGTCGCGATCTGCATTACAGGCCTAGCTTGTCACGCATAAACGCCAAAGCCACGCTCAGACCATCCTCTGCGATGCCGTGACCTGTGCCCTTCATGATATGGGCGAAAACATCGGTAAACCCGGCCTGCTCTAACGCCTCGGCGGCGGCAGGCAATGATTGTGGCGGCACCACATCATCGGCGTCGCCATGCACCAATAGGATCGGCGGGCGGACGACAACTTCGTCCACGAGCGATTCTGGTGCCAGCAAACGCCCCGAGAACGCAACAACCCCGGCTACGGCATCTTCGCGGCGCGGCGCGACATGTAATGCCATCATTGAGCCTTGGGAAAAGCCAAACAACAACACCTGTTCGGGCAGCACATCTTCGTCCACCATCAGCGCATCCAAAAACGCGTTTAGATCGCCAACAGCCGATTGCATACCGCGCTCGGCCTCTTCTTCGGACGAATTATCAATCCACGGAATCGGAAACCACTGAAACCCCATTGGGGCACCTTCACAATCCTCGGGCGCATCGGGCGCGACAAACAACGTGTCGGGCAGATGATCCCCAAGTGGATCGGCCAGCCCCAACAGGTCGGCGCCATTGGCCCCATAGCCATGCAGGAACACCACAATCGAATTGACGTCCCTCGATTTCGACGCTTTGCGGACTGCATTCAACACTCTGGTCATCGGATTCCTTCCCGGTTTTTGGCTACGCGGTAATAGGCCCATAACAGGCGCGCCGCAACTGATCTCCACGGGGCCCAGTCTTGTGCCATATGGCGAAACTGTTTTTCTTTTGGTCGCTCTGGCAAATCA
The DNA here is from genome assembly GCA_047623555.1 of Granulosicoccus sp. Classification (GTDB taxonomy): domain Bacteria; phylum Pseudomonadota; class Alphaproteobacteria; order Rhodobacterales; family Rhodobacteraceae; genus NORP181. Next base: position 4,447 of record JBLHMP010000105.1, read on the forward strand.
AATAACACCCGTGCTGATTCCTGCAACGCCAGATCACCCGGCGCAAACACATCTGCACGGCCCAGCGAGAACATAGCGTAAATTTCCGCCGTCCATGCGCCAATGCCTGGCACCTGCACCAATGTTGCCATCACCTCTTCCGTGGGCGCCTCACGCAGGGCTTTATAGTTAATCCGCGCCTCGGCAAGCGCATAGGCGTAACGGATCTTTTGACGGCTAAGCCCGACGGCGCGCAAATCATCCTCGCTTGCGGCCATGATCTTGCGTGGGCCGGTCAGGCGGGCCTGTTGCATCCGCCCCCATATCGCGTTGGCCGAGGCAACGCTGACCTGTTGGCTGACAATGGCGCTCAGAAGCTGGGCAAATCCGTCGGGGCGCAGGCGCAAGGGCAGCGTACCGGTTTGTTCTAAAGCGGCGGCAAAGCGCGGATCATAAGAAGCCAGCCAATCGGCGCCTTCGGCAACACAGGCCGGGGAATGAATGATGCGTCCAATGTTCATAAGGCGTCTATCCAGTCCAGTGCGGCCTTGACCGTTTCCAGCCGCCGAACGTCCAAAAGCGGTGGGCGGGCAATCAGGATCACCTTGATCCCAAGGGCGCGGGCGGCGTCGAGCTTGGTTCGGCTGGGCACACCGCCGCTGTTTTTGACAACCAGAACGTCGATATTCAAGGCACGCAGGGTTTCGATTTCATCGGCAACCGAAAACGGGCCTTTGCCCGAAATATAGGTCACGTTGGGTCGGCTTGCCTCGTCGTTGCGAGGCTCCATCTGGCGCACAAAGAATTGCGCCGCGCGGTTGCGGACCAAACCATCCAGCGTGGCGCGTCCGGTGGTGGTGAACACCTGCTGTCCGCTTGTCAGCAAGGCGGCGGCGGCGGCTTCACTGGCAACCTCTTGCCAGTGATCCGCGGCGGTTGGCTGCCAATCCGGGCGCAAAACCTGTGCATATGGTAGGCCAAGTTCGGCACAGACCTCTGCCGTTTGCGCACTAATTCGATCCGCAAACGGGTGCGTGGCGTCCAACACCGCTGTTATCCGCTGGTCGCGCAAATACCGCGCCTGCCCGTCCTTGCCACCAAACGCCCCCACTCGCGTGGGAATCGCCAGTGCGCCAAAGCTGCGCGGCGTTGTGAGTAACGATGCCGTGACCCGCATCTGACCCTGTAGGGCCAAGCGCTCGGCAAGAACCCGCGCCTCGCCGGAACCGGCCAGTAACAACAAGTGTCTAGGGGTGTTTGCATCGTTTACCATGCGCGGACATTACGCCGCGTGCGCACAGGTGCAAGCCGCTTGTACCCGGTCGTATTCAAAGATACGCATGACATTATGACACAAGTTAACGATACACGCGCCAAACGAAATGTGATGGTGCTGGTGGCTGCGCAGGCATTTCTTGGCGCGCAGATGCCTATTATCTTTATTATCGGCGGATTGGCCGGGCAATCGCTTGCCTCAAATATCTGCCTGGCAACGCTGCCGATTTCGCTGATCGTGTTGTCGTCGATGTTCATGGCAACACCGATGTCGGCCATCATGCAGAAATATGGCCGCCGTACCGGGTTTCTGGTCGGCGCAACCGGCGGCGGACTTGGCGCTATTGTCGGGGCGACGGGGCTTTACCTGGGATCGTTCGAGATATTCCTCTGTGGTAGTTTTTTGACCGGTATATACATGAGCGCGCATGGTTTTTACCGCTTTGCCGCCACGGACACAGCGTCAGATGAATACCGTTCCAAAGCGATTTCCTATGTGATGGCCGGTGGCTTGGCCTCGGCGATCATTGGGCCGCAACTTTTGAAACTGACCAGTGACGCCTTTGTGGTGCCGTTTCTTGGCGCCTATATCATGGTGATCGTGATCAATGTGATTGGATCCGGGCTGTTTTTCATGCTGGATATTCCCACACCAGATGCCCCAACGGCAGATGCGCCGCGCGGACGCACCCGTTGGGAATTGATCAAAACACCACGTATTGCAGTGGCGGTGATTTGTGGCACGGTGTCGTATTCATTGATGAACCTGATGATGACGTCGACACCTTTGGCGGTGGTTGGCTGTGGGTTTACCCAGAACAACGCAGCAGATGTTGTAACAGGTCACGTGCTGGCGATGTTTGCGCCGTCTTTTGTCACCGGACATCTGATCAATCGGTTTGGGGTTGAGCGGATCATGGGCACCGGATTGGTGATCCTGTTGGCGGCTGGGTTGGTGGCGATGAATGGCGTGGAGCTGGGCAACTTCTTTGTGGCATTGATCATGTTGGGCGTCGGCTGGAATTTCGGCTTTATCGGCGCCACAACGATGCTGGCTGGGGCGCATGAACCACAAGAGCGTGGGCGGATGCAGGGGTTGAATGACTTGCTGGTGTTTGGCGGCGTAACGCTGGCGTCCTTGGCATCGGGTGGGCTGATGAATTGTTCGGGCGGCACAGCAGTCGAAGGCTGGACCGCGGTGAACATGGCGATGATCCCGTTGCTGGCATTGGCCGGTGGAGCATTGCTGTGGTTGGTGATGCGACCGGACCCCGAGGCGGCCTAGCAGCGGTAGGGTCTAACAACAGAAATCATAAGGTGTAGCGTGGGTTTTCACCCACCCTACACTGCCGTTCAGACGTTGTTTTTGTTGTTGCTCCGTGAGGTCATATCCCACGGGCGGATGCCTCCGGCGGAGGTATTTTGGACGAGAAAAAATTGGAGACGGCGCTACCAGCGACCGGTTGCAGCGCGAAACATCAGCGAGGCGCGTTTGGCGGCTTCGCTTTGGCCCAACGCACCGTTTGCCACCCGATTGGGATCTCGGATTACCTGACGCAAAATGGCCGCTGTCTGCCATCCGACCAACAGAGCGGAACTGGCTGTTTTTGACACTTTTGCACGGGCTTTCTGGGCCCCGTCTAGTCGTGACAATGCCTCTTGTGCCAGAGCCCGGACCCCGTCCGGCGTACCGTCCAAAAGCGGGATACGTTTGCGATCAACCAGCGCCGGGATCGCCCGGAACCAATTTGCCACGCCAGTTGCATAGCCGATATCGCGCACCACCTGTTCGTCTGCTTCGCCCAATGTACGCGCGGCGACCCACATTAAGGTGCCAGAGCTTTGGTCAATATAACGTTGGAAATGGGCGGTATCCTCAAACGGGTCGCGGTAGATATCCCAGCGCCGCACCGCAATCATTTCATCCAGCAACGCCGCCATATCCGGTGTTAGCACGCCCGACAAAGGTGTCACCACCTGATGACGCCGCACCACCCCATCCTTGGCAATCTCATCCACTGCATCACGCCACCATTGCAGGCGCATTTCTGCGATCATCGCCTCCTGTGTTACCCAGGGTGCCCGGGCGATTTCGATATTCAGCGCAAACAGCGGAAACAGCACGCGACGCGCAGCCACCGGAGACGCCATTGTCGCCATAAAGCGGTCGGGATCGGCGCGCTGCACCAAATCGGCGCAGGCTGTTAGGTCGGCATCAAATTTCATTCAGAAAGGTCCTGATAGCTGTCAATGTGGTCGGCGCGTCTACGATTGCCAGATGGCCGGTGTCCGGCACCAATAGGTACTGCCCCTTGTCCGTCACACCAGACATCAAGGGTTGGTATTTAGCCGCAATAAATGCTTCGTCCTTTTCGCCGACGATCAACAAAAATTCCGGCAATGCGGCGACATCACCAAGATAATCGCCACGCGGCGCATAGGATGTATTTAGTCGAAATGAATAGCCAGTGGTCGCAGTGTCGCCCAATGGGCCGTCCAAAACTGAGGCCGGAAAGCGGAACTGGATCACCTGCAGGTGGTTCAATGCGGTGATCTTGGCGGCATTCAGCATGTTTAAACCGATGATCCGCCGTAACAGCACATTTGCCCAGCCCCCCGACCCCGGTCGCGTTGTCGGCGCGTCATGTTTCAGGAACGGCGCCAGTAATATCGCACCGTCCAGCAACATGCCGTGTGATCCGCCTGCCGTGCGCGTGACCAATCCGCCACCCGAGGAATGGCCAAGCAGCACCACCTTTTGTCCGGGTTTTGCGGTGGCTTTGATCAAATCCGCCAGATCGTCCTCAAGCTGCCCGATATAGTCGATATCGCCGCGACGCCCCGGATTTGGGCCGTGGCCGCGCAAATCCGGCACCACAACATGTGCGACATCCTGCAAGCCAGCCGCGAGCGACAGGAACTGATGGCCGTGCCAGCCAGAGCCATGCACAAGGATCAATAACGGCCCGTAAGCATCTGGATAGTCACGGATTTGCAGATCAAACCCGTCGCGCATTGTCACAGGTGTTTGGCCAACATCCACACCTGACCTCTGGTTAGAAAAATCCAGACCTCCATTAGTGGCCGATAGTGTCTTTGGCCATTGCGAAGCGATCAAACCCAGCGCCAAAAACAGCGTTATCACCGCTGAAACCACCAGTATTTTAACGACAACTTCCATCACTCAAACCTCGCCCGTCAATTCAAATATGTCTTCTACCGACACCCCTAATACCCTTGCCAATCGCAATGCCAATACGGTGCTTGGATTGAACACGCCGTTTTCGATGGTGTTGATGGTCTTACGTGACACTCCGGTTGCAACCGACAGCTGTGCCTGTGTTAACCCGGTGGTTTTACGCAATTCCTTAACCCTATTGAGCAATATCACGCGCCTACCCTCGCCCATCAAGCCAGCAATAATACAACAGCGGCACGCCTCCAGTAAGGGTTCCCATCACTGCAAAGCTTTGCATCGGTTCAACCAGTCCCAGCCAAAGCAACATGCCAAACACCGGGTACAACCCCACAGCCTGCCAATAGCCAAACTTTAACGCTTTGCCCCATTCCTGCCGCGACAATTCATCAAACACCGCATTGGCTACCGAATGCCCGCCAACCAGGCTGGCGCCCCAAATGGTCGCGCCGCCGAGCAGGCCGATAACACCTGGCAAGAACGGGCTAAGCACGCCTGACAGGCCCAAAACCAGATACATCATCGCATATCCCACGCAGGTCAGGCCGATTATCAGGAACACATATCGGCGGATGATTTGTAATGTCTCAACGGTCATTGCACGCTCCATTTGTAACTTTTAGGTTACATATAGCGCTGAATGTGTAACGTCAAGGTTACTTTTAACCTCCTGCCACATCGCGCACCAGTTTCCAACGGATCGCATCCAACAGGGCCTCAAACGACGCATCAATTATATTGGCGCTAACGCCCACGGTTGCCCAGCGCCGCCCCTGCCCGTCTTCGCTGTCAATGATAACGCGGGTCACGGCCTCGGTACCGCCTTGGGTGATGCGCACCTTGAAATCAACCAGCCGCATGTCGTTGATGATCGCCGAATACGGCCCCAGATCCTTGGCCAGCGCGTTGGACAGCGCATTCACCGGCCCCCGGTCACTGCCTGATGCGTCCATCGATTCACTCACCGACAGCTTTTTTTCGCCGTTTACCGTGACCACGACCACGGCTTCAGACAGGCTGACCATTTTGTTGTGTTTGTTCTTGCGCCGCTCAACGGTGACTTTGTAACGCTTTACCTCAAAGAACTCGGGCATCAGGCCCAGTTCATCGCGCGCCAGCAACTCAAACGAAGCCTGCGCCGTGTCATAGGCATAACCGTCGTCTTCGCGTTCCTTAATGCGGTCAAGAATGCGGCCCAGCGCCGGATCACCCTTGGGCACATCCAGACCAGCCTCGGCCAGACGACGGCGCAGATTGGATTGACCGGCCTGATTGGACATCGGGATTATCCGCTCATTGCCGATCAGCGACGGTTCAACATGTTCATAGGTATCCGGGTTTTTCAGGATCGCACTGGCATGCAACCCGGCCTTATGGGCAAAGGCCGAGGCGCCAACATAGGCCGCCTGCTTCATCGGCACCCGGTTCAGGATATCGTCCAGCATCCGGCTAACACGGGTCAAACTGGCAAGGCCATCAAGGTCAATGCCGGTTTCAAACTGGCTGGCATATGGTTCTTTCAACAACAGCGTCGGGATCAGCGATGTCAGATTGGCATTGCCACACCGTTCACCCAAGCCGTTCAACGTACCCTGCAATTGCCGCACCCCGGCGTTGATCGCGGCCAGCGTGTTGGCCACCGCGTTTTCGGTGTCGTTATGGGTGTGGATGCCAAGCCGATCACCCGGAATACCGGCGGCGATGACGTCGCTGACGATCTGGGAAACCTCATGCGGCAGCGTGCCGCCATTGGTGTCACATAGCACAATCCAGCGCGCACCGGCGTTATAGGCCGCCATAATCGCCTCAAGAGCATAGGCAGGGTTGGCTTTGAACCCGTCAAAGAAATGTTCCGCATCAAACAGCGCTTCGCGGCCCTGATCGACGATATAGGCCATTGATTTGGCGATGTTTTCGGTGTTCTCGGCAAGGCTGATGCCCAGCGCGGTTTTGACATGATAATCATGCGATTTGCCGACCAGACAGATGGATGTGGTGCCGGCATTCATCACAGCGGCCAGCACATCATCGTTTTCAGCCGAGCGCCCGGCGCGTTTGGTCATGCCAAAAGCGGTGAGTTTGGCGCGGGTCTTGGGCACAGCCTCAAAAAACGCCGAATCAGTGGGGTTGGCACCGGGCCAGCCGCCCTCGATATAGTCCAGACCAAGCGTGTCGAATGCCTCGGCGATCTGGAGTTTCTCGGTGGTCGAGAATTGCACGCCTTGCGTTTGTTGGCCATCACGCAAGGTGGTGTCGTAGAGGTAGAGGCGTTCAGTCATTGGCTCTCTCCCCAGCGTGGGTTTTCACCCACCCTACATTCCCAGCGTAGGGTGGGTGAAAA